>JANOQG010000208.1:0-5168 GCA_031422255.1 Actinomycetes bacterium | reverse complement strand
GAAGGCCGCCGAGCTCGAATCGCTAGTAGTCCTCCATGCCTCCGCCGCCAGCCATGGCGGGGGCGGGCTCAGGCTTGTCGGCGATGACAGCCTCGGTGGTGAGGAAGAGCGCTGCGATGGACGCTGCGTTCTGCAGGGCGGAGCGGGTGACCTTGGTGGGGTCGGCCACGCCCGCCTTGATGAGGTCCTCGTACTCGCCGGTGGCGGCGTTGAGGCCGTCGTTGCCGTCCATTGCCTTCACCCGCTCACTCGCAACACCCGGCTCGATGCCGGCGTTGAGCGCAATCTGGCGGAGCGGCTCCTCGATGGCCTTGGCCACCAGACGAGCTCCCGTGGCTTCGTCGCCCTTGAGCTTCTTGGCGACGGCCAGCACGGCTTCCTGCGAGCGCACGAGCGCCACGCCACCGCCGGGCACGATGCCTTCCTCAACCGCAGCCTTCGCGGTGGAGACGGCGTCTTCGATGCGGTGCTTCTTCTCCTTGAGCTCCACCTCGGTGGCGGCACCGACCTTGAGGACGGCCACGCCGCCGGACAGCTTGGCGAGACGCTCCTGGAGCTTCTCGCGGTCGTAGTCCGAGTCGGTGTTTTCGATCTCGTTCTTGATCTGCTGGATGCGACCCTTGATGTCAGCATCGACACCGGCGCCCTGGATGATCGTGGTCTCGTCCTTCGAGATGATCACCTTGGAGGCAGTGCCCAGCAGGTCGAGGGTGGTGTTCTCGAGCTTGAGGCCAACTTCCTCGGAAACGACCTGGCCACCCGTGACGATGGCCATGTCCTGCAGCATCGCCTTGCGGCGCTCGCCGAAGCCAGGGGCCTTCACAGCGGCGCTCTTGAAGGTGCCGCGTATCTTGTTCACCACGAGGGTTGCGAGAGCCTCGCCCTCGATGTCCTCGGCGATGATGAGCAACGGACGGCTCGACTGCATGACCTTCTCGAGAACCGGCAGCATGTCGCGCACGGCGGTGATCTTGGAGCTGACGAGGAGGATGTAGGGATCCTCGAGCACGGTCTCCATGCGATCGGGGTCGGTCACGAAGTACGGGGAGATGTAGCCCTTGTCGAAGCGCATGCCCTCGACGAGATCCATCTCGATGCCGAATGTGTTCGACTCCTCGACGGTGACCACGACGTCCTTGCCGACCTTGTCGATCGCCTCGGCGATGACCTTGCCGATCTCCATGTCGTTGTTGGCCGAGATCGAAGCGACCTGGGCGATCTGCTCCTTGGACTCGACGTCCTTGGAGAGCTTGGTGAGGTTGGCTACGGCAGCTTCGACACCGGCCTCGATTCCCCGCTTGAGGGCCATCGGGTTGGCGCCGGCCGCAACGTTGCGCAGGCCCTCGCGGACCATGGCCCAGGCGAGAACGGTGGCGGTGGTGGTGCCATCACCGGCGACGTCGTCGGTCTTCTTGGCCACCTCCTTGACGAGCTCGGCGCCGATCTTCTCGTACGGATCCTCGAGTTCGATCTCCTTGGCGACGGATACGCCGTCCTTGGTGATCGTGGGGGCGCCCCACTTCTTGTCGAGCACGACGTTGCGACCCTTCGGTCCGAGCGTGACTCGGACTGCGTCGGCCAACTTGTTCATGCCGGCTTCGAGGCCGCGGCGGGCCTCTTCGTCGAAGGCGATGATCTTGGACATTTGAGGATGGTCCTCCGTAGCGGTGGTTTGCGTTAGCACTCTCGGTGCCTGACTGCTAGCCAGTCAACCACCCGAGATCAGCACTCGCAACCGGAGAGTGCTAACGCTCGAAAACTTGACCAGACGGTCTAGTTTCGGCTCCCATCCATCGATGGCACAGATCGTCCTGGTGGGGGCAGGTGTGGCCAGCCTCGGCACCGCGTTGAGCCTCGGGCGCGCCGGGCACGAGGTCAGCATCCTCGAGCGCGACGCCACGCCGCTCCCCGGCCCCGATCGGGCGGATCCAATGGCCGATGTCCCGTCCGCCAGGACACCGGCCACCGGCCCGGGCCGGTGCTGCGCTCGCCTTCGTCGTCTCTCCCGGGGGTCAGGCAGGGACGGCAGTAGCGAGGTTCACGCGCAGCTGCACGGCGATCTGTTCGGGGTCGATCGGCCTGATGAGGTGAGCGACCGCGCCCAAGCTCCAACTGCGGACGATGTCCCGCTGGTCGGGTGAGGCGGTGAGCATGACGATCACGGTGTTAGGAGCCAGGCCGCGCTCGCGGCGAGCCTCGAGCACGTCATAGCCGTCGACCCCCGACATCGCAGCGCTGAGCACCATCGCTGCGGGCGGGCGGGTCGCAAGCTCATGCAGAGCGTCGGTGCCGTTGGTGGCGAAGCGAAGGAGAAACTCGCCACCCAAGGCAAAGGAGAGCATGGTTCGGATGTCAGTGTCGTCGTCAACGATGAGGACATCGGGTGCGTGCATGTAGGGCACTTCGACGGCGGTGGAGTCGCAGTTGAGCACGATGAGCCGTCTGGCCCAGCCAAAGGGGTCGTACGACTGGTCAGGAGGTGACGGTCAACCGCCCGCGACAGCGGGAATGATCGACACGGTCTCTCCGTCCGGGACCTGCGTGGCGAGCGCGTCCAGGAACCGCACGTCGTCGTCCGCCACGAAAACGTTCACGAAGCGCCGCAGCCCGCCCTCATCATCGAGGATTCGCTCGGCAAACCCTGGATGGATCGCCTCGAGGGCCGCGAGCACGTCCCCCACGGTGGCGCCGTCGACGACGACCTCAGAGGCACCCCCAGTGAGGGTGCGGAGGGTGGTGGGCACGCGAACAGTGACGCTCATCGGGATCGGTTCCTCAGGATGCGGCGGGGCAGGGCGATCGTACCGAACCAACGTCGAATGCCGACCATTCCCATCGGACCCGAGAAGTTGCCGTCGGGCCACTCCGCCGATATGCATGACGCCGTGCGGCGGCCCATCTACCGGACCTTTCACCACACCGACTTTGCCGCCGGGCAGTTGGCGGACCAGAAGGCGCGCCACGGCCACCTGATCTCGGTGTGCCTGCCCGCCCGCGATGAGGCGGCCACGATCGGCCAGAACGTGGAGCTCCTCCGCGGCACCCTCGTGGACTCGATCGGCCTCGTAGACGAGGTGCTGGTCGTTGACGATCACTCCACCGACCGCACCGCCGAGATCGCTGCGAAGGCTGGCGCCCGCGTCGTCGCCGCGGACGACGTGCTCCCGGAACTCGGCCCCGGGGAAGGCAAGGGCGAGGCCCTGTGGAAGTCGGTGGCTGCCGCCGACGGCGACCTCATCGTGTGGTGCGACGCCGACATCCTCGACTTCGGGCCGCGGTTCGTCGTTGGGCTCCTCGGGCCTCTGCTCGCACGGCCCGACATCGGCTTCGTGAAGGGCTTCTACGACCGACCGGTTGAAGGCAGCGCCCATGGCGGCGGACGCGTCACGGAGTTGATGGCGAGGCCGGCCATCGCCACGCTGTTCCCCCACCTGTCCTCCATCGTGCAGCCGCTCTCCGGTGAGTACGCCGGGCGCCGGTCACTCCTGGAGCGTCTCCCCTTTGTGCAGGGCTACGGCGTCGACCTCGGCCTGCTGATCGACATCGCGGAGATGGAGGGAACGGACACGATCGCGCAGGTCGACCTCGGTACCCGCCGCCACCGCAATCGACCGCTCGACGAGCTCGGCCCGCAGGCGCTCGCCGTTCTCCAGACCGCACTCGGGCGATCAAAGGTCGGGCTTGACCGGGCCGGCACGCTCGTCCGCCCCGATCTGGAGCCCATCGAGGTGGCGATCGGCGAGCGCCCCGCGCTCGTCGACGTGTCGGCCTATCGACGCCGCACCGCCTAGTCGCGCGGCCGTCGTCGGAGCCGAACTCGCCCCGATTCGGTCTAGGTCATTTGGCCCACCGAAATCGCTAAAGGTGCCCAGAGACATCCGCCGATGCAGGGAGGGACACCACTGGCACCAGGGCGATACTGGAGCGCACACAGATGGCAGTCAGCACCCCCCACCCAACAACGCGTGAGATCATCATCGACCTCGACGATCCCCCCACCGGCCACCGACTCGCCGACCTCGTGCAGGCCCTGACGGGTTGCAGCGTCGAGCGAGCCGAGCTGGTGGTCAGCGATCCCACGCCGTCCGGTCCGGCCTCCGACGAGGATGCACTGCAGACGATGGCGCATGCCCTCGTGCTCCTGCGCCCGCGTACTCCGGCCTGAGAGCAGTCTCCCGGGCTACTCCCGGAGCGGTGCGTCGTCGTCGACATCGACCTCGACCTCGATGCCGACGGGTGTCACGAACCCACCGTGCACCGGGTGCTCGGACTCCTCCTCCCAGCGCGCCTCGATCTCGTCGAGTGCCTCACCGAGCACGTAGTGCCGCCAGGCATGTCCGAGCACGATCTTCAGCACCGCTGTCGCTGGCACCGCCAACAGCAGGCCGAAGAACCCCCCCAGGGTGCCGCCAGCCAGCAAGGCCAGCATCACGACAGCGGGGTGCAGCTTGACGGCCCGCTGCATCACGATCGGGCTGATGAAGTGGTTGTCGATCTGTTGCACCACCGCCATGACGACCGCCACCGCGATGGCCTGATTCAGGCCGCCTCCGGTGGTCAGGGCGATGGCCACGCCGGGCACGGCCCCGACCCAGGGCCCGATCAGCGGGATCATGTTGAAGACGCCGGCCACCATGCCGACGATCAGCCAGAACGGCAGCCCGATGGCCAGCATGCCGATCGAGGCCATGGTGCCGACGACGAACGCCACCGCGAGCTGACCCCGGAAGTAGCCGCCGATGGCGGTGCTGAGCCGTCGACACACCACCATGACATCGCCCCTGGTGCCTTCGGGCACGAGCGATCGCCCGACACGCCGGAGGTGCGGAAGATCAACGAGAAGGTAGAAGGCAATGATCGGTGCCAGCACGAAGATGATCCCCACGTGAAACACCTTGAGGACGAGCTCGCGCGCCGTGTCGATCTGATTGGCGAAGCGAGCCTGCCGCTCGTCCTCGCTGATCGTGCCGTCTCCGTCTGTATCGGCGCTGGAACGCCCGGAGAACTGATCCTCTAGCTCGGCGTAGGTGGGGATCCGAATTGGCCACTCGTCCCTCGCGGAGCGCTCAGCCAGGTCGTCGACCTGCACCTCAAGATCGGCTCGAAGCTCGGGCCACTCCGCGGCCAGATCGTCGTACTGCCGATTGGCGAGAGGGGCAACGAGCAGC
>JANOQG010000207.1:0-2733 GCA_031422255.1 Actinomycetes bacterium | reverse complement strand
GAGATGGGGCGGGGATCCGTGCTGATCTGGCACGGCAGCCTCTGGCACGGGGGTGGAGCCAACTCCACCTCAGAGCGGCGCATCGGTCTCGCAATGAACTACTGCGCTGGCTACATCCGCCAGCAGGAGAACCAGCAGCTGGGCATCCCCAAGCACGTGGCGGAGGGGTTCGAGGAGCGGCTCCAGCGGCTCTGCGGCTACAGCGTGTACCAAGGCCTCATCGGTCACATCGACAAGCACGACCCCATCGGGCTGCTCCACGGCGCGCGGCCAGCCTCCATGGTGTGGGACTGATCCGATCCCCGACACGGCATAGGCCAAAAGGCCACTCTCCGGAGGATCACCACTACGAGCCGTGCTCCAGCGGTAGGTTGAGCGCGCACAGTCCCGGCGGGAGAGGGCAGGCGCGGTCGTATGCAAACAATGCAACACGAGAAGGGAGGCGCCCTCGCCGAAGTGCGAGCCCGCACCGCGCTGCGCGGAGCCCATCTGGACCCCTCGGTGCCCCTCGAGCGGGCCAGCAGCGTCACCAATGAGGTGTGGCTCACCGCCACCCACGTCGTGCGCGTGAACCGTCGCCCGAACAACCGCCTGTATCGGGAGACCCTCGTGGCCGCGGCGCTTCCCCCTGAGGTGGGCTATCCACGAGTCGTCGCACACGGTGGCGGCCGCGGCGAAGACTGGTTGGTGGCTGAGCGCGTCATCGGTCGCCCCCTCGCGCACGTCTGGCCAGACCTGACCGATGGCCAACGCGAATCCGCCGTCGAGCAGATTGCCACCCGGTTGGCCGCCCTCCACCAAACGTTGGCTCCCGCCGGTCTCCCCCCGATCGACGGCACGCCTCAGTTGCTCGAGCTCGGAGCCAGCGACCCCACCGCTCCACTGCTGGATGCGTTGCAGCGGGCCACGCACCTCGCCCACGTCGACCCCCGACTCCTCACGGACGCGGCAGAGATGGTCCGCCGCCTCGCGCCCGTGCTCGAGCCGTTCAACGAGCCCACCCTGGTGCACGGCGACGTGACGTTCGAGAACATGCTGTGGCACGCCGGCGAGATCACCGCACTGTTCGACGTCGAATGGGCTCGACCCGGACCCAAAGACCTCGACCTCGACATCATCCTGCGCTGTGCCGCATATCCCCAGCTCCACGTCGCTCCCGCGTACGAGGCCCGCACCCGTGCCGAGGACTACTGCGAGGTGCCTTGGTGGCTCGGCAACGCCTACCCCGAGCTCTTCGCGTACCCGGGGCAGATCGACCGCGTACGCGTGTACTCGATTGCCTACGACGTGCGCGACCTGCTGGCCGCCCCGCCAACCGTCGCTCCTCGGCACCTACCGGAGCTGCACGCCTACCACCGGCTGGAGCGCGTGGTGAACAAGCACAGCTACATCGACGCGCTCGGCCGCGTCCGCGTCTAGGAGCTTGCCCAGTACCTAGGCACTGTGTCCGCTGTGCTCTAGTTCGTCGATTGCCGGGCCGAACACCCACGAATGGCGCCCACTGAAGCGATGATTCGAGCGGTCCGACCCGGGGACAGCCCCTTGGATGATCGGGCGCTCCTCGGGGTGCTTGGCCGTCTCCCGGATCCGGTCGTCGTGATCGATGCCGAGGCGCACCTACTTTGGGGCAACCAGGCAGCCGAGGCGTTCTTCGGCCTGTCCCTTCGGTCGTCGATGGGGATGTCGGGGCTGGACCTGATGCACCCAGACGACCTCGAGTTCGCGCTGCTCTCGCTGCTCAGCATCCAGACGAAAGACCGCGGGCTCCCGATCGAGGTTCGCCTCCGCAGCAGCGAAGGATGGCGCCTCGCGGAACTGATCGGCGCGCCACTACAGGGGTCTCAGCTCGGCGCCATCGTGCTCTCGATTCGGGACCTCACCGAGCGACGCAGCTTCGAGGTCGCCAGCAACGACGACGCCAAGTTCCGATCGCTCGTCCACAACGCTGCGACGCTGATGATGCTGGTCTCCTCGGAAGGCATCGTCGGAGCCGCATCCGGTGCGCTGACCCGGCTGCTCGGCCATGACCAGGACAAGGTGGTGGGGCTCCCGTTGACGGACCTGGTCGTCCCTTCCGACCACGCAGCCCTCAAAGCTGCGCTGGCGGCGGCGGCCATGGCGGAGCAAGGCCTCGGGACGGCCTCCACGGTGGAGGTCAGCCTTTGTCACCAGTCGTCGCATCGCACGACGATTCCGTTCGAGTTGACGTTGGTGAACCTCCTCGAAGACCCGACCGTCGCAGCACTGGTCGTGTCGGGCCATGACCTGACCGCGCGCAAGACCATCGAGGCGGAGCTGCTCTCGACGCTCTCGTTGCTCAACGCGACGCTCGACGCGGCCGGCGACGGCATCCTGGTGGTTGATCGAGGGGGAGCGATCACAACGCTCAACCGGAGTTTCGTCGAGCTGTGGCAAATCCCGGAGGAACTGATCGCCGCCAAAGACGACGCCGCCGCCATCGCCTTCGTCCTCGACCAGCTCTCCAACCCGCAGGCCTTCTTGGACAAGATCGCAGATCTCTACGCGCATCCAGCGGATCAGAGCCACGATGTACTCCACTTCCTGGACGGGAGGGTCGTCGACCGCTACTCCCATCCACAGTTCGTGGATGGGGAGATCGTCGGTCGTGTGTGGAGCTTTCACGACTCCACCGAGCGAACCCGCCTCGAAGACAAACTCGCCCATCAGGCACTCCACGACTCCCTCACGGGACTCGCAAACCAGAGTCTCTTC
>JANOQG010000206.1:0-15769 GCA_031422255.1 Actinomycetes bacterium | reverse complement strand
GATCACCGGTTGGGGCTTCGGCACGGGGGGTTCCTACCATGACCGCGATGACCCGCTTCACCATGCCCGACGCACTGCCCGAGGGCGAGGAGAAGGTAGAGGCCGTGCGGTCGATGTTCGACGCAATCGCCCCCCGGTACGACCTCGTCAACCGCATCATGACGTTCAGGATGGACGTGCGCTGGCGGCGCCACACTGTCCGCACGCTAGGACTTCCCGCCAACTCGACGGTGGTCGACCTCGCGTGCGGCACCGGCGACCTGTGCCGCGAGCTGGCCTCCCAGGGGCTCGCTCCGATCGGTGTCGACCTCTCGTTTGGGATGTTGGCCGCCGCCCGAACCACCGCTCCCCTCGCGCACGGCGACGCGCTCCGCCTCCCGTTCCCGGCGGCCAGCACTGCGGGCGTCACCTGCGGATTCGCCCTCCGGAACTTCGAGGCGCTCCCGCCGTTCTTCGCCGAGCTGGCCCGGATCGTGCGTCCTGGGGGTCGCATCGCGCTCCTCGAGGTGGCCGAACCGCCGAACCGCGTGCTCCGCTTCGGCCACGGCGTGTACTTCGGCAAGGTCGTGCCGCTCGTGGGCGGCCTGCTCTCCGACCCTGCTGCCTACCGCTACCTGCCCCGATCGGTCGCGTACCTGCCCGATCCCGGCCTGATGTTGGGTCAGCTGGCTGCCGCGGGGTTCGTCGACGTCGAGCGTCGTCTCCTCTCTGTGGGCATCGCACAGCTGATCAACGCCACCCGGCGCGCCGAACCGGACCCGGCGTGACCGAGGCGGGGTCACTCCTCGCCCGTACTCGGCGTGTCGACGTCGACCTCGACCTCCTCCTGCTGGCGGGTGGAGACGGGGTGCTCCTCGAGCGCTCGCGGGTGGGACTCGCGGGGCGGGGCGTCGCAGCTCGGGTTGCCGTGCGAGACGTAGCCGCCACCCTCGCCCGCATCGAAGCCGACGACCCCGTTGGGGTGCCCGGCACTGGTGCCGTGGCCTTCGGTGCGCTTCCGTTCCAGCCCGACGACATGACCGAGATGGTGATCCCTGAGATCGTCTGGGGCCGACACGACAACGGCACCCGCTGGGTGACCACGATTGGGCCCGCGGATCTCCCTGAGCTAGATCCCGTCAGCCTCTGCGCGGCAACACCGATCGACCGAACGCCACTCCCAGGCCGGATCAGCGTGGAACCGAGCCGCCCTGCGGCGTGGTGGTGCGAGCTCGTTGCCAATGCCACCACGGCGATGCGTGAGGCTGGGCCCGACGGGCTCCGCAAGGTGGTGTTGGCCAGAGAGATCGTCGTTGAGGCCGACGTGCCGTTCGACCGATCTCTGCTCCTCGCTCGCCTGCGGTCCGCCTACCCCGGGTGCTTCTTGTTCCACGTCGACGGCTTCCTCGGCGCCAGCCCGGAACTGCTCGTGGAGCGGGCCGGCGACGTCGTACGGGCCCAGCCGATGGCAGGCACCGTGCGCCGCGGCGGGGACTCGAACGCTGACGCATCGCTCGCGGCCGGCCTGCTCGCGTCGACCACCTACCGACACGAGCATCAGATCACGATCGACATGGTGTTCGACACGCTCCTGCCGTGGTGCTCCTACCTGGACTACGAGCCGGAGCCTTCGGTTGTCAGCGTCGCCAACTTGCAGCACCTCGCCACGTTGGTGGAGGGCCGCCTCTCCCAACCTGCCCCATCGATCATCGAGCTCGTGGGTGCGCTGCACCCCACGCCCGCGGTCAATGGATGGCCCCGCGCTGACGCCCAAGCGTGGATCGCCCAACACGAGGGGTTCGACCGAGGGCGCTATGCCGGCACGGTCGGCTGGGTCGACGCGCAAGGCAACGGAACCTTCGCAGTCAGCATCCGGTGCGCCGATGTGCACGGCACCACGGCGCGGGTCGTGGCAGGCAATGGCATCGTCGCTGGCTCCGATCCGGAGACCGAGCTAGCGGAGACCCAGGTGAAGCTGCAGGCCCTCCTGGCCTCTCTGACGCGCCTCTAGGGCTCTACCGCACCCGCACGAGGCGCAGGGTGTCGGTGGTGGGGTCCGCGTCGGTGGGCGAGCCCACCAGCACCCCCACGAGGTCGCCAGGCCGCACGATGCCTAGGCGTGCGACGGCTTCGACCGCGTGCCACACCACCTCGTCGGGCGTGCCGTACGTGTCTGCCACGAGTGGTCGAATTCCCCATGCCATGGCGAGCTGGCGGGCCGTTCGCCAGTGGGGGGTGAGCGCGATGATCGGGCAGGTCGGGCGGAAGCGACTGATCATGCGGGCAGTCGTGCCGGAGTTCGTGCAGGCGATGATGGCGGCCAGCTCGGCGTCCACCGATGCTCGCCACGCGGCCGCTGTGATGGCGGACGTGATGCGAGTGGTGGTGGGAGCCCCGTGGATGCCAGCCATCTGCTGCTGGCCGAGGCGGGTGCCCCAACCCTCATAGTCGAAATCGCGCTCAGCTCGTTCGGTGATGCGCGCCATTGCCTCCACCGCGAGCACCGGATGCTGCCCGATCGCGGTCTCGCCGGAGAGCATCACCGCGCTGGTGCCATCGAACACCGCGTTGGCGACGTCGGACACCTCAGCCCGAGTGGGTGTGGGTGCGGCGAGCATCGACTCGAGCATCTGGGTAGCGGTGATCACGGGCTTGCCATGGGCCACCCCGCTCCGGATGATCTGCTTCTGGATGTGGGGGACGTCCTCCAGCGGAAGGCGGACCCCGAGATCGCCTCGAGCAACCATCACCCCGTCGGCGACCCGGAGGATGTCTTCCAGATCCTCGACCGCTGGCCCCGTCTCGATCTGCGCCACGACCATCGGCCCGTCGTGTCCGATGGCCATCTTGATGGCGGCCACGTCCTCAGCCGTCTGCACGAACGACACGGCCACGGCGTCGACGCCCACCTCCAAGACCCGATCGAGCATGCGCAGGTCGTCGTCGGTTGGCGAACGCAGCGGGACACGATCCTCCGGGAGCGACACCCCCGGCCGGCCCCGCACCACGCCGCCGCTGATCACTGTGGCGACGACGCCATCCGAGGGTCGACCCTCGCTGACCACGAGCACCACCCCCCCATCGCCCAGCGCCACCCGGTCGCCTGGTTCGAGCGCGTCGACGGCACCAGCCAGTTGCACGGCCACGACCTCATGGGTGCTGATGTCCCCGGAAGCCGCCTCAGTCAGTCGAACCTGCGCGCCTGGTTGCAGCGCAACGCCGTCGTCGCTGAAGGGCGCCGTGCGCACCTTGGGCCCAGGGAGATCAACGAGGATGCCGACTGGTCGGCCAGCGCTGATGGCCGCCGATCGCACCCGCTCGATGCGATCCAGACTCGCCTCGATCGGCCCATGGGCCAGCCCGAGGCGCGCGACATCTGCCCCGGCTTCGAAGAGCGCCTGGAGCACATCGGGGGGATCCGACGCCGGCCCGATGGTGGCGACGATCTTCGTCCGGCGTCCAGGCATGCATCAGACGCTACGAGGTCGGCGGCGCACAACCGGACCGACTACTCCGCGAGGCGGGCCACGGCCTTGGCCACGGCTGCGTTGAGCCGCCCGTGCACAGCCAGGTTGACGGCACGATCTGTGCCCGCGACGAGGACGTGCACCCCTCCCACCGCCAGGGCTTCGGACACGGCAGCGCCGACATCGGTGACGCGCCGGGCGATGACTCCAAAGGCGGCCGCCATGGCCACGAGATCGAGACCATGGGGGGTGCCGAACAGGCGCTCGAAGCGATCGGGTGCCACCACCGCAGCCGACGGAAGGAAGGAGAAGATCCCTCCGCCATCGTTGTCCACCAACACCACCACCAGGTTGATACCGCGAGCGGTGGCCCCCAGCAGACCGTTGCTGTCGTGGAGGAACGCGACGTCGCCGATCAGGAGCGCAGTGGGACGGCTCCGATCAGCCAGCGCCACGCCGACCGCGGTGGAGACGACGCCGTCGATGCCGTTGGCTCCCCGATTGGCGTGCACCTCGAGGGGAACGCTGGGACGGGCGTACCACTCGAGATCTCGGATCGGCATCGAAGAGGAGGCCACCAACGCGGATCCGGCAGGGAGGGCCCCCACAAGCGCGCGGGCGATCCCGGGCTCCGTGGGCTCCGTCTCCGCCCCCAGCGCCTCCGCGACGCCGGCGAGGGCGGCCTGGCCATGGTCGTGCCACGTCGCGGCCCAAGCTCCCCCGTCCACCGGCTCGATGCCGTCCACTTCCAGCCCCCAAGTGGCGAGGAGGTCCTCAGCTCGGGTCGAGAGGACGACGGCTGCCGTGCCGCGCGGGTCGTCCCACTGGTCGACACCCGCTACCACGATCTCCGCCGCCCCGCTGCCCGCCATCCACTCCCCAACGATCCGTGAAGCCGGTGAGCCGCCGAGGCGCACGATCACCTCTGGCCGGAGGGCCTCCGGGTCGACGCGCAGCAAGGCGTCGGCCGCCGGTACGACCGGAGCACCTGGTTCGCTCCACACCTGAGCCTGAGGCGACGCCAGCACGGGCCAGCCCAGGGCAGTGGCCACGCGGGCAACCGCGTGACCCGGGCCGGATCCCGCACCCGCGACGATCAGACCGCGGCGACCTGCGAGGTCCGCCGCGAGGCCCACGGGTGCGACGAGCGGCGGCAGCGGATCGGGGCGCCACGCCCAGGCGCCGCCACCAGGCCGAGTGGGCGGCAGGTCGCCGGGCTGACCGATGAGCGGCTCGCGAAATGCCAGGTTGAGGTGCACCGGCCCGGGCCGACCTCCGGTGCACTCGGCGTAGGCACGGGCCGCAGTCGCGCGCCACGTCGGCGCCGCGGCTGCCTCAGCAACCCCGGGGGCATGGAACCAGCGCGCTGATCGCCCATAGAGGTGCGTTTGATCGATGGCCTGCGGGGCACCCACATCGATGAGCTCCGGCGGCCGGTCGGCCGTGCACACGAGGAGGGGCACGCCGGCGAGATCTGCCTCGACCACAGCCGCGTGGAGCTCCACCGCCGCGGTTCCGCTCGTGGTCAGGACAACGGCGGGCTCACCGCCCGCAGCGCCCAGGCCGAGAGCGAGGAACCCGGCGCTGCGCTCGTCGTGCTGGACGTGAAGCAGGATCCGCTCGTCGGAGGCCAACGCGAGGGCCAGAGGCGTGGAGCGCGAACCGGGGCAGACCACCGCATGCGCAACGCCGCAGCGCGCCCACTCGTCGACGAGCGTGGCGCAGAACGTGGCTTGGAGATCCTCGGGTCGCAGCGCCATCGCACGCCATCCGAGCACATCCCGTGTGCCAGCATCCACGTCATGGGCCTGCACGCCGAGCGACAGGGGGCGGGGACACCCATCGTGCTCGTCCACGGGTTCACCCAAACTGGGCGCTGCTGGGGGTCCGAGGCCGACGACCTGGCGAGCGACCACGAGGTGGTCCGCGTCGACGCCCCGGGTCACGGCCGATCGCACGACATCGTGGCGGACCTACCGACGGGCGCTCGCCTCATCGGAGAGGAAGGCGGTCCAGCCACCTATCTCGGCTACTCGATGGGGGCGCGCTTCTGTCTCCAGGTCGCCCTGCGTCACCCAGAGCTGGTGCGCGGGCTCGTGCTCCTCAGCGGCACGGCAGGAATCGACGATCCGACCGGGCGGGCCGAACGACACGCGCAGGACGCCCGTACCGCGCAGCGGGTCCGCGATGAGGGCCTCGACGCCTTCCTCGACGCCTGGCTGGCTCAGCCGCTGTTCGCTGGTCTACCGCCCGAGCGCGCGTTCCGGCATGAGCGCCTCGACAACACCGTCGAGGGACTCATGACCAGCCTGCAGCGAGCGGGCACCGGCTCGCAGGAACCGAGCTGGCACGAGCTCCACCTCCTCGAGATGCCAGTGCTCGTGCTGGCCGGGGCAAACGACGCCAAGTTCTCCGCGCTCGCCGAGCGCATGGCTGACTCGATCGGCCCAAACGCCACCCTCGCCCTCGTCCCCCACGCCGGCCACGCCGCGCACCTCGAGCAACCCACCGCGTTCCTGGCCATCCTGCGCCCCTGGCTCGTCCAGCACAGCCTCTGACCGGTTCTGTGAACGGATACGTCCGGTATCCGGACGTATCCGTTCACAGAACCAGAGCGCTCAGCCCGCGCCGACCCACAGACCCGCAGCGAGGAGGGCTCCGGTGATGAGCTGCACACGACCGGTGGCCCCGAGGACGGGGATGAGCGCGGCGCCCTTTGCGCCCTCGAGCACCTGCAGGACGGGTTGGCGGGCCAGCACGATGCCAACGACGGCGATCGCTGCCGGCGCCCGGTCGAATCCGCCGGCCACGGCGGGCACGGTGGCGAAGGCCAGCACCAGCATGGCGACGTAGAGGGCTCGGGTTCGGCCATCGCCCAGGCGCACGGCGAGGGTCCTCTTGCCAGACCCGGTGTCGCCGGGGATGTCGCGAAGGTTGTTGATCACGAGCAACGCCGTTGCCAGCAGACCGACCGGGACGGCCGCCACCGCCGAGAGCGCCGTGAGCTGCTCGGTCTGCACATAGGTGGCGCCGATGGTTGCCACGAGTCCGAAGAACACGAAGACGAACAGCTCGCCGAACCCGTAGTAGCCGTAGGGATGCGCACCACCTGTGTAGAACCAACCGGCGGCGAACGACGCCACGCCCACCAGCACCAGCTCGGGTCCGACGACGATGGCCAGGCTCAGGCCTGCCACCCCAGCGACCAGGAACGACAGAAGGGCGGCCTTCTTGACCGCACCTGGAGGCTGCAAGCCCCAACCAACGAGGCGGACCGGCCCAACCCGCAGACCCGGGTCGTCGGTCCCGCGCACGCCGTCGCTGTAGTCGTTGGCGAAGTTCGTGCCGATCTGGAGCGCCAGCGCCACCACCCCAGCGGCCATGGCCCGCCACGCAACGACATCGGTCACCCCCGCGGCACACGCGGTGCCGACCAAGACGGGCACGATCGCCGCTGGCAGGGTGCGCAGCCGAGCGCCTGCCACCCACGAGCGCCAGCCAGTGGGCGGCGGGGCGGCAGCGGAAGCGGTCATGGCGTCGTCGAGTCTCACCCGAGGAGTCCGTACGCTGCCAGCCATGGCCCGCCTGGTGGTGCTCGACGCCGACGACCCGGCCTTCGTCGATCGCCTCCGACGCGCGTGGGACGCGGGTGATGCCGTCCTCCCGCTCGATCCACGACTGCCCGGGCCGGCGCGGGCGGCGGTCCTCGCGGCCGCCCGCCCCACCGAACCGACCGCCCCGGGGGATGCCCTCGCCGTCGCCACCAGCGGCACCACCGGCGAGCCCAAGGTGGCCGTGCTCACGCACGCAGCGCTGCTCGCCTCGGCGGCGGCTACGAGCGCCAGGCTGGAAGTCGACGCGGCGGCGGACCACTGGCTGGCGTGCCTGCCGCTTGCCCATGTCGGGGGCCTGTCGGTCATCACCCGGGCTCTCCTGACCGGGACGCCCCTCACGGTCCATGCCAGGTTCGACGCCGACGCGGTCGCCAAGGCCGCCGCCGACGGCTGTACGCTCACGTCGCTCGTGCCTACCGCCCTCGGGCGCATCGACCCCGCTGCCTTCCGGGCGATCCTCGTCGGTGGCCAGGCTCCACCCGATGGCCGCGCCCCTCACGTCATCGCGACGTACGGCCTCACCGAGACGGGCAGCGGCGTCGTCTACGACGGGGTGCCGCTCAACGGGGTCGACCTGCGCATCAGCACCGATGGTGAGATCCACGTGCGCGGTGCGATGCTGCTCCGGGGCTATCGAGACGGCCGCGACCCGAAGATCGACGGCTGGCTGCCAACCGGCGACCTCGGCTCGCTCAGGGACGGCGTGCTGCAGGTCCACGGCCGTCGCACCGAGCTCATCATCACCGGGGGCGAGAACGTCTGGCCTGCGGCCGTCGAGCGGGCCTTGCTCACCCATCCCTCGGTCGTGGAGGTGGCTGTGGTCGGCCGACCCGACCCGGAGTGGGGTGAGCGCGTGGTTGCGGTCATCGTTGCGACGGATGCGTTGTCACCCCCGACCCTTGCCGCGCTCCGCGACCACGTGAAGCAATCGCTCCCCACCCACGCCGCGCCGACGATCGTCGAATTCGTGGTGTCGCTCCCCCGGACAGCCAGCGGCAAGATCCGCCGCGATGACCTGAGACGGTGACTGCTCTGCTCAGCGCCGAGCCGCGGGGCCGAGGAGAGCGCCGCCGTCGACGACGATGGCCTGTCCGGTGATCCAGGAGGCCATGTCGCTGGCGAGGAAGAGTGCGGCGTTTGCGATGTCGGCCGGCTCGCCGAGGCGGCCAAGAGGCATCGATGCCGCGATGCGCTCCTCGTTCGGCTCCCAGAGTGCCCGCGCCATGTCGGTCTTCACGAGCCCGGGAGCGATGGCGTTTACCCGCACCCCCGGGGCCAGCTCCGCCGCCATCGTGCGCGTGAGGTGCAGCAAGGCCGCCTTGGTGGCGTTGTAGATCCCGATCGACGGTTCCACGGAGAACCCGCCGACCGACGCGATGTTGATGACCGAGCCGGACCGCTCGGCAAGCGAGCGCTTGTAGGCGAGCTGGGTCCACACGAGCGGGCCGCGAAGGTTCACCTCCCAGGTCTTGTCGTAGCGGGGCAGATCGATGTCCATCGTCGGGCCGTTGTAGGGATTGGTGGCCGCGTTGTTGACGAGGATGTCGATGCCCCCGAACCGTTCGATGCAGCGATCGACAGCAGCCTCCGCCTGCGCCGGGTCGCCGGCATTGGCCGCGATCACGTCGACGTCGCCACCGATCTCGGCCGCAGCAGCCTCGAGATCAGGCAGCTTCCGAGACGACAGCAGCACGGATGCACCAGCGTCCGCGTAGACCTTCGCAATGGCTTTGCCGATGCCGCGTGACGCGCCGGTGATGAGCGCCACCTGGCCTTCTAGGGAGATCTCCATCGGCCGGACCGTACCGCGCTCATCGACTTCCTAGGGTGGGTGGGTGAACCGCCTCGCCCAGGAGACCAGCCCGTACCTCCGCCAGCACGCCGACAACCCCGTGGACTGGTACCCCTGGGGCGACGAAGCGTTTGCGGCCGCGGTGGCACGCGACCGTCCAATCCTTCTGTCGATCGGATACTCCGCCTGCCATTGGTGCCATGTCATGGCTCACGAGAGCTTCGAGGACCCGACCGTCGCCGCAATCATGAACGACCTCTTCGTGAACGTGAAGGTGGACCGCGAAGAGCGCCCCGACGTCGACGACATCTACATGGAGGCCACCCAGGCCATGACGGGCAGCGGTGGCTGGCCGATGACCGTGGTCTGCACCCCCGACGGCCGCCCGTTCTTCGCTGGCACCTACTTCCCCAAGGAACGGCGCGGGGGCATGATCGGATTTGTCGAGCTGTGCCAGCGCATCGACGAGCTGTGGCTGACGCGGCGCGATGAGCTCAACGAGCAGGCGGACCAGCTCACCGGAGCCCTCGGCCGCTCGGCGCTCGTGCAGCCAGCCGACGACCTCCCCGATCTCGCCCAGATCGACGCGGCGGTTGACAAGATCCTCGCCGCCTCCGACCCGGAGTGGGGCGGGCTTGGCAACGCGCCGAAGTTCCCGCAGCCGATGGCACAAGAGGCGCTGGCGGGCGCCGCCGCCCGGGGTGACATCCGGGCCCTCGAGGCGCTCACGACGACGCTCGACGCCATGGCGGCCGGCGGGATCTACGACCACCTCGGCGGCGGGTTCTCGCGCTACGCCGTCGACACCGTGTGGCTCGTGCCGCACTTCGAGAAGATGCTCTACGACAACGCGCTGCTGATCCGCCTCTATCTCCACGGCTGGCTGCTCACCGGCGAGCCGCGCTTCCGTCAGACCCTTGCCGAGACCATTCGCTACGCGCTCACGGAGCTCCGTCAGGCGGGCGGCGGCACCAGCTCGGCTGAGGACGCAGACAGCGAGGGTGAAGAAGGGAAGTTCTACGTCTGGACCACCGACCAGATCCGCGACCTGCTCGGCGACGACGCCAACGTCGCGATCGACTGGTGGGGCGTGAAGCCGCTGGGCAACTTCGAGCACAGCACAAGCATCCTGAATCGCATGCATGCGCGCGGCGTGCTCGAGCGACCCCCCGAGATCGAGGCCGCACGACAGGCGATGTTCGACGCTCGCGCCACCCGCGTCCGCCCGGGGCTCGATGACAAGGTGCTCACCGAGTGGAACGCCTACCTCGTGGCAGCGCTCGCCGAGGCAGGCGCTGCGTGCGCCGAACCGACGTGGGTGGCGGCCGCCGTCGAGACCGCTGAGTTCCTCCTCACCAACCTGCGCCGCGCCGATGGCCGCTGGCTCCGCGCCTGGCAGGCCGACGCCGGGGCGCGCCACCTCGCCTACGCCACCGATCACGGCGCGCTGATTGACGCCTTCACTCGGCTTGCCGAAGCCACCGGTCAGGCGCGCTGGATCGACGAAGCGCGGAACGTCGCGGACGCGCTTCTCGAGCTGTTCTGGGACGACGAGCGCGGCGGTGTGTTCACCACGGGCCACGACGCCGAGGCGCTCATCACGCGCACCAAGGACCTCATGGACAATGCCACCCCTGGCGCCAACGGCCTTGTCGCTGTGGGCCTGCTCCGGCTTGCTGCCCTCACCGGAGATGAGCGCTACCGGGGCGCTGGAGAGGCCATCGTCCGCCTCCTCGGCGCCATGGCCGTGGAGCAACCCACCGCCTTCGGCCACGTGCTCGCCGCCGTCGACCTGCTCGTGCGCGGCACGACGGAGATCGTCATCCCGGGCGATCGTCCGGACCTCGTTGCAGTTGCCCACGGGCTGCTCCTGCCGAACGCAGTGCTGGCCTGGGGCCAGCGCTACGAATCGCCGCTGTGGGAGGGCCGGGAGGACGGCCGCGCCTACGTCTGCCAGAACTACGCCTGCCAGCTCCCCAGCACCACCCCGGAAGCGCTCGCCGCTCAGCTCAAGGAGGACTGGACCCGCGGTGGCATGCCGGTCAGACCTTGATGATGATCTTGCCGATGTTCTCTCCGAGGAACATTGCGTTGAGTGCTTGGGGGCCGGACTCGAGCCCCTCGAAGATGTGGCTGCGGTGCTGGAGCTGGGCGGCGGCCACCCAGGTGCCGAGGGTGTCCATGATCTCGCCGTAGCGGCCCCATGAGTCCCAGGAGATGAAGCCCTCCATGCGGGCCCGGCGCGCGATGAGGTTCAGGTAGTTGGCCGGCCCCGGCGGCTTGAACTGGTCGTTGTACGACGAGATCGCCCCGCACAGCACGACGCGGGCACGGTCGGCCAGGCGCCCGAGGACGGCATCGAGGATCGGCCCGCCGGTGTTGTCGAAGAAGACGTCGACACGCTTGGGGCACAGCTCACGGAGCTTGGCGGAGATGTCGTCGGTGCGATGGTTGATGGCGCCGTCGAGGCCGAGGTCGTCCACCAACCAGGCGCACTTCTCGTCGGTGCCCGTGATGCCGATCACCCGGCAGCCCACGATCTTGGCGATCTGCACTGCGATGGAACCCGTGGCACCCGCTGCGGCAGAGACCACCACCGTCTCGCCCTCCTTGGCCTGCCCGATGTCGGTGATGCCGACGTAAGCGGTGAGCCCGTTGGCGCCGAACACACCGAGGGCGGCCATTGGGTCGGTGCCCTCAGTGAGCGGCGTGGTGAGCATCGGATCGTCGCCGACGACGGCGTACTCCTGCCAGCCCGTGAGGGTGGCGACGAGGTCGCCCTCCTGCACCCGATCGCTCCTCGACGCGAGGACCCGGCCGATGCCACTGCTGCGCACCACCTCGCCGATCTCGACGGGCGGGATGTACCCCTCCGCCTTCGAGAGCCAGGTGCGCACGGTGGCATCGATGCCGACGAAGTCCGTCTTGACGAGCACCTCGCCCTCTGCGAGCTCGGGCACCGCCACGTCGTCGTGACTGAAGTCATCCTCCGTCACCAACCCTTGAGGCCGCTGGGCGAGCAGGACACGACGGTTGCGCAGGGCTCCCACGGGCCGGACCCTATCTGCACCCCGTCGAACCCAGGTGGCGCTACCAGCCACCCCGGTGGAGCACGTCCTCAAGCGGCAGGCGGCCGCGGCGGGCGGACCGACCCGGCTCGTCGGTCGCTGGATGACCGACGGCGACCGCCCCAAGCGCCCGCCATCCCGCCGGCACCTCGAGGGCGGCCAGCACCGCCTCCTCGTGGTCGAACACACCGAAGAAGCAGGCGCCCAAGCCAGCCTCGACCGCGCCGAGCAGGAGGTGCTCCACCGCCATGCCGCCATCGACCCACCAATAGGGCACTGGCCACTCGTCTGCGCCGACGCCGAGGCCAGAAGCGGCCTTGTCCGCCTCCGCATAGCGATGCACCCAGGTGTCGGGGTCCACCAGCGCAAGGATCAGTACAGGAGCAGCCACGTGACCCGGCCACCGGAACCCCTCGCGCCGCGGTGGCGGCATGGTGACGTCCCAGTAGCGAGCCGTCTGCGCCGCGCCCTCGAGCACCACGAAGGCCCAGCCTTGGCTGTTTCCTGCCGACGGGGCGCGACGAGCCAGGTCGATCAGATGATCGACCACCGCAGGCTCAACGGGGGCCGTGCTGAAGGCTCGCACCATGCGACGCCGCCGAACGGCCTCGCTCAGCTCCAAGCGCGGATCAGGCCAGCTTGGCGAGGTCTTCGGCCATGGCCCAGCCGAATGCCACGAGCGAGTCGCCCCGCTTGGCGTCGAAGCCCTTGAAGAAGGCCGACACATCAGCCGCGATCGCCTCGGGCTTCAGACTGTCGTGGTCGAACACCTCAGGGTGCGAACCGGTGCCCTTGGCGGTGAAGGAGCGGTCGTCGTAGGCCGCCGTGTCCACGCCAAAGCGCTTGGCCAGGCGCCGACCCCAGGCTCGCTCCTCGCCACTTGCCTTGTGGTCGGGGCGGGGAACAACGTCGTTGAGTGCCTTGAGGGCCTCGAAGCCCGACGGCACGATGAACCGCGTGCCGATGAGGACGTCCTCATCGGGGAAGGCCAGCACTGCCCGGCGGAGCTCGTCATGCATGATCGAACGGAGCACCGTGTCGCGCTTCGCTCCCCGCTTGACCGATGCCAGGCCGATGATCACTGACGGGGTTCCGCCAATGCGTTCGAGGGTGGAGAAGGCGAAGCCCTTCAGCTTCCCGTTCTCCCGAGCCTGGGTGACGAGCACCCATGCCTCAGCCTGCTTTGACAGCAGCCCGACCTCATACGGGATCGGCCCTTCGGCGCAGAGATCCGCCAGCTCAGCGAGCTCGGCATCTCCCAACGCAGTGCAGTCCTTGGTCTCGACCTGGATCGACATTCGCTCGCCAGCCCCCGGAATCTTCGTGCTTGGACCCCGACAGTCCAGTAGATCCCGCCGCCGAGCGCAAACTCAGCGCGTTGACGACCACGCGCGAACAGCCTGCTCACGCGCCGTGACCCGCGGGTCAAGATTCCATTCAGGCGAGGATTGCCGTGGGCCCGAGCATGACGCGCAGCTCCGCGAGCAGCGGTGGCACGACCTCCACCGTCCATGCCTCCGGGAGACGAAGAACCTGTCGTTCACCCAGGTGCAGCAACACGGGCGAGTCGCCAGGATGATCGGCGAGCACGCGCTTCAGCTCCTCGATCAGGGCTTCTGACAACGCCGCCGCAGCGACCTTCACCCGCAGCGGGAAGGCCTCGCCCGACATCGGCTCGAACGGCTCGATGTCCATCGCGATCAGCTTCGGCTGATCGTCGCGCGCGTCCACACGAGCCTTCACGATGACGACCGCATCGTCGGCGAGCTTGTGCCCGTGCTCTGCCATCGTCTTGGGGAACACCATCACCTCGACCGACGTCTGGAGGTCCTCCAGTACGAAGACCGCCATGAGGTCGCCCTTCTTGGTCCACTTTCGCTGCAGGCCCGTGAGCACGCCGCCGAAGCTGCGGATCTGACCGTCCTCCATCTCCGCGAGGTCGACGAGCGTGCCATCGGTACGACGACGCAACGAGGCCTCCGCTCCCATCAGCGGGTGGTCGCTCACGTAGAGCCCGAGCATCTCCTTCTCGAAGCTCAGCCGCTCGCGCTTCTGGAACTCCACCTCGGGAATCGCGGGACGTTCGTCGAACATCGGGCCCGCGTCCTCCACCTCGCCGAACAGCGACATCACGCCCATGTCGCGCTCGCGCCGACGAGCGATGGTCGAGTCGATGATGTGCTCGAAGGCGCGCAGGAGTCCCTGGCGGGGATGGCCAAGGCTGTCGAAGGCGCCAGCCTTGATCAGCGACTCGATCGTCTTCTTGTTGAGGACCTGGAAGTCGACCCGTTCGGCGAAGTCGTAGAAGTCGACGAAGGGTCCGTTGGCCTCCCGCTCGTCGATCAGGAGCCCAACGAGCCCACCCCCAACGTTGCGGATCGCGGACATGCCAAACACGATCGACTGCTCGTCGCCACCGTCGGCTCCCACCTCGACCACGGGCGTGAAGTCAGCGACCGAGCGGTTTACGTCAGGCACCAGTACCGAGATGCCCATCGTGCGGCACTCGGAGAGGTAGATCGCTGCCTTGTCGAGGTTGGCCTTGACGCTGGTGAGCAACGCAGCGAGGTACTCGGCCGGATAATGCGCCTTGAGGTAGGCGGTCTGGTAGGCGATGAATCCGTAACCGAAGCTGTGCGACTTGCCGAAGGCGTAGTCGGCGAACTGCTCGATGGTGATGAAGAGCGACTGGCCGAGGGCGGCGCCGTAGCCGGTGGCATCCACCCCGTCGACGAAGGCCTGCTTCTCCTTTGCCATGACCTCGCGGGACTTCTTGCCCATTGCCTTGCGCAGGTTGTCGGCCTGGGCGAGCGTGTAGCCAGCGAACTTCTGCGCCACTCGCATGATGAGCTCTTGGTAGATCATCAGGCCGTAGGTGTCGGCCAGCAGCTCCTCTGCGTCGGGATGGAAGTACTCGACGGCCTTCCGACCGTTCTTCCGGTCGGCGTAGTCGTTGTGCATGTTGGCCGCCATCGGCCCCGGCCGATAGAGCGCAACGAGCGCTGCCACATCCTCGAAGGAGCTCGGCGCCAAGGCCCGCATGAGGGCTCGCATGGGCCCACCTTCGAGCTGGAAGACCCCGATCGAGTCGCCGCGGCAAAGCAGGGCCAACGTGTCGACGTCATCGAGCGCCACCTGGTCGATGTCGAGCTCCACGCCTCTGGTCTCAAGGATGATCTCCAGCGTGTCGCTGATGACATCGAGGTTGCGCAGGCCCAGGAAGTCCATCTTGAGCAGGCCGAGCTCCTCGACGCCGTGCATCTCGTACTGCGTGACGACGGGTGCGTTCTCGATGTCCTCGCCCCCCACCGGCTTGCGCTGGATCGGGAGGTAGGTGGTGAGGGGCTCCTTGGTGATCACCACCGCTGCGGCATGGATGCCGTCCTGCCGGCGCAGGCCCTCGAGGCCCTTGGCGACCTCGATCACCCGTGCGGCATCGGGGTCGTCGTCGCGCATCTTCCGAAGGTCGGCCGCCATCTTGTAGCCGTCCTCGAACTTGGGGTGGGGCTCCAGACAGGCATGGAGCGGCGTGTCACGCCCCATGATCAGAGGCGGCATGGCCTTGGCCACCTTGTCCCCGACGATGTACGGGTAGCCGAGCACCCGCGCTGCGTCTCGCACGGCGGCCCGAGCCTTGATCGTGGAGAACGTGACGATCTGGGCGACGTGATCGCGCCCGTAGCGCTCGGCGGCGTAGCGGATCATCTCGTCCCGGTAGCGGGAGTCGAAGTCCATGTCGATGTCGGGCATGGACACCCGGGAGGGGTTGAGGAAGCGCTCGAAAAGCAGGTCGTAACGGATGGGATCGAGATCGGTGATCCAGAGCGTGTAGGCGACAGCGCACCCCGC
>JANOQG010000205.1:0-3536 GCA_031422255.1 Actinomycetes bacterium | reverse complement strand
CCTTGTGGTCGGGGATGTGCTTGCCAGCGGTGGGCATGGTGGAGCCGAGGCCGGGGAGGTCGCGGCCGGGGAGCAGGCTGTGCCAGTAGACGGACTGGAACAGGAGCTTGCCGAGGTGGTTCAGCCGTGATTCCTTGAGCAGCGGCAGTCCGACCTTGGCGGGGTAGTGCCCGGGGAGGGGCTCGGTGTCGTAGTTGAAGTCGATGAGCAGCGCCTTGTGGAAGCCGGTCTCGATGAAGCAGTTGGCGTGGCCGTCGAAGCCCGCCACGAGGGGCTCGCCGGCCAGGAAGCGCCGGACATTGCCGACCAGGGTCTCGCCTTCGAAGTGGGTCACAGAGCCAGCCTTGGAGGCGGGGACGTTGGCTGCATCGCCGATCACAAAGATGTTCGGCGCGGCCTTGGCCTGGAGGGTGTGCTCGTCGGTGGGAACGAAGTCGAGCTCATCGCCGAGACCTGGGGAGCGACCGACGTAGTTGGCGCCGCCGTGAAGCGGGATGACGGCGGCGAGGTCGAACGGGATCTCTCGGCCGTCGTAGCTCACCAACCGTCCGCCGGGACCGTCGATCTCACCGGTGTTGAACTCGGTGACCAAGTCGATGCCGCGGTCGGCGAGCATCCCGCCGAGCTGGTCAGCGGCGATGGGCTTGGTGAAGGCGGCATCCAGGGGGGTGGCGTAGGTGATCTGCACCTGGTCGCGGATGCCGCGCTCGGTGAAGTACCAGTCCGCCAGGAAGCAGAACTCGAGCGGGGCGACCGGGCACTTGATGGGCATGTCCACCACGTTCACCACGAGCCGGCCCCGATTGAAGGTGGCCAAGGCAGCCCCCAGGGCGGCGGCACCTTCCGGCGTGTAGAAGGTGAAGACCTTCTCCATCCAGCCCGGTCCGGTGAGGCCTTCGGTCTCCTCGGGGACGAGCCGGGCCCCGGTGGCGACCACGAGGACGTCGTAGGTGAGGGTGGCCCCGCTCGTGAGGTGCACTTCGTTGGCCTCGATGTCGACACGGTCGATGTCGGACTCGACGAACTCGACTCCCGCGCGGAGCTGGCGCTCCCGCGGCCGGACGATGTCCTCCGAGTGGGTCAGCCCGAACGGCACGAACAGCAACCCGGGTTGGTAGACGTGGCGGTCGTCCTGGTCGACCACGATGATCTCGGCGTCCTCCGGGGAGTAGAGGCGCCGGAGGCGGTTGGCGGTGAGGGTGCCGCCGGTGCCGCCGCCGAGAATCACGATCCGTGAGGTCATGGCTCCACCCTGCGCCCCCTCAGGGGCCCGGACATAGGGCCGAACGACCCGCGCGAGCAGGGTCAAGGGCTCTACTGGATGGACATCACCAGGACCTCGGCACCGGCGACTGCTGGCCGGAGAGCGACCAGCCCAGTTGGACGGTCCAGGATCGCAGCCAAGGAGCCGCCTGCGCCCGCGGGGAGCGACGCCCGCTCGGCGGGCTCAGGTCGACCGTCTGCTGGCCACGGCACGCCAGCGAGTGCGCCACGGGATCGGGCAGGTGCCGCGTTGAGCGTGGCGCACCAGGCGAAACCCGTTGGCGGTCCCGGCGGCCCAGCCGAGCGAGATCACGACGCCCGCGAGGACCACATGATCCCGCAGCAGGCCACCGATCACCGTCCCACCCGCCAGCGACACCACGACAGCGAGGGTGAGCGGGAGGTGGCACGGGCAGAGCAGGAACGATCCGAAGATCCACCGTCGCCCCCGCCGCTCGACGACTGGTGGCCCCGACGTCGCCACTGTGATCTCGCCCACGGTCGAGGGCAGGTCGACTCCGGTCGCCGCCTGTTCGGTCATCGGTCCGATCCCAACCCGGCAAGGACGTCGTCGACCCACTCCGTGAGCGCCGCCGCTGGCAGGGCACCAACCTGACGGGCGACCTCCATCCCGGCGTGAAACACGACCAGGGTGGGGATCCCTTGGATCCCGAGTGATCCGGAGGCAGCGGGTGCATCGTCCGCGTTCAGCTTCACGACCTTGAGGGCCCCTGGCAACCGGGCAGCGGTGTCGGCGACCGCGGTTGCGACCATCCGGCACGGCCCGCACCATGGTGCCCAGACGTCGACCAGGACGGGCAGCTTGGAGTCGAGCGCTCGCTGAAAGGTCGCGTCGGTGGCGTCGACCATCCAGGGCAGCGGGGCGTGGCAGGAGGCGCAGGCTGGGTGACCCGAAGCCAGTACCGGCACCCGGTTTCGGGTGCCACAGGCGGGGCAAGCCACCGTTGCGTCTGAAGCGTTGCTCGTCGCCATGCTTCTTCGAACGACGATACCCAACGGGGTATTCCTGCTGTCGCGGCGAAGGCGGCTGCGCGCCTCGTGTACGGGTGCCGCGTACGGTGGCGGTCGGCCACGAACAACGAGGACGTGAACATGGGGCAGCTTCAAGATCAGGTGGCGTTCGTCACGGGAGGCGCTTCGGGGATCGGCGCGGCAACTGCCAAGCGATTCGCAGCGGAAGGCGCAACGGTGGTCACCGCGGACATCGCTGGCGACGCGGACTTCACACTTGACGTGCGCGACGAAGCTGCCGTCGCCCAGGCCGTCGCGTCGATCGTCGAGACCCACGGCCGCATCGATGTTGTCGTGAACGCGGCGGGGGTCGCTGGTGGCGGACCGGTGCACATGGTCGAAGCCAGCGAATGGGATCGGGTCATCGACGTCAACCTCAAAGGCACCTTCAACGTGTGCAAGCACGTCTGCGCGCAGATGATCACGCAGAAGTCGGGCAGCGTGGTCAACATCGCCAGCATCGAAGGGATCGAAGGCACGGAAGGCGGGTCGGTGTACAACGCCTCGAAGGGCGGGGTGATCATGCTGACCAAGTCCATGGCCATCGACTACGGCAAGACCGGGATTCGCGTCAACGCGGTGTGCCCCGGTGGCATCAAGACGCCGCTGTTGCTCGGCCTGATCGACCAGCCGGGCATGGAGGCCTACAAGGCGAAGATGCTCGACGCACACAAGCTCGGCCGGTTTGGGGAACCCGAAGAGATCGCAAACGCCGTGCTGTTCCTCGCGTCGTCGGAGGCATCGTTCATGACCGGCTCTGCGATGGTCGTGGACGGCGGAATGACCGCGGGACTCGGTGTTGGGTTCTTTGGCGAGTTCTAAACCACGCACACCAGGGGGAAGTGAGATGAACGGGCTCACCGCAGCACGGAGCATCCGAGCGGTGCTCGAGGCAGAAGCGCAACCGAGCGAAGCGGCTCGGACGCTCACCCCGACGGCGGTCGAGGCGCTCTGGGAAAGCGGGCTCATGACCTACCTGAATCCCACGGAGGCAGGTGGGAGCGAACCCGAGTTCCGCGACCTCATCGAGACGTGGATCGAGTTGGCGAGCGCCGACGGCTCAGCGGGTTGGGTGGGCATCGCCAATCTGCCCACCGCCATGGCCGCGGCCGTCTACCTCCCCGACAAGGGATTCGAGGAGGTGTTCGGATCCGGCGGCAGAGTCACCAGCGCCGGACAGCTGTTCCCCAACGGAATGGGGAACGCGGTCGAGGGCGGGTTCGAGATCAGCGGAGCGTGGA
>JANOQG010000204.1:0-4159 GCA_031422255.1 Actinomycetes bacterium | reverse complement strand
ACACCAGCTGGGGCTCGAGGCCGGCGTCGCTCAGCCAACTGGCGTCGCCGTCCACCGCAAAGCCGATCACCGAAACAGATTGGGTGCCCGAAGCCGGATCGAGGCGGGCCGCCTGGCCGGCTAGCGCCGCAGCACGCCTGCTCCGGGCCAGCCTGGAGCGGAGGCCAGCGGCTGCCACTTCGATGCAGCGGTAGGCGAGCCGAGCTCGGTCCTTGCCAGCACGGAACCGTCGGGCGGTGGGCAGGAATCGCCGATCGACGCCGACCGCGACGCGAACCAACGGTCGATGACTGAGCGCTCGCATTGCCGCTTCCCGTTCGACCGCAAGCGTTCGCCAGTGATCGGCCTCGGCTCGAGCAGTGACGTCCCGATGGGGGTCGTCACCCTCGGTTGTCCCCCCCGTGACGTCCGTTCTCCCCATTGACGATGAGTATGCCACCGAGCCGGATCGGACTCTTCTCCCCTGACGGTCGGTTTACGGCTATTAGGCGGTATAGGGGGATTCCGGAGAATCCCCGCTGGTAATGGGGTGGGTGACCTGAGGTAAGGTCGCGGTCGACCACCCTGGGTGGTGATGTTCGTCCGGGCTGAAGCGTGGTGTCACGCAACTGAGGGGGGATAGGTCGCGTGGATCTGAAGGAAATACGCGCATCGCTGCGCCGTCACTGGACGATCGCGCTGGTGGTGCTGGTGATCATTCCGATCGTGATGGCCGGCTACCTCGCCAGCCGCAACGTCGTGCGGCCCCCGGCGCGCTACACCACAAGCGCCGACGTCCTCATTCCAGCGCGCACGGAAGCCGACGGCACCCCGACTGACGTCCCTCCTGTGCTGCTGCAAGGCCAGATGGAGCTCGCACAATCGCCCGAGCTAAGGGAAGTCACGCTCAGAAGGGCCGCCGTCGACCCAAAGGGCTTGAAGAGGCTCTTCTTGAGCTCGAGGCTGAACGAAGACCGCAGCATCATGACGCTCACCGTGGCGGCCGGGGAGCCCGAGGTCGCCTCCACGGTGCTCGATGCCTACATCACCGCCTATGAGGATGGCCGTCGCGAATCCGTCCTTCAAGCCGCCCTCGACCTCCAGGACATCGAACGCCGCGTGATCGGGGTTCTCGCGCGGCGAATCAAGACCGTCGAGTTCAGCCTCATCACCGAGGGCGCAGCGTTGCCCGAGCGAGTACCCGACGGCACTGCCGTGGTCGAACCCTCCGGCGCGTCCACCGACGAGATTCTCAACCTCTACGAGCGCAATGCGCTCCTCAACGAGATCCAACGGCGCCAGGTCAACTATTCCCTGCAGGCAACCCGGGTCGAGATCCCGGCCGCCTACACCACAGTTGTGCAGAGGCGGTCCACCGCGCGCACCACCCCGCCGCCGCCCTCGCCACTCATTCCGCTGCTCACCATCCTCGCCGGTGGCCTTGTGCTGGCCGTGGTGATCCCCGTGCTGGTGGACCGACTCGATCCCACGATCACCGAGGCTCGATCCGCCCCTGCTGCCCTGCGCTCTGGGCTGCTCGGCACCATTCCGTTCATGCCGCGGAGGCTCCACCATCAGTTGGCTCCGCCTGGTTCTACTTGGGAGAGAGCCTTCCGCTCTCTGGCCGCCACCAGCCTCTCCACCGATCGGCTGCCCAAGGCCATCATGGTCACCGGGCCCACCGGATCCACCCAGGACCCTGTCGCGGCCAACTTCGCGGCCGCCCTGGCTGGCCTCGGTGTCACCGTCGCGCTCATCGGAACGGTGCCGCGCCAGGACTGGTTCGTCGAGGATACGGAGTTCGAAGACGACGATGCCTCTGAGGTGGAGGCGCGCACAGCCCCCTTCGGTGCCGAACCGGGCGCTGCCCGGACCACCGTGGCCACAACCACAGCCACGTTCCCTGAGCTGCTGGCGGAGGCTGAGGCCGGACAGCTCATCGGAGACATCAGCGCCCGCCTCGCGACGCGCGGCATCCCGAACCTGTACGTCGTCCCGCCGGGCGCAACGAGCACCGACCTCTCGCTCGATGGTCTCCCTCCGCTGCTCGAGGCACTGTCCGTCAGCGGGATCGACATCTGCGTCCTTGCCGGGCCCGCGCTCCTCGAGGACCCGAACGCCACCATCATGGCGTGGTCCACACGCCACGTGCTGTGGGCACTCGAGATCGGCCAGGTCGACCGGAACGATGCCGCGCTCGCGGCGGACCGGCTCGAGTTGGCTGGCGTCACGCCGTTCGGAATCGCCCTGGTCAACCGACATGCACTGAGAGCATGACGGTCGACGCCCATGGCACTCACGCACTCCCCGCCTAGCCCTGAGCTGATCTCCTCAGGACACCGAGTCGATCCGACTCGCGCCGGCGTGCGGTGGTGGATGTACGAACGCGCTCGCCCCGATGTGCCCACCTCCCCGACGGCATCCGCCGCAACGGCCGCGCCCACCCCGACGCTCGCGCCCGTTCGGACCACGGTGGACCAGCCGGCAGCCCAGGTCACCGGCGTTCCTTCCGCACCTCCGGTGCCCGGCGCGGCGCTGGCCTCAGGTGTGCCGGCAATGACGATCGCTGCGGCGCTGATCGGCGTAACGCTGGTGGCCCGTGTCGGCATGGGGCTAGACCACGTCGGGTTGGTGATGTTTCCACTGGCAGGGATCTTTGCGGCGGTCGCGTTCGGCCGCCGGTGCCAGCGGCTCCGACCCGACGAACCATGGCTGCCGCGCCTGATCCTGCTCGGCACCCTCGTCAAGCTCGCGGCATGCCTCGCCCGGTACTTCAGCCTCACGATCGCCTATCAAAACGCGGGCGATGCATTCGTCTACGACCGAGAGGGCCGCGAGCTCGTCGCGTTCTGGACCGGCGAGCGAGGTACCTCGCCCATGGAGGGCTTCGCGCTCAGCGGAAGCAACGCGATCCGCTGGATAACAGGAGCGCTCTACTACTTGTTCGGCCAAGACCAGCTCGCCGCATTCTTCCTGTTCGGCTTGCTGGCCGTCATCGGCTCGTACTGCTGGTACCGCGCACTTGTCGACGCTGTGCCCTACGTCGACAAGCGGCTCGCACTTGTCTTCATGCTGTTCGTACCGAGCATCGTGTTCTGGCCCGCATCACTCGGGAAGGAAGCCCTGATGCAGGTGGGCCTCGGCGCCATGGCGTGGGCAACCTCGCTAGCGCTCAACGGCCGCTTGACCCGCTGCGTCCCACTCGCGCTCGCCAGCGGTGCGCTGCTCTACGTCATCCGGCCGCACCTGCTCGCCCTCGTCACCGTGGCGGCCGCCGTGCCCTACTTCGTTGGTCGCGTGCGTGCCGATGGTGCGAAGTCCTCCAATGGTGCGAAGTCGTCCGGCGGGCGAACCATCGGCATGGTCGTGCTTGGGCTCCTCGTGGTCTTCACCGTGACGGCGGGGGCCAAGTTCGTCGGCCTGGAGGACCTTTCGGTCGATTCAGTCGAGGCGCAGCTCGACGCCCAGACGACCTCCACTGCATACGGAGGATCGAGCTACTCAACCGGCGGCAACTCGCTCACCGACCCGCTGTTCCTGCCAAGAGGCATCGTGACGGTGCTGTTCCGACCCTTCCTATGGGAGTCGCCCAGCTTGTTCCAGATGCTTGCGGCGATCGAGTCCACCGCTCTGCTGTGGCTGGTCTTCAAGCGCTTCGGCTCGGTTCGTCTCGCCCTGCAGCGGTGTCAACAGGAACCCTTCCTCCTCTACTGCGTCGTGCTTCTCCTCCTCTACTCGGCCACGTTCTCGTCCCTCGCGAACTTTGGGCTGCTCACCCGCCAGCGATCCCTCGTGTTGCCTGCGCTCTATGCGCTCCTGGCAGTGGCACCAGCTCTGTTCCGACGGGAAAGCGACGAGGCTGCCGCGCATACGGCCATCCTCCCGGCTCCCGCCAAGCTGGCCGTCCCGGTCGGAGCGATGGAGCACAGGGCCGTCGCAACCAACGGCCACACCAACGGCCACACCACCAACGGCAACGGCCACACCAACGGCCACACCAACGGCAACGGCCACACCAACGGCAACGGCCACACCAACGGTGACACCAACGGCCACACCAACGGTGACACCACCAACGGCAACGGCCACACCAACGGTGACACCAACGACGGCACCCGCCAGAACAACGGAGACACCAACGGCCACACCAACGGTGACACGAACGGCAACTGCAGCGCGG
>JANOQG010000203.1:0-11154 GCA_031422255.1 Actinomycetes bacterium | reverse complement strand
TCGTGCCGAAGCAGTTTGTGTTGACGAAGTCGTCAGATCCGAGGATGGAGCGGTCGACATGGCTCTCAGCGGCGAAGTGCACGACGGCGTCGCAGCCGGCCATCGCCCCTTCGAGCGTCCCAGGATCGCAGATGTCGCCCTTGACGAAGGAGTAGCGCGGATCGTCGTCGACATCCTTGAGGGTGGAGAGGTTTCCCGCGTAGGTGAGGGCGTCGTACACAACCACCTCGTCGTCCGTCTCGCGCAGGACGTAGCGGATGTAGTTGGAGCCGATGAACCCGGCGCCGCCTGTCACGAGCAGCTTCATCGATCCCCTCCCGGGAGGTCGGCGAACCGCGGCGAGTCGCGATCCTTCTCGGAGATCTGCCGGCGATCGTCGGGGTCGATCGGCAGCGGCCATTCGATGCCGAGCGCAGGGTCGAGGGGGCCACAGGCAACCCCGGCCATACCGGGCGCCCACTCATGGTCGAAGCCGTAGGCGTACTGTGCAGGGCCATCGCCCGTGACTTGAAAGCCGTTGCCGACGCCTTTGGGCACCAGGACCTGCTTGCCCGGGGTGAGTGAGGTGGTGACCACGGCTCCCCGTGTTGCGCTCGTGGGCCGGAAGTCGACGTAGACGCCGAAGGCCTCCCCGGCAACCACGGCGACCAACTTCACCATGTCCTCGGCGTGCAGGCCGCGTAGGCCCCCTCGGTGGGTCTCGGTGACGTTGATCTGCAGGAAGCTGCCCAGGGAGGGCAGCCCGGCGGCCACGAAGGCCGACTCCCGGTAGAACTCGCGCACGGTGCCGCGCTCGTCGGTCACCTGCTTCATCGTGATCAGGAACAATCCGTCGATCGCCGTCGGAGTGGCGTCGAAGTCGACGATCTCGAGGACCATCAGTTCCCCCCTGCTTCGAACTCGAGGAACCGAAGCAGCTGTTCTCCGTAGCCGCTCTTGGCGAGGTCGCCGCCCTGGTCGACGGCAGCGGCCAGGGAGCGCAGCTGGTCGGCGTCGACGAAGCCCTCGCGGTGTGCTGCGGTCTCCGGCGCACCCACCAGCAGCCCCTTGCGACGCTGGTGGCCCGCCACCCACTGCTGGGCATCGAGCAGCGCATCGAAGGTGCCCACGTCGAACCACTCGGTGGAGAACGGGAGCTTGGAGACCTGAAGCCGGCCGTCCTTGAGAAAGCGGTTGTTCACTTCGCTGATCTCGAGCTCGCCGCGGGCGCTCGGTGCCGTGGCGCGAGCCACCTCAACGACGCTGTTGTCGTAGAAGTAGAGACCCGGGATCATGTAGTTCGACGGCGCCACCGCGGGCTTCTCGTGGACGGCGAGCACCGAGCCGTCGGTATCGAGTTCGAGCACGCCGTAGCGCTCGGGATCGGGAACCCACAGGCCAAACACCACCGCGCCCTGAGGGTTGGTGTAGCGCTGGAGCTGCTCGCCGAGCCCAACGCCGTGGAAGATGTTGTCGCCGAGGATGAGGGCGACGCTGTCGTCGCCGATGAAGTCCTCGCCGATCAAGAAGGCCGCAGCGATCCCATTGGGCTCCGGCTGAGCGGCGTACGCAAAGGAGCAGCCCCACGCCGATCCATCTCCGAGCAGCGCCTCGAACAGCGGGAGCTGGTCGGGTGTGGAGATGATCAGGATCTCGTTGATCCGAGCGTGCAGGAGGGTGCTGATCGGGTAGTACACGAGCGGCTTGTCATAGACGTGCATCAGCTGCTTCGACGTCGCCCGGCTCGCTGGGCTCAATCGGGTGGCCCGGCCGCCAGCCAGGACGATGCCCTTCATCGAGCCCGCTCGGGGCGCGCAGAGGCGTCAGGGGTGGGGCGGAGGGCGTTCATGGCCCGCCGATTGTGGCACGTGCCCCTCCCCCGACCCAACGACGGCAGGCCGCGAGGTCCTCAGCAGTCGACGCCGGGGGGTGGCCCCGGCACCTGCCCGGCCACCGTGGTGGTGCTGGCCTGCGAGGTGGTGGTGGTCGTAGCGACACTCGGTCGGCTGGTGGATGTGGGCGAGGTGGACGATGTGGCGGGCGTGGGGCTGGTCCGGACGCCCACATAGTCCAGCCCGGTGATGACGACCACGTCCGCCGCAAGGGGGTCGGTGACGACCTCGAGGTCCGCTCCCGCCTCCAGGTAGCGGGCCACGAGGTCGGCGGCGGCGGCCTGGCCCGCCTGGTACCGCACGACGGTTCGGGCAGGTGCGCCTCCCTCATCCCCAATGCCGGCAGCGCCGAAGCCGACCGCGACGAGGGCGGCGCTGACGATCCCTGCCTCCCCTGGCCTGCCGGTGCCGTTGAGCACCTGCACACGCACATCCCCTGGCACCACGTCGTCCGTGAGCGTGCCGCGGAACAGCGCCAGGGTGGGCTGGGCCTCCTGATCCCTGAGCCGCAGCACAGATGCACCACCAACGCTGTCGCCGGTGACCGGAAGCGTGTAGGTGCCAAGTCCGTTGGGGTCGAAGCCGCGGAAGCCCGATGCCAGGTTCACGATGTCATCCGCCGTGAGGAGGTCGTCGACCGTCACCGTCTTCAGACCCGCGTCAACGAGGTTGTCGAGCGTGACGGGGTTGCGCACCCCCTTCTCGATCGCGCGGCGCACCGCCCGCACGATGAAGTCCTGCTGGCGGCTCACCCGACCAAAGTCACCGGTCGGGTCGCTCCGCCAGCGACCGCCCTCGTAGTACTGGTAGTGCCGTGAACGCACGTAGCCGAGCGCCTGCGTGGAATCGAGCGTGATGCACCCAGGTTCAGGGATGTCGAGCTGCGAGTTGCGGTCGCGCACCGGAGTTGGGAAGTACACCTTCACGCCGTCCAACGCCTCCACCAAGCCCTTGAAGCCTGCGAAGTCGACCTGGACGTAGTGGTTGATGGGGATGCTGAAGTACTGCTCGATGGTGTCGATCAGGTTCTCCGGCCCACCGACCTGGATGGCGCTGTTGAGACGCTGGCGCCCTCCGCTCGCGAGCGGCACCCAGAGGTCGCGCGGCAGTGAGAGCAAGATCGCCTGATCGGTGGACGGATCAACGCGGAGCACCATCATCGTGTCCGACCGCAGCCCACCCACATCACCCCGACCCGCCAACGCAGGGTCGTTGGGATCGAGGTTGGCCGCGCTGTCCACCCCGACCAACAGGAAGTTCTGTGGGGCGTCGCTACCCGCTCGCGAGGTCAGCACCGAGCCGACTTGGATCCGCGGCAGCCGGCTGTACTTGGTGTAGCCGTACCCCAGGCTGCTCGCGACCACGAGCAGGCCGATCAGGAAGCACGCGTTGAAGCCGAGCACCAGCCGCTGCGGCCAGGTGCGGCGGCCTCGCTGACGCGCGAGCCTCACCGAACGGGTAGCCCGAGCTCGCGGCTGATCACCAGGCGCTGGATCTCACTCGTGCCCTCGCCGATCTCCAGGATCTTGGCGTCGCGGTAGAAGCGAGCCACGGGGGTTTCGTCGATGAACCCGGAGCCCCCGAAGATCTGGGTGGCGATCCGCGTTGCGGTGACGGCGGCCTCGGTGGTGTGGAGCTTCGCCATCGCGGCGGCCTGCTTCACGGGGCGGCCGGTGTCGTGTAGCCAGGCCGCCTGGTACGTGAGGAGCCGAGCCGTCTCAGCCATGACCGCGAGATCGGCCACCTGAAAGGCCACCCCCTGATTGGCGCCGATCGGTTGCCCGAAGGCCTGCCGCTCCTGGGCGTAGTGGGTGCTGTGCTCCAGACACGCCTGGATGCACCCAACAGCCAGTGCCGAGATGGCGATGCGGCCTTCGTCGAGGATCTGCAGGAACTGAGCGAACCCACGGCCTCGTTCGCCGAGCAAGTTGGCCTCTGGGACCCGTGCATCGACGAAGGAGAGCCCGTGGGTATCCGATGCGTGCCACCCCATCTTCCGATACGGCGGCTGCACGCTGAAGCCCGGGGTTCCCGAGGGCACGAGCACTGTGCTGATCTCGCCGGGGCCGGTGCGAGCGGTGATCGTCACGAAGGCCGTGAGGTCGGTACCCGAGTTGGTGATGAAGGCCTTCTCGCCGTTGATCACCCACTCAGCTGTGTCATCGTCGAGAGCGGCCGTGGTCCGGGTGCCTCCCGCGTCGCTGCCCGCTTCGGGCTCAGTCAGACCGAAGCCGCCAAGCGTGCGGCCCGCGCAGAGGTCGGGCAGCCATGTCTGCTTCTGTGCCTCGGTACCGAAGCGATGGATCGGGTTCGCTCCGAGCCCCACCCCCGCCTCGAGGGTGATGGCCATCGAGTGGTCGACGCGCGCGAGCTCCTCGATGGCGATGCACAACATGGTGAGGTCGCCTCCGCCGCCGCCGTACTCCTCGGGGAAGGGGATGCCGAACAGCCCGAGCTCGCCCATGGAGCGCACGACATCGGTCGGAAAGTGGTGATCTCGATCCCAGGCCGCCGCGTGCGGAGCGATCTCCGCCTGGGCAAAGTCGCGCACGACCTTGCGCAGCGCATCGTGCTCTTCGCTGAATTCCACGTGCACGGCGAGCCGGGCCTTTCTCGGACTGGGAACGGGTGAGGGTGCTGGTCGGAGGTGATCGTACGCTGCGCTCATGTCCCCATCCGCCGCGACCGACGCAGCATTGGCGGTGGTGGGGGGTCGGCTCGCCACTGAGCTGATCGACGTCACGTCGGACCTGAGCTGCCTCGACGGTGTCGGGTTCTGGGCCGTTGTACTTCCGTTCGAAGGCGAGGCCGTGTGTGCGCGGTTCGCAAACGTGCGCCCGGCGCGTCCCTGGCCGGGCCCGCCGTGGCGCGGCCCGGACCCCGGCGAGTGGACCACGTCGCTCGATGAAGCCGCGTTCACAGCGGGAGTTCGGGCGATCCGACGTTCGATCGCGGCGGGCGACGTGTACCAGGTGAACCTCACGCGACGCCTGTCGGCACCCTTCCCTGTCGGCGGCGATGTCGCGGCGCTCGGCGCGACCCTGGCCGAGGGAAACCCGGCTCCCTACTCCGCCGTGGTGCGCCTCCCTCACCTCGAGTGCGAGGTGGCCTCCGCGTCACCCGAGCGCTTCCTGCGGCGCGACGGTGACCTCGTGCGATCTGCGCCGATCAAGGGCACCGCGTCGGAACCCGCGGGGCTGACGGCAAAGGACCACGCGGAGAACGTGATGATCGTCGACCTGGTGCGCAACGACCTCGGTCGCGTGTGCGAGTTCGGCTCTGTCGAGGTTCCCTCTCTGATGGCGCTCGAGCAACACCCGGGCCTCGTGCACCTCGTCTCCACGGTGGAGGGCCGGTTGCGGCCCGAATGCGGCTGGGCGGAAGCGATCGCTGCGACCTTCCCGCCCGGTTCGGTCACGGGGGCCCCGAAGCTGGCTGCCCTCGACCACATCGCCGCGCTCGAGCCCGTTGATCGTGGGGTCTACTGCGGCGCCGTCGGATGGGTCGACGCCGACCGCCGACAGGGCGACCTCAACGTCGCCATTCGTACCTTCTGGGTGCAGGAGGGAGCGCTCCACTTCGGTACCGGTGGAGCCATCACCTGGGACAGCGATCCCGACGACGAATGGGCCGAGACAGAGCTCAAGGCTCGCCACCTCCTGCGGGTCGCGTCAGGATCCTGGACATGAGCAACGCTCTCGTGTGGTGCAACGGCTCGCTCGTCCTCGCGGAGGACGCCACCGTTTCGGTGTTCGACCATGGCCTCACGGTCGGCGACGGGGTGTTCGAGACCCTCAAGGCCACCGATGGACAGCTCTTCGCCACCCGACGTCACCTCGAGCGATTGCGACAGTCTGCCGCCGGCTTGGGACTGCTCGTGCCCTACGACGATGACAACCTCCGCGAGGCGATGAGCGAGGTGCTCGCCTCGCTGGACCTCCCACTTGCTCGCGTGCGCGTGACCGTCACGGGTGGCGCCGCGCCGTTGGGATCCGACCGGGGCGAGAGCGCCGCCACCGTGGTCGTGGCGGGCGGCTCCCTGAAGCCTCGGACGCCCTCGACCAGCGTGCGCACCGTGCCCTGGCCCCGCAACGAGCGGGGGGCAATGGCCGGCATCAAGACCACGTCCTACGCCGAGAACGTGGTGGCCCTCGCGTACGCCAAGGAGCGTGGCGGCACCGAAGCGATCTTTGCAACCACGACCGACCTGCTGTGCGAGGGCACCGGGTCCAACGTGTTCGTGGGCATCGACGGCGGCCTGTTCACACCGCCGCTCTCCTCGGGCTGCCTGGCTGGCGTCACCCGAGCGCTGGTGCTGGAGGTCACCGACGCTGTCGAGGCGGACATCCCCATGGACGCCTTCCGGCAGGCTCAGGAGATCTTCCTCACCAGCACGGGCCGCGACGTCCAGTCCGTGCACCAGGTCGACGATCGCCGACTGCCCGCTGGAGGGCCGCTGACCGAGGCCGCGGCCCGAGCCTTCGCTGCCCTCGAGGCCAGCACCCCAGATCCCTGACCATCCCATCAGGTGGGACGGAGGTGGACAACGTCGCCGACGGCGAAGGTCCTCCGCTCTCCGGACGCCATCTCCACGACGAGGTGACCCTGATCGGTCACGTCGACAGCGGTTCCCTCGACAGCGCCTGATCCGAGATCAACGCGCACATGGCGACCAAGCGTGGCCGAGCGTTCCCTCCACGCCTCCAGCAGGCCAGCGCGATCACCGGCCACCAACGCTTCATACCTCGGGGCCAGACAGGTCAGCAGCGCGATGAGGAGGTCCTCTCGATCAACTGGCTCTGAGACGATGTGGTTGCAAGCGACGGCGATCTCGACGAGGTCGTCGGGGAAGTCAGCGGGCCATGCCACGTTGATGCCGATGCCAACCACCACGACCCCACGTTCGTGCGACGCCGGCTCGCGCCACCCGGCACTGACCTCGGCCCCGGCAGGCCACTCGGCTTCCGCGAGGATCCCGGCCAGCTTGCGGTCGGGGCCCGGGCCGTCGCCGGGCCACACGAGGTCGTTGGGCCACTTGAGCCGGGGAGCAAAGCCCGCCACAGAAGCCACCGCCTCGGCGGCCGCCACGGCCACCGCCATCGTTGCCAGGTCCATCACCCTTGCCGGCGGCCGCAGGAGGATCGTCAGCAGCAGGCCCGACCCCGGCGGCGCAGTCCAGGTACGTCCGGCGCGGCCGCGGCCAGCCGTCTGATGGTCGGCCACCAGCACGATTCCCTCGGGGGCGCCCTGCTGCGCCAGCTCCATGGCGTCAGCGTTTGTGGAGCCCGTTTCGGACACCCAGCGGACGTCGACGAAGCGTCGGCCCGGTCCCTCAGCAAGAACTGATCTGGCACGTCCGCCCGGCACGCAAGTAACCATATGGCGTGCTCACCAAGGTCCTCATCGCCAATCGGGGCGAGATCGCTGTCCGAGTCATCCGAGCCTGCAAGGAGATGGGCATCGCCACAGTGGCGGTCTACTCCGAGCTCGACCGGGAGGCATTGCACGTTCGGCTGGCCGACGAGGCCTACGCCCTGGGGGGCCAAACGGCCGCTGAGAGCTACCTGAACACCGAGCGAATCCTCGAGGTGATCGAGCAGTCGGGAGCCGACGGCGTGCACCCCGGCTACGGCTTCTTCTCCGAGAACACAGACTTCGCCCGGGCCATCACCGAGCGCGGTGTGACGTTCATCGGGCCGCCGCCCGAGGCCATCGAGGTCATGGGCGACAAGGTCTCGAGCCGCATCGCTGCCCAGGCAGCCGGCGTGGCGGGCGTGCCGGGAACCACCCAGTTCCTCGCAGGCAGCGACGAGGTCGTCGCCTTTGGCACCGAGTTCGGGTGGCCAGTGGCGATCAAGGCCGCTTACGGCGGTGGCGGGCGGGGCATGCGAGTCGTGCAGAGCGCCGAGGAAGCCCACGACGCACTCGAGTCGGCCCAGTCTGAAGCGCTGAAGGGCTTTGGACGCGACGAGTGCTACGTCGAGCGATACCTCACCTGGCCGCGGCACGTCGAGATGCAGATCATCGGCGACACGCAGGGCAACGTGGTGTGGATCGGCGAGCGGGACTGCTCAGCCCAACGTCGCCATCAGAAGCTGATTGAGGAGAGCCCGGCACCGGCCTTCCCTGCCGAGACGCGCCAGGCCATGGGCGAGGCGGCCGTGAAGGTCGCCAAAGCGTGCGGCTACTACAACGCGGGCACCGTTGAGTTCCTGTACCAGGACGGCGAGTTCTGGTTCCTCGAGATGAACACCCGTCTCCAGGTGGAGCACCCGGTCACCGAGCTCGTCTCGGGCATCGACCTCGTACGCGAGCAGATCCGTGTCGCGTCCGGCGAGCCGCTTTCCTTCTCCCAGGACGACATCGACCTCCGGGGCTGGGCCGTCGAGGTGCGCATCAATGCGGAGGACCCAGCCGAGGGCAAGTTCCTTCCCTCCCCTGGCATCATCACCGAGCTCGTGCCGCCGCAAGGCTTTGGCGTGCGATGGGACGGCGGCTACGAGAGCGGAGACAACGTCAGCCAGTACTACGACAACCTCGTGGGCAAGCTGATCGTCTGGGGCGACACCCGCGACACCGCCATCGACCGCATGATCCGCGCGCTCACCGAGATGCGGATCGAAGGCATCGCCACCACCATCCCGGCCGACCTCGCCATTCTTCGCCACCCCGACTTCCGCGCTGCCGAACACTCCACCAAGTGGGTCGAGGATCGTCTCGACCTCACGGGCGTCACCTCAGGGGCCACCGCAGCGACCGACGATCCTGAGGGCGCACCGAAGGTGCAGCGCGACGTCGATGTCGAGGTCAACGGCAAGCGCTTCGCGGTGAAGGTCTGGGTGCCCGACCTGCCGATGGCCGCCGTCGCCAGTGGGACGGCCACGGGCCCTCGCCCGCGCCGAGCCGCCGCCGCGGGTGGCGTGGCCGCGGGGAGCGGCAAGGTCACGGTTCCCATGCAGGGCACCATCGTGAAGGTACTGGTGGAGGTGGGCCAGGTCGTCGAGGTCGGCCAATCCGTCTGCGTGCTCGAGGCGATGAAGATGGAGAACAACATCGCCGCCGACAAGGCTGGCACGGTGGCGGAGATCAAGGTGACGCCTGGTCAGTCGGTGGGCTCCGGCGACATCGTCGTAGTCATCGACTGACCGTCCCTGGAGCTACTTCCCGGCAGCGCACCTGCGGGCCCGCTCAGAGGGCTAGCGGATGCTGCGCCAAAAGAAATCGGGCGCTGCTCCGGGGCCGTACCAGAGCAGGTCGTCGAGGCCGTCGCCGTTGCCGTCAACTGCGATGCCGACGGCATCGAAGGGGATCTCCAGGGTCGACGAGGCAAAGGAACCGTCCCCCCGTGAACGCCACAGCGTGTCGGGCCCAGCCCCGATCCCGTACCAAATGACATCGTCGCGGCCACCTCCGTCGACGTCGGCCACCACCGGCCGGTAGCTGCCCGACACTGATAGCGACCGACGGTTGAACTCTCCGCTCCAGCTGCTCGTCCACAGCGCATCCGGAGCTGCTCCCGCTCCGTACCAGAGCAAGTCGCTTCCACGCCCCCCTGCCATGTCGCCGACCAGAGGAACAGCCACGTACGGAACGGCGACGCTCGCGGACCGGAAGCCGCCGGGCCGGCCGAACCACAGTCCATCGCGATCCTCGCCTGATCCGAACCAAAGGACATCCGACAGATCGTCCTCGTTGAAGTCTCCGACCACCGGCTGATACACCCCGGCGACGCTGGCTGACTTGGTGATCCACCCCCGACCTGGCGCGGCCAGCCATAGGGCATCCCTCGCAGAACCAGGGCCGTACCAAAGCACGTCACTGCGCAGATCCCCGTCGAAGTCGCCGACGACGGGGGTGTACTCGCCTGAAACGGACGTGCGGGTCATCACGAACCCATTGGCAGACCCGAACCAAATCGCATCAGCGACGTCTCCCGATGCGTACCAGAACACGTCGCTGCGACCGTCGCGGTCGAAGTCACCGACGAACGGGTCGTAGGTACCAGCCACGCGCGCCGTCGAGTTGGCGAACCACCCCTCCGCGGTGCCGTACCAGACTTGGTCGGGGATCGACGCGGCGCCGTACCAGAAGACGTCGCCGCGTCCGTCGCCGTTGAAGTCGCCTCGGAGTGGCCCTGCCAATCCCGCCTCTCCGATCCTCCGCTCCGCGAATGTGCCATTCCCCGTCAGCGCCGCCACCATGCTCGCCGCGCGTAAGCGGATCGATGGGAGCCGCACCGTGAGGTTGCCACCAGGGCAGGAGGTGGAGCCAGTGTCGCCATGCCCTGTGATGGTGTCGAGTGTGACAGCGGTGCCCTCCGCGAACCGCGGATTGCCGGCTGAGATCATCCGCACAACGCCCGTCGGATCGACACCGTTGATGAAGAGCTTCCAGCCCAGGAGGTCGCCCACCGCCGTCACCGCGGCCTCCGAGATGGCATCGCTTCTGAAGTCGCCGAGCACCACAACTCCGACACTTCGGCGATTGAAGCCCTTGGCATGCCCACCCCGAACCGCCCTGGAGATGCCTCCGGCGCGCGCCTCCCAGATCCGCCCGAAACGATCAACCGCGAAGTTGTAGGCGATGTCGTCCCAGCCGTTGGCATCCATGTGGTATGCCTGGATGCCCCGCAACATGGCCGGCACGTCACCGGCGCTGTACCCCTGCCCAGCGGCCGCTGTGTGGTGGACCACGGCCAGTTCAATCGAGGGGGCGACGGTCGGGATCACCTTCTCCTTGCGGGCTCCCCAGGCCGAGCGCGTCAGTATCGGCGGCGAGGCCAGGGCCGCGGTCCCGACCTCCGCGACCGTGGCCACCGTGTCGCCACGTGGGACATCGCTCGTTCCCCGGGAGGCCTCCCGGACCAGATACACCTCAGCCTCGGTCGTCCCATCGGGGAAGGCGACCTGGTAGGCGTCTGCACGACCCACCCAGAGCGGCTCGGTGCGCACCCGGAGGGATTGTCCAACGGCCACAGGCTCCCGGCCGTCGGGGGAGCCATCCCCGCCATCGAGATGCATCCACGAGGTCCAGACTCCATTCCACCGCACGCGGACATCGACGGCGTTGCTAGATGCGGCGGTGTAGTGCGCGCCCAGCATCTGGAACGTGGGCACGTCGGCACGGCCGATGACCTCGGAACCTGTGGTCGCACCACGGACCGCGACGACACGCTCGACCGTCGCTTGGGGCACCGCGCCGTCCGCTCCGAGGGCCGACGCGGGGACGGCGCCGCCAGCGACCAGCGTCGAGGCGGTCACGACGAGCACGACCAGCACACCGC
>JANOQG010000202.1:0-3944 GCA_031422255.1 Actinomycetes bacterium | reverse complement strand
CAGCGCAGCCCCAAGGCAAAGCGCGTCGAGTTCCGGTGCCCCGACTCAACGTCGAACCCCTACCTCGCCTTCTCCGCGATGCTCCTCGCCGGTCTCGACGGCATCGCCAATCGCATCGAGCCGCCCACGCCGATGGACAAGGACCTCTACGACCTCCCGCCCGAGGAGCTCGCCAACGTCCCGCAGGTACCTGGCTCGCTCGAGGCCGCCCTGGATGCGTTGGAGGCGGACAACGACTTCCTCCGCGTCGGCGGCGTCTTCACGGACGACCTCATCGACACCTGGGTCCACTACAAGCGCACCCACGAGGTCGACGCGCTGCGGCTGAGGCCGCACCCATACGAGTTCACGCTCTACTACGACATCTGACGCGCAGGACCGCGTCGCAGCACCTTGCGGCAGAGAACGACCGTTCTGGGCTTCATCTGCCGCAGGCTCGCGTACGGGCGATCGATCGATGCAACTTGCGGCAGGGAGCGCCCGGTTCGGGCTCGATCTGCCGCAGGTTGAAGCCGGTGTCGCACACGACCTTGACGTAGCGAGCCGCTGAGCGACGGCATTGCTGGATCCGCTCCCGCCGACTCAGACAACGCCCGGAGCGGGGGCGGGGAAGTACCCTCGCTCCGTGCGCACGACGGGCAAAGACGGCCCTCGGTGACGGAGGCAGAGATCCCTGAAGGGACCGTGACAGTCCTGTTCACGGACTTGGTGGAGTCGACGCGACTCAACCAGCAGCTCGGCGACGACGAGGCCCGCACCGTGTCACGCTCCATCGAGGAGATGGCCCGGCGCGTCGTCGATGCACACCGGGGCGTGCTCATCAAGGAGATGGGTGACGGCCTCATGGCCGCTTTCGCGTCAGCACGCCGCGCCATCTCGGCCAGCCGCGAGATCCAGGGGGAGATGCGGCGACGGCATCGTGCCGGGCTCGACAGCGACGTGGCCATGCGTATCGGCCTCCACACCGGTGAGGTGATCGCGGAAGACGGCGACATCCACGGCGAGACGGTGATCATCGCCAAGCGGATCGAGGGCCTCGCGCCCCCGGGCGGGGTGCTGGCGTCGGAGACCGTGTACGGCGTGCTGGGAACGGCCCGCACGGAGCTGGTCGATCACGGGACCGCCGAGCTCAAGGGCATCGACGCCAAGTGGCGGCTCTACCTCGTTCCGCTGCTCGATGACGAGGCCGATGCAGGTGCCATCGGCGACAACGAGCCCACGCCCTACGTGGGTCGGGCCGCTGAACGTGCCCAGGTGGACGCGATGGTGGCCGCAGCCGGCCAGGGTCGCGGGGGCATGCTCCTGATCGCCGGTGAGGCCGGGCTGGGCAAGAGCCGCCTGGCGCACGAAGCGGCCGCCACCGGTGAGCGCCTCGGCATGACCGTGCTCACTGGGCACTGCCTCGACATGGCGTCGCCTCCGCCCTACCAGCCCACGATCGACCACATCGAGCAGGCGACCCGCAACAGCAGCTCTGAGCAGCTCCGCCTCGCCCTTGGCGAGAACGCGCCCGAGGTGGCGAAGCTGATGCCGTCGCTGCGTCAGCGATACGACGACATCCCGCCACCACCCGACCTCCCGCCTGAGCAGGAGCGCCGGTACATGCTCCACGGCGTCGGCGAGTTCATCGCGCGCGCGGCGCGAGCCCGCCCGATGGTGCTTGTGTTCGAGGACCTCCATTGGGCCGACGAGTCGACCCTGCTCCTGCTGCACCACATCGGGTCCCGGATCGGGGACGTGCCCCTGCTCGTGATCGGCACCTACCGCGACGATGAGCTCGGTCCCGATCGGCCGCTCACGAGGGCCCTCGGTCCGCTGCGTCGCGATGTGGGCGCCACGGAGATCCGGTTGCGCACCGTGAGCCGGGAGGATGTCGCCTCCATCCTCGCCGCCAGGGCGAGCCAGCCACCCCCCGCTGACCTGGTGGACCTCGTGCTCGACGAGACACAGGGCAACCCGTACTTCGTGGAAGAGGTGTACCGCCACCTGCGCGACGCTGGCCGCCTGCTTGAGGCTGACGGCTCGTGGCGCGGGGGCTTCTCCATTGGAGCCACCGAGGTACCCCAGAGCGTGCGGCTCATCCTCGAGCGCCGCCTGGACCTGCTCGACCCAGAACACCGCAAGATCCTCGCCACCGCCGCCGTGATCGGCCGAGCATTCTCCTTCGAGCACCTGGCCGCGGCGGGCAAGGTCGACGAGGATTCGCTGTTCGACGCATTGGAGGCGGCGGAGCGCCTGCACCTCATCGAGGAGCGGCCCTCGGATCGCGATGCGCGCTACGGATTCGTGCAGGAGCAGATTCGCCAGACGCTTCTCGGCGAGCTCTCGCTGCCTCGGCGCCATCGGTTGCACCTTCGGATCGCTGAAGCATTCGAGGCCGGGGGCCAGGAAGCGTCTGCCATCGAGATCGCGCACCACCTCTACGAGGCCGGCCCGGCGGCCCCGTCGGATCGGACGGCAGCCGCTCTGCTGACAGCAGCCGCGACCGCGATGGAAGCACTGGCGTTCGAGGACGCCATGCGGCATCTCGAACGGGCAGCGCCGCTCGTCGAGACCGCTGGTCGTCCGGGGCTTCGCTCGGCTCAGGCCCGCGCCCTGCGCGGCTCCGGTCGCGTGCACGAGGCCCTCGCCGTGCTCGCCCAAGAGCTGGACACCCGCGACGACGGCGTGGACCGCACGCCGCTCCGGCTCCAGCGAATCCAGCTCCTGCTCGACCAGTACCGCGCTGCGGAGGCCCTCGGCTACATCGCCCCGCTGCTCCGAGAGGTTGACGCCGGCGAGCATGCCGACATCGGGCTCGCGGTGCGCCTGGCCAACGGTCGGGCGCACTACATCCTCTCGCTCGACGACCGTGCGCACGCAGACCACGCCCGCACCGCGTACCAGCAGGCCTACGACGCCGCCTCATCCGTCGGCGACAAGCGCGCCATGGTCCAGGCCTTGCTGCCCACCACCTGGTTCACGGACTACTGGGCCGACTATGCCCCGACAGCGGCAGCCAACGTGGCCGAGGCGCTGCGACTGGCGGAGGAGCTCGACGATGACGACCTCCAGCTCGATGCACGGGCCGCGTCGCTCCATCGGCTCGGTGCCCAGCCGTCGGCCGGTGACGGCGAGGGCCTCCTGGTGGAGCTGGAGGCGCGCCACGACCCGGTGCGGCTCAACGCTCACCTGTTCTGGATGATGTGGCAGTACCTCGCCGCCGGTCGGCTGCGCGACTGCGTCGCCACCTGCGATCGGGGCATCGAGCTGGCCGGCCTCATCGGCACCCCCCCGGTGCAGTACGGGTCGATCAAGGCCGTCGCCCTCTCCGAGATGGGTCGCTTCGACGAGATCGCGGGCGCCCTGTCTCAGGAGGTGACCGACGACGACCACCCGTTCGGGCAGGCGATGGCGATGTTCGGTCGCTCGATCTACCTCGCCCGTCTGGGTGCCTGGCGGGCGGCGGCCGACTCGCTCGTCGACACGCTCGATCGCGCCACCGAGCTCTCGCGGGTGTGGATGCAGATGTGGTCCGCGTCGCTGCTCCGCATCGTCGCGGCCCACCTCCGCTCGGCCGGCGAGGACGTCACCGATCTCATCGACCTCGCCCACACCTTCGGCGACTGGGACCGCGGAGCCACCGGCGCCGAGGTTGCGCTCATCGAGGGCCGGCCTGCCGACGCCCTCGCCCTGCTCGAGCACTCGCTGGAGGGTCCGGTCAGCCGCGACCGCGTGGTGGCGCTGGACGCAGTCGCCCGCGCCCACCTCGCCCTCGGCGACTACGCGACGGCTGCCGAGGTGGCTCAGCGGGGCCTGGCCATGGCCGACGAGACGGAGTTCAACTCGCTCGGGTGGCGACTCGGCCAGGTGGCGGCCCACGCGCTCGACGCGCTCGACGATCCCGCCGGAGCCGCACGGCTTGCGGCAAAAGCCGACGCGGTCTTCGACCTCCTCCTCGAGCG
>JANOQG010000201.1:0-1946 GCA_031422255.1 Actinomycetes bacterium | reverse complement strand
GTATGGGTTTGCGACCGATGCCTTGGCCTTGGCTTTGGCGGGCGCGGGTGCGCCGGCCGCGCCTGGAGCCACGTCAAGGGGCTCGACACCGTCGCGAGGAGTGATGGCTGTTGTTGCCGTGACGTAGGCCACGTGATTGTCGTCGCGCTCGTGGATCAGCACGGGACTGCCTGTGATGTGGCAGTCGGAGACAACGCAGTGGCGCGAGCCGGACTTGCCCTGCAGCACGATCCCTGCGGTGACGTTGCCCCCGATCGTTGCGCCGACGACGAACACGTTCGAGGCATTCGAGACGAGCAGCCCGCACTCGCGGTTATCGGAGTAGTCGCCGGAGATGAACACGTTGCTCAGCTCGTTCTCGTGATCGCCGCTGAGCGATAGTCCGCGCATCGAGCGCCGGGCCGTGCCGCGCACGACGACATCGCTGAGTGGCGAGAACTTCGAGTCGAGCATGATCCCGTTGCCCGTACTGACGTCGACGACGGCATCGACGTACGCGCCGCGTCCACCGTCGAGGTGAATGCCAGAGTGGCGTACGTCGAGCCCCGAGTTCGTGATGACCACCCGCCGCAGCCGAATGTCGTCGGTGCCACTCGTGGACACGCCGCTCCAGCCGAGCTCATCAGCCTCGAGCCGGTGAATGTCGACGTTCGAGCAATGGTTGAAGTGGAACGCCGTCTGACGGATCGAGCGGGCGACCACATCGTCCACGAGGAGGTCCTTGACCCGCTTGAAGTAGCCGCCGCACGCAAAGGTGATCCCCTTGAGGTCGGCCGGCTTGTGCTGGCTCCGCATGGTTCCGTCGAGTGTGAAGCCGCGCAGCTCGATGCCGTGGTTGCCCTTGTCGTGGTCGGCATTCGTGAACACGTGGCAGTTCGATCCGGGTGCGAGCGTGATCGTGGTGAGGAGCGGGCCAGCACCGACGAGCGCCACGCCGGTGGGCAGCTTCACCGTCGTGTCGACCCGGTACTGCCCAGGCGCCAGGTACACCAGGCCGCCACCGTCGAGGGAGGCCACGGCGCGGTGGATCCCATCAGGACGAGACGGGTCGGCTAGGACACTCCGGCGCTGTTCGTTGCCCACGGGCGGAGGGTATCTCACCACGTTCGCTGACCAGGGCGGCGACGACGTTTCGTCGAGCCCCGGAGAGCACCGCGTCAGGCCGGTCGGGCGTCTACCACGTCGTCCACCAGCGCCAACACCCGCTCAACCCGATCGTCCCAGGAATGTGGTCGCAATCGGTCTGCGTCCGGCACCTGTCGGCCGGTTTGCAGCGCACCTTCGATTGCTCGCAAGAACTCCTCCGGGCCATCTGCGATCGTGATGAACTCGGCCATCTCGCCGATGTTGGCCACCGGTGTCGACACGATGGGCACGCCCAACGAGCAGTACACGAAAGCCTTCAGCGGGTTCATCGACCGAGTCATCTCGTTGTCGAGGTGCGGGATCAACCCCACATCGAATTGGCCGATGAGCGCCCGGGCCTCGTCGTAGGGCTTCGTGCCGAGGAGCCGCACATTTGGTTCCTCGCCAAGAGCGAGGGCCGAACGATCCAGGTGCGCCGAGCCCAGAAACACGAACGTCCAGTCGCGGCGAGCCTGCGCCAGCTGTCGGAGCAACGTGAGGTCGATTCGATCGGAGAGGTTCCCGGCATACCCGATGATCGGTCCGTGCAGATCGGCCAGCTCAGGTCCACGGCCGCGTGCCTCGCCGGCCACCGGGAGCTCGCAGGCGTTCGGAACCAGCTCGACCCGCGGCGCGAACGCACGCATGCTCGCTGCTACCGGCTCACAGTTCGCCAGTACGACGTCGCTGCGCGCCAGCACATCGGCATAGTTCTGCTCGAGCTGCTCGTAGCCCGGGGTGCCCGGGGAGTACCAGGTGCGGTTGTCATCGACGACATCAGCCACGACAACATCCGGCCGCAACGCGTCGACCACCGACGG
>JANOQG010000200.1:0-11049 GCA_031422255.1 Actinomycetes bacterium | reverse complement strand
CGATGATGACGCCCCACTCCTCGGAGTCGTCATCGGTGGCATCGGGCACGACGCCGGCCTTCTCGAACTCCACGCCCTTGTGCACGAGGAGGGTCGCGTCGCCACCGTCGTCGAGGATCATGTTGGGGCCGCCACCGTCGGGCCAGGCCAGCACCTGCTCCGTGCACCACCAGTACTCCTCGAGCGTCTCGCCCTTCCAGGCGAACACCGGCACGCCCTGGGGGTTGTCGACAGTGCCCTCGGGGCCGACAGCCACTGCGGCGGCGGCGTGGTCCTGGGTGGAGAAGATGTTGCAGCTGACCCAGCGCACCTGTGCGCCGAGGGCGGTGAGCGTCTCGATGAGCACCGCGGTCTGGATCGTCATGTGGAGCGAGCCGGTGATGCGTGCTCCCTTGAGGGGCTTGCTATCGGTGAACTCGGCGCGCAGGGCCATGAGGCCCGGCATCTCGACTTCGGCCAGATCCATCTCCTTGCGGCCCCAGGGGGCGAGGGTGATGTCGGCGACCTTGAAGTCCTGATCAGGGTTGGTCATCTTGATTCCTCCTGCGGAGCGCGCCAATGGCGCGCAACGCGGTCGTGGGTATGCGATGGGGGGCTGGCTGCCAGCGAGCAGCACCCTGTTCAGCCCAGGGAGCCAGGATAGTGCCGCCGGCGCGGGCGGGGCGACCTTGCCGACGCCTCAGCTGCCCGTTCGTTCAATGCGCGAGCGCGTCCTTCAGGTCCAGCAGCACGGGGATCGGACCGGGGTCGACGCCTGCTTCGACCGCCATGTGAAGGCTCACGAAATCCCCCTGGATGACGAGGTCGAACAGCTGTGCCAGGGCCCCCTCCCCCTCGGCGGTCACGTCGAGGACGGCGTGCACCACCTCGTCGATCACGTCGAAGGTGAGATCGAACCGACGACTCACCTGGGGGTGCTCGAAGTCGTGACGGAAGCGCACGACGGTCATCACCTGGCGGGTTACATCGCCGTGCTGGCCCCAACCGCAGATCTCGTTGTGGCACATCTCAGGGACGGCGGCAGAGAACGACGGCGCCTTCGCGTTCTCGTTCACCTGACACTTGAAGCGGTAGGCGGCCACCGCGCCCAGGTCGTCGCCCCCGTAGGCGATCGGGATGGTGCGGCCGATCTCTCGTGCGAGCTGCTGCGCTGGGCCGCCCTCGACGATCAGCTTGTCGCGGCGGCGCGCGAGCTGCGTGACCGCGTCTGCCACGTACTGCGTGGCGCCGGGGAACAGTCCCACGCGCTCGAGCACGATCAATGGAGGGATGCTCACCGCCCCGATTCCGGCTCGGGGCATCGGAATGTCCGGGAGGGTGATGGCCGGCGCATCCCACTCCGCGGCCAACGCTGCGAGCGGGCCGCCATGCGAAAGCACCACCATGCGGGCACCCGCGACGGCTGCTGCCTGGGCCGCTTCGAGGGTCTCCTCTGTCGCGCCGGAGTAGGAGATGGCAAAGCAGAGCGTGCCGGGACCGACGAAGGACGGCGCCTCGTGCCCCTTGACCACCGTGACGGGCACCGACATGAAGGGGCTCGCGATGGCGGCCAGAACATCGCCCGCCACCCCGCTGCCGCCCATCCCGAGCACGACGACGTTCTCGATGGCTTCGTGGTCGGGGAGCTCATCGATCTCGGCGCCGAGCACGGCCGCAGCAGCGACTTGGTCGGGAAGGGCCGCCGCCAGATCAAACATGCCGACGGAGTCGAGGATGTCGCCCGTCATGACGCCTAGACCTCGAAGGTGGGGTCGATGCCCTGGGACTCGGCACGCGCAACCAACCGCTCGTGCTCCGCGTCGTCCACCGTCTCGGCTTCGTCGATGAGCATGATCGGAATGTCGTCCTTGATGGCGTACCGCCGCTTGAGTCGAGGGTTGTAGAGACTGTCCTCGTCGGCGAAGTAGAGCAGTGGGCCCTTGTCGTCGGGGCAGGCGAGAATCTCGAGCAACTGGGGATCGAGGGCCATGGTGTTCTCCTTGGGAGGGGTGAGCGTCAGGGAGCGTCGAAGAGAGCTACGACCTCGGCGACACGTGCCGCACAGGATGCCTCGTCGGCTGCCTCAAGGTTGAGTCGGAGGAGCGGTTCCGTGTTCGAGGGCCGGAGATTGAACCACCACGACCCCTGGTCGACGGTGAGTCCGTCGAGGTGGTCTTGGCAGTCAGGCGGGTAGTGGGACGCCACTCGCTCGATGACGGCGGCCGTGTCGGGGACGGTCGTGTTGATCTCCCCGGACGCGGCGTAGCGATCGAACGGCTTGCGCAGCTCGGACAGCGGCACGCCCGCTCGACTGAGCTGCTCGAGCACCACGAGGGCGGCAATCGAGCCGGAGTCGGCCCGATAGTTCGCTCGGAAGTAGTAGTGAGCCGAATGCTCGCCACCGAAGGCGGCGCCCGTCTCGGCCATCACCGACTTGATGAAGCTGTGGCCGACCTTGGTGCGCACCGGAGTTCCGCCACGCTCGCGCACGACCTCCGGTACGGCCTTGGAACAGATGCAGTTGTGCAGGATCGTGGCCCCGGGCTGCTTCTCGAGAACGCCCGCCGCCACGATCGCCGTGGTGAGCGATCCCGATAGCCCCTGTCCTCGGTCGTCGACCAAGAACACGCGGTCGGCATCCCCATCGAAGGCCAAGCCAAGATCGGCGCCGGTTTCGAGCACTCGAGCCTGGAGCGCAACAAGGTTCTCGGGTTGGATCGGGTCGGCCGGATGGTTGGGGAACGTGCCGTCGAGCTCGCCATACATGATCTCGAGGTCCATCGGGAGGCCCTCGAAGACGGCGGGCACCACAAGGCCGCCCATGCCGTTGGCGGTGTCGGCCACGATCTTCATCGGCCGCAGCGCGCCGACATCAACGAACGAGCGCACGTGGTCTGCGAACGCCCGCAGGAGGTTGAGCGACTCCTGACCGCCGGCAGGCCCGTCGGCTGCGGGAACGCCCGCCTCGACCATGGCTTTGATCTCCCTGAGGCCCGTGTCCTCGCCGACCGGGCGGGCGCCCGCCAGGCACAGCTTCATGCCGTTGTACTGCGCTGGATTGTGCGATGCGGTCAGCATGACCGCAGGGGCATCGAGCGAGCCGGCCGCGAAGTACACGAGGTCGGTGGACGCGAGCCCGAGGTCCACAACGTCGAGCCCTTGGCTGCGCACGCCGTCTGCGAATGCCGCCGCCAGCTCCACCCCGGAAGCACGCATGTCTCGCCCGATGAGCACCTTGCGAGCCCCGCCCACCTGGCCGTTCACAAACCGGGCAAACGCCCCGCCAATGGCCCGGGCGACCTCAGCATCGAGTTGGTCCGGGGTGGTGCCTCGGATGTCGTAGGCCTTGAAGATGGCGTCGAGGTCAGGCATGAATCGCTGAGCCTACCGGCGCCTCCTACGCGTCCATGGACTCCAAGGCCGATGGTGGAAGCTCGTAGGCGCCCGTGGCTGACCAATGCCGGATGCGCCACAGGTCACGCATCACGCGAGCGGTGTCACGCACCAGGCGCACTGTGGACCGATCTCGGCTCTCGAGCCGAACAGGCACTTCCACGAGCGAGAAGTTGTGCCGTTCGACGAGGTGGAGCACCTCGATGTCGAACGCGAAGCGGTCGACTCGGCTCAAGGCGAACACCGCCTTCGCCACATCGCCGCGGAAGGCCTTGAGGCCACATTGCGTGTCGTGAGGATGACTGAGGAGCACGCCCATCGCGAGCAGGTTCACCCCACGGCTCCCGATACCTCGCAGCGTCCCTGCCCGTGCCGGCATCCTCGAATCGGGGTGCCGACGACTTCCGACGGCGATGTCCCAGCCGGCCTCCACTTCGCTGAGCACCCGGTGGAGCTGGTCCGGCGAGTAGGCGAGATCGGCGTCAGTGAACGCGATCGATCGTCCACGCGCGACGGCCACTCCGGCGCGAATGGCAGCGCCCTTGCCCTGGTTCTCGGGGAGGATGACGACCTGATCAGCGCCACCGGAGAGCGCCGCGTCACCGGTGCCGTCGCTGGATCCGTCGTCCACGACGATGATCTCGAGCCCCCCATCCGCCGCCTCAGGGGCCAGAGCGGCACGGATTGCCGCAATCGTGCCTCCTATCCCTGCCGCCTCGTTCAGAGCCGGCACGATCACCGTCGCCCGCACCGTGCCGGGTGCCGGAGGTCGCGGTCGCCGGTCATGCAATGCACGCCGAGCGGCTCCGAGCAGCACCGCACGGTAGAGACCAAGTCGGACGGCGGCTGCCGCAACCAGGGCCACGAGCTTGGCGGCCACCAGAGAACCTGCGTCATCGAAGGCGTGAGCGGCGAACACCCCCCGAAGCACCACCACATCGACGCTTGCCGCCACCATGGCCACAGCGACGAACGCGGCAGGAAACTGCACCCACCGCACGAACGGGTCGGAACGGAAGGTCACCTTGCGGTGCAGCACGTAGGACAACACCGAAGCCACAGCGATGGCCGTCAGGTCGGCAACCACCAAGACCCAGCCAAATCCCTGACGGAGCAGGACGAGCAAGCCGATGTCCACCGCAGTGGGCACGAGCGCCACGAGAGCCAACCGGCGCAGCCGTTCGGTCATGGCTGTGGCATCAGGTGGGCGCGAAGTGCCCGGGAGCCGGTGGCTCGTCACCGCCGGTGGCAGTGGCGTCGGCGTTTGGGTCATCTTCCCGCCGGCCGAGCGGCACCAGCGCGGGCCGGGTTGCGAGGAACAGTGCAAGTCCGACGCCTACCGCGCTGAGTCCGAAGCCCGCGTACTCCACGGGTTCCCGGCCGTAGGTGAACTCGACATGCGACGACGTGGGGACGACACCATCAGGTTCGGAGCGACGCGGTACGGGCCATCGCCACCCTGCACCCGCCAGTTCGGGAAGTAGGAGGTCTTCACCAGGACAGGCACCCCGACCCGATCGACATCGAAGGTGATCGTGTTGACGCCGGCCTCGATGTTGCTCACCTCGACGGGAGCCTGCGCTCGCTTCGTGGGTTGGGGATCCTCGGCGTCGACGCGCTGCCAGTCATCGGGACCGGATGACGCGAGCGCCACGTCCCAAGCATCCGGGCTGGTGAACCAGCGGACGGCAGGACCAGCGCACTTGTCGTTGTCGTCAAGCGATCCGCAGAGCCAGTCGTCTTGGTGGTCGTCGACCCCATCGAGCACCGCAGGCTCGTTCTCCAGCGGCGTGACGAGAGCGGAGTCCGCCACGAGGAAGATCGTCCAGGGACCGGAGGTGGCGATCTCCGTGAGATCGGCGTGCGCGCGGGCGGCCTGGGTGGCCTGCACGGAGGTGGAGAGGTAGTACCTCACCCCCATGAGCTGCAGGTGTTGCACCCCCTCGTCGAACTGGAACCCGTCATAGGGCAGATCGCGTTGGGCCGCGCTCGGTGCCGCCGACAGCTCCACCTGCATGAGGAAGTGGAACGGGGTCGTGGCTGACGCCTCGAAGAAGAGGCCCTCCATCGAACCGATGCAGCCGTCGGACCAGTGCGGGAGCAACATCAGCGCCATCGGCGTGCCGTAGCGGTTCAGCTCCTTCTCGTACTCCCAGAACGAGCGGCCGCAGCCGTGCTCGGCGCCGACCTGTTCCATCGTGAGCACCAAGTCGCGGTACTCGCGATACGCGTCCTTGCCCTCGTAGCCCGTGTAGTTCCAGTTGGCCCACCCACGCACGAAGCTGTCCTGGCCTGCGCCGTTCTTGAGGCCAAACCATGAGTAGGAGCCATCGGCTTTCGTGTCGCCACCAGGCAGCGAACGGAGCGGCAGGCTCACGAAGACCAACCCGGCCAGCAGGAAGCCAACCGCTGCGACACCCGGTCCGCTCGGACTGGGACGGTCGGGGTCGCGGGCGGACAGCACAGCCAGTGTGCGAGCGATCTCGGACACCCCAACCGCCGCGAGGAAGTAGAGGCACAGGTAGTAGAAGGGCAGGAGCCGTGCGTTCCAGAGGCGGGCCTCGGGGAGGACCACAAACGCCGCTCCCATCACGAGCGCGAGCACGGCCAGCAGCACCCCCAGGCGCACCTTGAAGGCGATCGACAGGACGAGGCCCATGCATGCCAGTGCGAGCACCCAACGCAGGTCGAGCTTCGATTCAGGGCTGCGCGGGATGAGGTACTTCCAGTAGGTCTCGCCGTTGTAGGTGAACAGCGTTTGTGACCATGACCGCATCCCGTTCCCTGCATTCGCGTACGGCAGCTTCTCCCACCCCATGTCGTTCACAAAGGTGCGTTGCCAGAAGAACGGCAGCACCCAAAAGGCCGAGATGAGCCCACCGGCCGGCAGTACCCCAACGAGCCAGCGAATCGCCACGGAGCCACGCCAGAAGCGCATCGGCAGCAACCCGTCGTCGCGAGATCCCATGAGGGCCCACCACGCGTCCTTCAACAACGGAACGGCGACGATGACCGCGGTGCCGGCGAGCGCAAAGAAGGCGGGAATCAGGTGGCAGAGACCGGTGAGGGCAAGGAGCGCCGCACCCAGGGCACGGTGGCGGCCGGTGCGCAGCCCCCGGATCACCACGCCTAGGTAGACGACGGCGAGCGAGAGGCTGATGGAGAAGGCGAACTCGCCAGCCAACGTCGAGGCGATGTTGCCGCCGTAGATGGTGAAGTTCCGGTCGAAGAGAAACAGCACCGACGCCACCGAGAGCAGAGCGGGGCCGGGGAACGGCAGGTCGGCGAGGCGACCGAGGGCGTATGCGGCTGCTGGGAGCGTGAGCACCCCGAGGATCGTGACGATCTTGAACGCGGTGCCGTACGGAAGCTCGACGCCCCCCACGAGGACGAGGAGGGCCGAGGCCACGATGGCTCGGCGGCGCCAGCCGGGCCCGGCTCGCCAGCCGGCGACACCCATCAGCGATCCGGCCAGCAGCGGGATGATCATCGTCCAGCCACCGAAGAGCCCGACGTCGAGCGCGACGATCAGGAGCGACGGGACGACCATGTAGAACTGGTACGCGGGAAAGCCGGCGTACCAATCAGGAGTCCAGCCGGAGATCCGACCCGAGGGAAGCAAGTGATCGCGGAGGAAGGCCGGCCCCCAGACGTGGGCGCCCATGTCGCCTCCCGCAGGAACCGCGCTGGACAAGACCAGCTCCGGATGCAGGTTCGCGAACACGAAGACTGCACAGGAGGAGACGACGAGCCAGTCGACCGTGCGCCGCATGAACCGCTCGCGCCGCTCGCGCTGCACGGGATCCTCGGGCGCCTCGTCGTCACCGATGTCGTCGAGGTCGTCGAGGTCGGCGGTGTCCTCGGCCCACGGGTCGGGATCGCCGACGACGACAGATCGTCGGTCAACGCTGAGCATGCCGCCTTCGGTTGTCTCGTCCTCAGCCATGACCGCACCATCGTCGCATCGTCTCAGCCGTCTCTGTGTTCACGAGGCGAGGAGGGCGGCGACGGTGACCATGTTGAAGGCAACGTGGGCCGCGATGGCCGGACCCAATCGCCCGAAGTGGTGCGCCAACCAGCCGAACACCGCTCCGGCGAGCACGAGCGCCGGAAGCTGGAGCAGCTGGAAGTGACTCAGGCCGAAGAGCAGCGCCGTGATCCCCACCGCGAGGACCGGCGGCAAGCCACGTTTCAGCAGGGCACGCTGCAGCAGACCTCGATAGAAGAGCTCCTCGAAGATCGGCGCAAGCACGCCCACGATCACCACGAGGAGAATCGCACCGCTCACCCCATTGGCGCGATCACCCAGCGATCGGGCGGGGCCCTCAAGGTCACTCGCAGTCTTGTCGAGCAGCCGGAGAATGGGCCAGTAGAGGATGGTCAGCACCGGGAACTGCAGGACTGCGCCGAGAACCCCACCGCGCCACGCGTCGGACCAGCGGGCGTGAAAGCCGAGGTCGGCGATCAGGCCGCTGCCCTTTCGGTGGGTCACCCAGAACGGGACGATGAAGAACCCGAACGCGAGTCCGACCTGAACCAGGGCCACGATCTCGAGCGGGAGGTCCTCGAAGTCGTCCCCCAGGTGACCGGACGCGAGCAGGACGAGCGCGGCGGTGACCTGACCGATCACCAGCACGACCAGCCAGCCGACCGCGGCGTCGGGTAGGCCCCATCGTTGATTCTGGAGATCTGCCCCAGACGGCGCGGTGGAGGCCTCGGTCACCGGCGCAGGGTACGTGGACCCAGGGGAGTGCTGGAAGTCAGGAGGCGATGGCGTGGGACAGCGCGGCCGGATAGCGGACCCGCCGATCCTGACGGGCCCAGCCCTGGGGAACACGGAGCCCCGTGGCGTGGTGGGAGCAGAGGTCATATCGCATGGGATGGGCCTCGCTGTGGAGCAGCTCGACGCACGCTGTGCGGGCCCCGTAGTCGTAGGTGAGGGTTGCGGTGGCGCTCGTGTTGCAACCCGGCTTGGCACAGGTGCGGCTGCTCATGGCGCCTGACGATATCGAGGGACACGAGCCGCCACGCGGACCCCTGGCTGTGGTTCGGGCGGGCCGACCCGTATCCTGTCGCCATGAGTCCCGAGGGCCTACCGCCTCCTCCTCCCCCGCCCCAGCGCGATCAGCAGCGCGGCGGCCTCGGCCGTGGTCTATCTGGAGGCGGCATGCCCAAGTGGGGCTTGTGGGCGCTCCTGGGCATCACGCTCCTCATCGTCGTGCTCCCCAGCTTCCTGAGCACCGACCAGACTGACAAGGTCGCGTACTCCGAGTTCATGGCGCGTGTACGGGCAGGCGAGGTGTCGAGCGTCGAGGTGGACAACACCAACGGCGCTATCACTGGCACGCTTCGAGACGGCGACCAGGAGTTCCGCACCACTGGACCGCTCGACGGCGGTATCCCCGACGCCGATCTCGCGACGCTGCGGGAGCAGGCCGTGGAGGTCGACTACAAGACGCCCACGGCTGGGTTCCTCGTCAGCCTGCTCCCCTTCCTGATCCCCGTCGCCATCTTCGTGGCGTTCTTCTGGTTCATGCAGCGCCGAGCCCAGAGCCAGATGGGCGGGATCATGTCGATCGGCCGATCCAAGGCCAAGACGTATTCCACGGAGCGGCCGGGCACGACGTTCGCCGACGTTGCCGGCTACGACGGCGTCAAGGAGGAGGTCAAGGAAGTCATCGACTTCCTGAAGACCCCTGCCCGCTTCGCCGAGATCGGCGCTCGCATCCCAAAGGGCATTCTGCTGGTCGGGCCTCCCGGCACCGGCAAGACCCTGATCGCACGGGCCGTAGCCGGCGAGGCTGGGGTGCCGTTCCTCTCCGTGACCGGGTCAGACTTCATGGAGATGTTCGTTGGCGTCGGCGCCAGCCGCGTGCGCGACTTGTTCCAGAGCGCCCGCAAGATGGGCAAGGCCATCATCTTCGTGGACGAGATCGACTCGATCGGCCGAAAGCGCGGAGCCGGGCTCGGCGGCGGTCACGACGAGCGCGAGCAGACCCTCAACCAGATGCTTTCCGAGATGGACGGCTTCGAGGCCACCGAGGGCATCGTGATGATCGCTGCCACCAACCGCCCCGACATCCTGGATCCCGCGCTTCTGCGCCCTGGCCGATTCGACCGCCAGGTCGTCGTCCCGCTCCCCGAGGTCAGCGAGCGCATCGAGATTCTCAAGGTGCACTCCAAGTCGAAGCGGATGGCCCCGGATGTCGACCTCGCGGTCGTAGCCCGTGGCACACCTGGCATGTCGGGCGCCGATCTCTCGAACCTCGTGAACGAGGCGGCCCTCTTTGCTGTGCGCGGTGGCGAGGACCAGATCTTCCAACGCCACTTCGAGCTCGCACGCGACCGCGTGCTCATGGGCGCTCGCCGGGAGTCGATGGCCCTCGCCGATCGCGAGAAGGAAGCCATCGCCTACCACGAAGGTGGCCACGCCGTAGCGGCTGCGGTGCTCCCCAACGCCGATCCCGTGCACAAGGTCACGATCCTCCCGATCGGCATGGCGCTCGGCGTCACGCAGCAGCTCCCGATGGACGACCGCCACATCTACCGGCAGGACTACATCGAGGACAGCCTCGTCGTCCGCATGGGCGGACGGATCGCCGAAGACCTCGTCTTTGGCGTGATCTCCACCGGAGCCAACAACGACCTCGTCGGATCCACCGAGCTCGCCCGCAAGATGGTGCGCGAGTGGGGCATGTCCGAGCGCGTCGGTCCGATGGCTTGGGGTTCACAGGGGGCCGTGTTCCTCGGCGACGACTTGATGCACTCGCGCGACTACTCCGACGAAACAGCGCGGGTGATCGACGAAGAGGTGGAGCGCATCCTGCGCCAGCAGGAGGAGCGTTGCCGTCAGACGCTCAGCCAGCACCGCAATGCACTCGACCTCGTGGCTCGTGCGCTACTGGAGCACGAGACGATCGATGGCGCCGAGGTCTACCGCCTCGTGGCCCTCGGCCGCGAGGGACGCACAGCCGTTGAGGAGTTTGGCGCCTGGCAGGCGAGCGACGGTCGCGGTGAAGGCTCCGGGGCTCTCGCCGACGCCCACGCGGCCACCGACGCGAAGCCGGAGTAGCTACTCCAGAGCGTCGTGGCTTGCGCAGCCGCCGGGGGTGCTCCCTGGTTCGCGGGCCTCGGCCACCGCCGCCCACAGGTCGGTGGCGGTCACGGGCCCGAGGAAGCTGTGCTGCACGACGCCGTCGGCATCCACGATCAAGGTGGTGGGCACCGCCTCGATGGCATAGCGATCGTGGAGCGTTCGCTCCGCCATGTACTCGAGCTCCTGCACCGCGACCGCATCGCTCTGCAGATGCCTCGCCCGGTCCCACACCCCCGAGCACGTGGTGCAGGTAGCCGAGGTGAACACGGCGACGAGCCAGGGCGCGTCGGGGCGCAGGAAGTCCGCCCGGTCGACCTGCTCAGGCCGTGCGTACCCCGTGCGGACAGGCGGGTCGGGACGCTCGCGGCGTTGCAGGATTGCCGCCAGCCCCACGGCAGCGAAGGCGAGTACCAGTGCGAGAACGATCCGGGCCACGACGCGAGCATGCCGTCCCCGCTCCGCTCCGGCCACCTCAGCCCGGTGTTGGGCATCGATATGCTGCGCTACGCGTTCGTCGGGCGACCGCACTCCGCGCGGTCCTGCACCGACCGAAGAACCCTTCATGTCGGATGCTTTCGTTG
>JANOQG010000199.1:0-4559 GCA_031422255.1 Actinomycetes bacterium | reverse complement strand
GCGTGCGTTGTGGTCCCTCGAGCGTCGGCGGCGAGGAGCACGTCGAACAGCGCCGACGGTCCAGCCGTGAAGTCGCGCTGCGCGTCGATGAGTCCGGACGCCCTCAGTGCGACCGGGGTGGCGCCGGCTAGCCGGGTCTCGAGAAGTGGACCAAAGGCCGCCAACACGTCCCAGAGCTCGTCGTCACTCGTGCGGTCGTCGCATGCCAGCAGCCCGCAGACGAGGTTGAAGGCTTCGAGCGCCGTGTCTTGGTGGAGCTTGTCGACCCGCACCCCGGTGAGCCCAGCGCCGATCACCTCGAGCGATTGGCTGGTCGTGTCGATGAAGCGGCGAGTTGGCTCGACGAGCGACGCCGTCATCCGGGGGGCTGGGGATCGCGCCACATCGGCCAGATCGTGGGGCCGCTGGGGAACTGCACTTCGCCGGCGACTTCGAAGCCGTGGCGGCGGTAGAAGGGGATGTTGGCTTCCTTCGAGCTCTCCAGGTAGGCGCCAACGCCCTCTGTGTCGCACCGGTCGAGCACGGGACGCAGGAGCGCCGATCCGATGCCTCCACCCTGCCGATCCGGCCGAGTGCCCAGGACAGCGAGGTAGTAGTGCTCGGGGTGTTGGGAGTGGGCAGCCTCCATCCTGCTCAGGCCCCGCAACGCGTTCACGGTGCGACCGCCCATGCCTCGCACCATCAGGGGCGCCAACCTGAGCACATCCGTGGTCTTCGTCTTCCAGTGGCCAGGGGGGTCCCAATAGGCCGCGCCAGGTGTGCCGTCGACGGTGTACACCTCCTGGTGGCGGAGGTGCCGGGCGCCCTCGGTCCGGAAGAACTGCCGGGTGTAGCGCATCGGGCGAGGGGGTTTGCTGCCGAAGAGCCACTGCATCACCGGGTCGTCGTGAAAGGACAGTGAGAGGGACTCCGCCATCCCGTCGAGGTCGTCGCCGGTTGCCCTTCGCGTCGCATCGTTCATGGGGAGAGCCTGCCAGATCGCGTGCGGGATCGAGTGGTCTGGCCTTCTAGACTCGCCCCCGTGCCCACCGACCCGATTGCCGAGCTCGGCGCCCGCGCCAAGGCGGCCAGTCGGGTGCTCGCCACCACCTCCTCTGAGGTCAAGGATGCGGCGCTGCTGGCGGCGGCCGACCTTCTGCTCGACCGCCATGCTGAGATCCTCAGCGCCAACGCGGACGACGTGAGCACTGCGGAGGCCGCGGGCCAACCGGCCCCGGTGGTCGATCGGCTCCGTCTCACTGACGCCCGCCTCCAAGCGATGGCAAACGGTCTGCGATCCGTAGCTGCGCTTCCCGATCCCGTGGGCGAGATCGCCGACGGCTGGACTCGCCCGAATGGGTTGCGGGTGCAGCGCGTGCGCGTGCCGCTCGGAGTCGTGGCCATCATCTACGAGAACCGACCCAACGTCACGAGCGACGCCTTCGGGTTGTGTCTGAAGTCGGGCAACGCCGCCTTCCTCCGGGGCTCCTCGGGTGCCATCAAGTCCAACATCGCCATCGCCGCTGCGCTCCGGGAGGGTCTCGCCAAGGCCGGGCTCCCGCACGACTCACTCGTGCTCGTGGAGGACACCGCCCACGAGGCGGCCGTCGAGTTCATGCGCCTGCGCGAGTCGATCGACGTGCTGATCCCCCGGGGGGGTCCGGCGCTCATCCGTTCGGTGCTCGACAACGCCACGGTGCCGTATGTGATCGACGGCGATGGCAACTGCCACGTCTACGTCGATGCCTCGGCCGACCTCTCGATGGCCGCGGCGATCGTGGAGAACGCGAAGACCCAGCGCCCCTCGGTCTGCAACGCCGCCGAGACGCTCCTCGTCCACCGCAACGTCGCCGCCACCTTCCTCACCGACCTCGCGCCCCGCCTCGACGGAGTGGAGCTCGTGGGCGATGCGGCCACCTGCGAGATCCTCGGCGACCGGGTGGCGAGCCTCGCGACCGACGACGACTACGCCACCGAGTTCCTCGACCTGAAGCTGGCGGTGCGGGTGGTCGACACCCTCGACGCGGCCATTGCCCACATCACCCGCTACAGCACGGGGCACAGCGAAGCCATCGTCACGAGCGATCTACGTGCTGCCGAGCGGTTCTGTCTCGAGATCGACGCGGCCGCCGTCCTGGTGAACGCGTCCACTCGATTCGTGGATGGGGAGGAGCTCGGATTCGGGGCAGAGATCGGCATCTCCACGCAGAAGCTCCACGCCCGCGGCCCGATGGGCCTGCGGGAGCTGACAACCCTCAAGTTCGTCATCCACGGCCAGGGCCAGATCCGCTCCTGAATCGGATTGACCGGGCGGTCAAGTCAGACCGTAGGCTGCGACGATGGCCGACCAGACCTACCGCTTCGAGTCCGTCACTGAGGTTCGCGAAGGCCTCCGCAACGTCGACTACCTCTCGGATGAAGGCATCGCTGGGATCGTGTACCTGGCCGATCGGCTCGGGAAGCCGATCCTCGTCGAGGGCCCCGCCGGTACCGGAAAGACCCAGCTCGCCAAGTCCGTAGCCGAGATGTCGGGTGCCCGTTTGATCCGCCTTCAGTGCTACGAGGGGCTCGACGAGTCCAAGGCGCTGTTCGAGTGGAACTACAAGAAGCAGCTGCTCCGCATCCAGGCCGAGCGAGGCGATGGCAACGCGTGGGAGACGATCGAGGATGACATCTTCTCCGATGAGTTCCTCCTCACCCGGCCGCTCCTCGAGGCCATCACGGCCGAGGATCCGGTGGTGCTGCTGATCGACGAGGTTGATCGCGTCGAGGTAGAGACCGAGGCCCTCCTCCTCGAGATCTTGTCCGACTACCAGGTGTCCATCCCCGAGCTGGGCACCATCGTCGCCAAGCAGATCCCGCTCGTGTTCCTCACCTCGAACAACACCCGGGAGCTCTCCGAGGCCCTCAAGCGCCGCTGCTTGTTCTTGCACGTTGACTATCCGGATCTCGAGCGAGAGAAGGAGATCGTCCTCACGAAGGTTCCGGACATCACCGACTCGCTCGCCGACCAGGTGGCTCGCATCGTGCGGTCGATCCGCCAGCTCGAGCTGAAGAAGGCCCCGTCGGTGTCTGAGACGATCGACTGGGCTCGCACCCTGCTGCTGCTCGGCATCGAGCACGTCGACGCGGAGACGGCGAAGGCCACGATCAACATCCTCCTCAAGTACCAGAGCGACATCGCCAAGGCGGTGCGGGAGCTCGACCAGGAGCACGGCACCATCCAGAAGGCCACTGCGGGCAAGTAGGCCGAGCGATGACCGACCTCCACTCCGAGCGGGCCGCCGGCGAGGCGATCACCGAGCTGCTTGCCGGCTTCATCCAGGAGCTTCGCCAGGCGGGGCTACCGGTGAGCCTCACCGAGAACCTCGACGCGATGGAGGCGGTCAAGCACATCCCGCTCGAGGACCGCGAGGCGTTCAAGTACGCGCTGGCCGCCACCCTCGTGAAGAACAACACCCACTGGCGGGCCTTCGAGACCGTTTTCGAGGTCTACTTCTCGTTGCGAGGCTCGCAGTTCCGCATCGGCGACGGCGACGACGACGCGTTGGCCCAGATGCTGGAGGAGCTGGAACAACAGGAGCAGATGCAGGGCGACGGTCCGCGCAATGGCTCCGGCGGCGGCGAGAGCATGACACCCGAAGAGATCGCGGAGATGCTCTACAAGGCACTCCAGAAGGGCGACGACGCGCTCATGCGGGCGGTGGCTCGCCAGGCGGTTCGACGGTTCGCTGGCATGGAGCCGGGCCGCCCGGTCGGGGGCACCTACTACCTGTACCGCACGCTGCGGAACCTCGACCTCGACGCCGTGCTCGACAAGCTCATGCAGCAGGCTCGCGAGGACTCCCCGGATCCGCTCACTCCACTCGAGGAGCGACTCGAGCACGACGAGTACCAAACCCGCATCGATCAGCTCAAGAAGGAGATCGAAGGCGAGATCCGGCGGGCCCTCGTGGCCGACCGCGGGGTAGAGGCCATGGCCCGTACCCTCCGCAAGCCGTTGCCGGAGGATGTCGACTTCATGCACGCCTCCCGTGAGGAGATGGCGTCCCTTCGCAAGGCGATCTATCCGCTCACGCGGAAGCTGGCGGTGCGCCTAGCGCGCAAGCGTCGGCATGGGCGCAAGGGCCCGCTCGACTTCCGCAACACGGTCCGCCACTCGCTGTCCTACGGCGGCGTGCCGGCCGAACCCAAGTTCAAGTACCCGCGTCCGTCGAAGCCGGAGATCTTCGTGATCGCGGACATCTCGGGCTCGGTGGCGGCGTTCGCTCGCTTCACGCTCCACCTCGTCTATGCGATCTCGGGGCAGTTCTCAAAGGTTCGCGCCTTCGTCTTCATCGACGGAATCGACGAGGTCACCCGTCTCTTCGAGGGCGTGGAGGACATCTCCGAGGCGGTGCACCGGGTGAACACCGAGGCCGACGTCGTCTGGGTGGATGGCCACTCAGACTATGGCCACGCCTTCGAGGTCTTCTGGGAGCGGTACGGCAAGGAGATCAGCTCCAAGACCACCGTGATGATCCTGGGCGACGCCCGGAACAACTACCACGCGTCCCAGGCTTGGGTGCTCAAGGAGATCG
>JANOQG010000198.1:0-3930 GCA_031422255.1 Actinomycetes bacterium | reverse complement strand
GCCATGTCCTTGCCGTCGAGGCTCATGTCGAAGCCGGCCTCCTCGAGGACCCGGATCTTCTTCTCCTCGCGGGCCTTGACCCACACGAACTCCTCCACGTCGGGATGGTCGACGTTGAGGATGACCATCTTGGCGGCGCGGCGGGTCTTGCCGCCGGACTTGATCGTTCCGGCGGAGGCGTCGGCACCCCGCATGAAGCTCACGGGGCCGGAGGCCGTGCCTCCTCCCTTCAGCAGCTCAACCGAGGAGCGGATCTTCGACAGGTTGATCCCGGAGCCCGAGCCGCCCTTGAAGATCGTGCCCTCCTCGACGTACCAGTTGAGGATGGAGTCCATCTGGTCGTCGACGGCGAGGATGAAGCAGGCGGAGCCCTGCTGCGGCACGCCCGGCACCCCGATGTTGAACCACACCGGCGAGTTGAATGCGGCCTTCTGCGTGACGAGGAGGTGCTTGAGCTCGAGGTTGTAGGTGTCGGCCTCGTGCTCGTCGACGAAGTAGCCGCCCTCGAGACCCCACTGGGTGATCGTGTCGGCGACGCGATCGATCACCTGGCGCAGCGACGACTCGCGCTCCTCGGTGCCGGGCGTGCCGCGGAAGTACTTCTGGGCGACGATGTTCGTGGCGTTGAGCGACCACGTGGTGGGGAAGGTGACCCCGAGCTGTTCGAACGCCACCGTGCCATCGCGGAAGTTCGTGATGCGAGCGTCGCGCTCCTCCCACGACAGCTCGTCGTAGGGGTGCACGCCATCGGTGGTGAAGTGCCGGCGGATGCCGATGCCGGCCTGCTCAGGTGCCAGTGCCATGGGTGACCTTCAATCGTGTTCGAGGTGGGCGATCCGGGGGGAGAGGGGGCGGGTGGACCCGCCAGGAACCTGTGCCCACTGAGTGCCCGTGACCACTAGGTCTTGTGGCTGCTACGCCATACGGCGCCCCCGAGCCACAAGATGTAGGAAGAACTACAGCACTGTAACTACATGCCTGTCAACGGTTTGGCCCACATTTCTGCAGGAGTTGTGTCGAAGCCGCGGCGCGCCCCCAGGTAGGGCTCAATCTCACCCAAGGAGTCGTCCCAGCCCACCACAGACGTGAATCGACTGCCACCAATCCGGTTTGGTCACGCCGCGGCCTCGTGCACGAGTGCTGACCGTAGAGACCCCGCCTTGTGGACCGCTAGGGGAACATCCTGTGAATTGGGAGTGGATTTCTCCCGTCCCAATCCACAGGCGGCCCTCCAACCTGGGGACTACTTCTGCACGGCTTCGGCCTCGACGTCGATCCTCACCTGCTTGCCAACGAGCACCCCACCGGTCTCGAGCGCCTGGTTCCAGGTGAGGCCGAACGCAGCACGATCGACCTCCGTGCTGGCGGAGAAGCCGATGCGGGCACCGCCCCACGGGTCCTGTGCGCCACCCTCAAAGCTGACCTCGAGCGGCACCGACACGGTGGTTCCATGCACGGTGAGGTCGCCCTCAACCCTCCAGATGCCCTTGCCGGCAGGGGTGACCCTGGTGGACCGGTAGGTGATCACGGGGTAGGCCTCAGCGTCGAAGAAGTCCGCTGACCGGAGGTGCCCATCTCTCGTCTCGTCGCGGGTATCCACCGAAGCGACCTGGATCTCAACCTCGACCGAGGAGTCCAGCGGATCCTCGCCGATCACAACGGTGCCGGTGAAGTCAGTGAAGCGACCCTTTGTCTTGGACACCATCAGGTGGCGAACGCTGAAGCTCACGCTGGAGTGAGCCACATCAAGGGCATAGGTGCCGGCAGCTGGCACCTCGAGGCCATCGACGGTGCGAACGAGCGGGTTGGTGATCTCGGCGGTGCTCATGGGGGAACTCCTCAGTTGGTTGCGAGTAGAATTGTTGCTTGTGCAATCACCCTAGGGAGAGATCCTTGCGTATGCAACCTTCCTGGCTAGACTTTCCTCCATGGCAACGACGTCGACCACGAGCACCGGCCTGCTGGAACACCCCTACCTGACCACCGTCGGGCTGTTCGTCGAGTCCCACGCTGGCCTGGCCGCGGCGATGGAACGTCGCCTTGACGTCGAGACGGGCATGTCGGTCCAATGGTTCGAGGTGTTGATCCGCCTCGCCCGCACCCCCGGCCACCGGCTCCGCATGAGCGACCTCGCCGCGCAGACCACGCTCTCGGCCAGCGGGCTCACCCGTGCCGTCGACCGGTTGGAGGCGGCTGGCCTGGTGCAACGGGCCGCCTGTCCGTCTGATCGCCGTGGGTCCTTCGCCGTGCTCACCGACGCAGGCGAGCGGCGGGTCATGGCCGCCTTGCCCCTGCACGTGCAGCACCTCACCGAGCTGCTCGAGGGGATCTTCAGCCCCCCCGAGCTCAAGCAGTTCGCGGCGCTGGCCCGACGCCTGCGCGATGGGGTGAATCCCGAGGCGGCGCTCGCGAGCAGCCCGGAGTGCGGCGACTAGCTCGCTACAAGGCGGCGGAGATGTCGACGGGGATGCCGTTCAGCACCGCGTTCCCCGAGATGGGGTCGAAGAGCGTGTCGTCGGCGAGGAGGTTGCTGTTCACGCCCGCGTGCTCTTGCGCGACGCCGAGCTTCACGCCCTCCATGTCGTGGCCCCACCCGTGCGGGATGCTCACAACGCCAGGCCGGATCGCGTCGGTGACCTCCACCGGCACCGTGAGCTCCCCCACCCGTGAGCGCACCACGGCCGGATCGCCGTCGGCCAAGCCAAGGGCGGCCGCGTCGTCAGGGTGCAGATGCATCGTGCACTGGGGCTTGCCCTTCACCAGCACCTTGACGTTGTGCATCCAGGAGTTGTTGGAGCGCAGGTGCCGGCGACCGATCAGCACGAACGGGTGGTCGCGCCGACCGTCAAGCCCATCGTGGAGTCTGGCGACGTCGGCCACGAGAATCGCCGGCGCAAGCGCGATCATGCCGTCAGGGGTGCGCAGGACATCGGGCAGCCGAGGCTTCAGCGCCCCGTAGTCGATGCCGTGCGGGCGGGCGAGAAGGCCATCGAGCGAGAGGCCGTCGGGGTCCACGCCGAAGCCGTCGCCGTATGGACCCGTGCGCAGGAGAAAGTCGACGATGCGCTCTGGGCCAGTGCGAGGGGCCATGGCCTCGAGGATGTCGTCCGGCTCACGCCCGAAGATCGGGCTCGAGTCGTCCGCCACGCTCCCCTGCACCATCGAACCGATCATGAGGTCGTCGACGACTGCAGGGCTGGCATCGGCGCCCGCACCCTGGAGCACGAGCGCGAGGCGCGCCAGCATCTCCCACTCACTGAGCTGACCGTCGTCCAGCGGGAGCACCGCCTCGCTGTAGTTCGCGGTGTCACGCAGGGCGAGCTGTAGCAGGGCGACGTCGTAGTGCCCCTTCTGGAGCGCGGAGGGAGACGGCAGGATCACGTCGGCGTGGCGGGTGGTCTCGTTGACGTAGATGTCGACCGACACCATCGCCTCGAGCCCACCGAGGGCGGCATCGAGCCGACCGGAGTTCGGCGTGGAGAGCACCGGATTCCCGGCAATCGTGAGCAGCGCTCGCACCTGTCCCGGACCTGGCGTGTCGATCTCCTCAGCGAGCACCACCGCGGGCAGCTCGCCCATCGTCTCCGGCAGGCCGCGCACGCGGCTGGAGCGGCGATGGAGGCGGATCTCACGACCGAAGCGCTTCTTGCCGCGCGTGTTCGACGCGCCCGCTGCCGCGGTGGTGAACATGGCGCCTCCGGCGCGGTCGAGGTTGCCGGTGAGCACGTTCAGAACGTCGACCAACCACGACGTCAACGTGCCGAACTCCGCTGTGGTGGTGCCGATGCGGCCATAGACGCAGGCCGACGGCGCTGCGGCCAGCTCGCGCGCCATGCGTCGGATGGTGTCGGCGTCGATGCCAGTGGCGTCGGCCACCAGCTCAGGCGTGAAGGGAGCACTGAGCACAGCCACCTCATCGAGCCCCGTGAC
>JANOQG010000197.1:0-1990 GCA_031422255.1 Actinomycetes bacterium | reverse complement strand
GTCGACATCATCGACCAGATGGTGGCGCAGGGGGTGCCCTTCGCCCGCGAGTACGGCGGCCTGCTCGACAACCGCTCCTTCGGTGGCGCTCAGGTGAGCCGCACGTTCTACGCCCGGGGCCAGACCGGCCAGCAGCTGCTCCTCGGCGCCTACCAGCAGATGATGCACCAGGTGCAAGCAGGCACAGTGCAGCTCAACACCCGCTCCGAGATGCTCGATCTCGTCGTGAAGGACGGCGTCGCCTGCGGTGTGATCGTGCGCGACCTCGTAACTGGCGACGTCAGCCGCCACTCCGCTCACGCGGTGCTGCTGTGCACGGGCGGCTACGGGAACGTCTTCTTCCTTTCGACCAATGCCAAGTACTCGAACGCGTCGGCCACCTGGCGGGCGCACCGGCGGGGGGCGCTGTTCGCCAACCCCTGTTTCACGCAGATCCACCCGACGTGCATCCCAGCGTCTGATGAGTTCCAGTCGAAGCTCACGCTGATGTCGGAGTCACTCCGCAACGACGGTCGCATCTGGGTGCCCAAGAACCCGGACGAGACCCGCTCGCCGGACCAGGTTCCGGAGGATGAGCGCGACTACTTCCTCGAGCGGAAGTACCCGAGCTTCGGCAACCTCGTGCCTCGAGACGTGGCCTCCCGCAACGCCAAGACGATGGTGGACCAGGGGAAGGGCGTCGGTCCGCTGAAGAACGGCGTGTACCTCGACTTCGCCGAGGCCCGCGATCGGATCGGCGCGGCAACGATCTACGAGCGCTACAGCAATCTCTTCGACATGTATCAGCGCATCACCGACGAGGACCCGATGAAGGTTCCGATGCGCATCTACCCCGCCGTTCACTACACGATGGGCGGTCTCTGGGTGGACTACCACCTCATGTCCAACGTGCCGGGTCTCTTCGTCCTCGGCGAAGCCAACTTCTCCGACCATGGCGCTAACCGCCTCGGCGCCTCAGCCCTCATGCAGGGCTTGGCAGACGGCTACTTCGTGATCAGCTACACGCTGGCGAACTACCTGGCCGATCTCCTCGGGAACAAGCCCATCCCGGTCGACGACCCAGTCTTCGCCGAGGCACAGCAGACGGTGGACGATCAGGTGAAGCGGTTCCTCTCGGTCGGCGGCACCAAGTCGGTCGACCACTTTCACCGCGAGCTCGGCAAGATCATGTGGGACTACTGCGGCATGGCCCGCACCAAGACGGGCCTCGAGAAGGCGTTGTCCGAGATCCCTGCCCTCCGTGACGAGTTCTGGAAGGACGTGCGGGTTCTCGGTGATGGGCCCATGAACCAGAGCCTTGAGCGGGCCGGCCGGGTGGCCGACTTCTTCGAGCTCGGCGAGCTCATGGTGAGAGATGCGCTCAACCGGGAGGAATCCTGCGGCGGCCACTTCCGAGAAGAGAGCCAGACCGACGACGGTGAGGCGCTCCGGCGAGACGATGCGTTCTCCTATGTCGCGGCATGGGAGTGGGGTGGTGAGGGCAGCACGCCCACACTCCAGAAGGAGCCGCTCTCCTTCGAATCCGTCCATCTGACCCAGCGCTCCTACAAGTAAAGGCAGCGACGCCCTCATGCACGTCACGCTCCACGTCTGGCGCCAGGCCAGTCCAGACACCCCCGGCACGATGGAGACCTACGACGCCCCCGACATCTCCGAGGAGATGTCGTTCCTCGAGATGCTCGACATCGTGAACGAACGGCTCAACGCCGACGGCCGGGAGCCGATCGCGTTCGAGCACGACTGCCGAGAGGGCATCTGCGGCAGCTGCGGGATGATGATCAACGGGCAAGCGCACGGCCCCCAGCGGGGCACCGCCACCTGCCAGCTCCACATGCGGAAGTTCGAGGACGGTGCCGACATCGTCATCGAGCCGTGGCGCGCCACCGCCTTCCCCGTGTTGAAGGACTTGATCGTCGACCGCTCCGCGTTCGACCAGATCGTCGAAGCCGGCGGATACATCACCGCCCCTACTGGCGCTGCTCCCGACGCC
>JANOQG010000196.1:0-4482 GCA_031422255.1 Actinomycetes bacterium | reverse complement strand
GGTCGAGCAAGAGATCCGGGTGATCCAGTCCCTGGCCGGGATGTGCTCCTACCGGCTTGAGCGCTACACCCTCGGATTCGATGGGCCGCTTGGCCGGGTGGAGCTCGGCACCAGCACGCCGGTCGGTCCCCCACCGGAGAGCGCGGACTTCGTCGACGAACGCTCCTGAGCCCACTCAGCGCAGAGGGGTGAGCGGCACCGAGAGCGATCCAAAGGCGAACGGCTCGGTCGGGCGGCCCGGCAGGAGGGACGGTTCACTGGTTGAGCTGGAATGCAGAGGCGGCATCGCTCCCGGCGGCAGAGTCCTCGGCGAACTTCTCGAGCCACTCCTTGGCCTGCTGGTTCCCCGACGCGTCCACCATTGCCCGCGGCATGGCTGGGAAGGAGTACCCGTCGGGTAGGTCTGGGGTGTCGCGCTCTTTGCGTGCCATGGCCGCGTCGATGGCCGGTGCGAGTCGGGCTGCCTTGGCCCGCACCTGCGCTTCGTCGCGTTCCTTGAACTCAGGGAGCACCTGGGTGCCGAACAGCTCCATCGCCTCACAGATGTCCTCGTGGCGGTTCTTGCCTGCCTGCATGACGAAGATGAGCTGGTCGACGCCGGCCTCTTCGTACCGGCCGAGGTATTCGCGGAGCTGCGCGGGTGTGCCGGTGGCGCCCCGGAGGCCCGTGGTGTCGCCGCTCGCCACCTTGGCGCCGAGGCGCTCCTCAGCCAGGGCCGCCTCGATGTCGGGGGAGAAGCCGCGCTCAGCGCGCCGCTCGATGAACTCCTTCCACACGTCGGTGGTGCCCGGCACGTGGTCGCCAAAGATGTAGTAATGGCCGAGCGAGTACCCGAAGAAGTTCCCGCCTTCGAGGCCACGGTCGACTGCCTGCTCCTCGGTGGGAGCGCACATCATCGGCGTGACGCAGGCCACGTTGGCGTTGATCACCTCGCCAACGGGGACGCACCGCTCAGCGAGGGTGGTCTCGTAGTCGGTCACCCAGTGCACCGCCTCCTCGGGATCGATGAAGGCGAAGGTGAGCGAGCCGATGCCCTTCTCTGCTGCCAGCAAGATGGTGTCGCGGCGGGAGCAGGCAACCCACAGCGGGGGGTGGGGCTTCTGTACGGGCTTCGGCACCACATTGCGAGGCGGCATCTGCACGAACTTGCCGTCGACGCCGGTGAACGGCGTCTCCGTCATGCACCGCAGCGTGACCTGAAGGCCTTCGAGCCAGGCCTCGCGCTTGGTGATCGGGTCGATCCCGAAGCCGCCCAGCTCCGCCTCGGAAGATGACTCGCCCGAACCGAACTCCACGCGGCCGCCTGAGACGAGGTCGAGCGTGGCGAGCCGCTCGGCGGTACGGGCGGGATGGTTGTAGGCCGGGGCTGTCTGAATGATGCCGTGGCCGAGGCGGATGTCCTTTGTGCGCTGACTGGCGGCGGCGAGGAAGACCTCGGGCGCGCTGGAGTGCGAGTACTCCTCCAAGAAGTGGTGCTCAACCTCCCAGACGACGTCGAACCCGAGCCGGTCGGCCAGCTCCACCTGATCGAGCGCGTTCTGAATGAGTGTGAGCTCGCTGCCCTCGTCCCAAGGCCGCGGGAGCTGGTGCTCGTAGAAGATGCCGAACTTCACGCCGCCGCCTCCTCGGGGCTGGCCAGCGCGTGGAACTCGGCCAGGGTGTTGGAGCCTCCGTCATGCTGCATGCACCAATGCTCCACCTCGCCGAGCACGGCCTTACGGGTCTGGGCGCGGCCCTCGCCGAGTGATTGGTCGAGGCCTCGTTGCCACAGCGTGCCGATCATGTCGGTGCCCTTGTGCTTCTTCCCGCCCGAACCGATCCACGTGCGATCGCGCATCTCGGTGAGCGCGGTCTTGAGATAGTCGACGTGCGGGGTTTCGTCGGCTCGGATGTATGACACGAGCTCAGCGGCTCGGCCATCGCCGGCCACGAGGTCGGAGTCGGACAACCACTCCTCCGCCCACGCGAAGGTGTGGAACGCCTGTACCTCGATGAACAGCACCCTGATCATCAGGTTGGCGATGAGCTCGAGGTTGCCGTCGATGTCGTCGGGCAGTGCTCGTGCAAGCTCGGCGCTGGGGCCAGACCCAGGCTGACCGAAGCCCATGCGGGCGAGCATGGCGTCGACGTCCACATTGGCCGTCGGGAACTCGAACGCGACATCGCGCGCTGCGAACCACATGTCCTTGTGGCCGGCCTCCTCCTCCCAGCCCGCTTCGTCGCGGCCGTGCGCTTCGAACAGGCCCTTGCCGAGGTGATCGATCGCGGTGCCGCGGATGTCTTCCTCGAAGTGCACCTGCATGTCGCCTGGCTGCAGCAGGCGGATGTTGGCCCCGAACCCCTCCACCGTGCCGATGCGCGTGAGCGTGGCGATCAAGGGCTCGGGGACACCGGCACGGATGAGGTGGCGGGCCTGGGCGACGTTCGGCATGCTTCCCGGCCAGGTGTCGAGGGGCACGTGGAGCACCTCGGTACCGAAGGTGGATGCGTTCTGGGCCTGCCATGCCTCGATGGCAGGGACCCGAAACTTGGTGCGCGGCGAGACGTAGGTGCCGGCGTCGTCGAAGCCGCCATGGCAACGGACGCCGCCTTCGATGAGCGGCTCGGCCATCTCGTGGTCGAGCAAGATCTCTGCCTCGGTGAAGTTGACCTGGTCGGTGGTCATGCGTGTCCCCCTGGTGCCGATTGGGGCCAACTGTATACTCGCCGGTGTACACCGGCAAGGAGCACCGATGGTCGAGACCCCAGCCCGACGACTGCTGAGACGGGAGGAGCGCCACGCGTCCATCCTCCACGGCGCCGCCTCGGCCTTTGCGAAGTCCGGTTTCGCGTCCACATCAATGGAGGACGTTGCGGAGGCGTGTGGGGTCACCAAGCTCATCGTGTACCGCCACTTCGACTCGAAGGAGGAGCTCTATCGGGCCATCCTCCAGCGGGTGTTCGACCGCCAAGCCGAAGAGCTCCTGCGAGGACTCGCCCATCCCGGTCAACAGGGATTGGGTGCGCGCACGCTGCTCACCGTGGCGCGGGAGGATCCGTCGGCGTTCACCCTGCTCTGGCGCCACGCGCCCCGGGAGGAGCGCTTCGCCCCCTATGCCCACGAGCTCCGGTCGATGTCCGTAGCGGCCGTGCGCGACCTCATGCAGATCGCCAGCCACGACCCTGCATTCGACGCGTGGAGTGCTGAGGTGGTGATCGGCTGGCTCGTCGAAGCCGTGCTCACCTGGCTCGACGTGGGGGACGCCGCGCGCGACGAGGACCTGATCCGCTGGGCCACCGATGGCCTGCGACGGATGCGCTCTGGGTGGGTCGACGCCGCGATCCCGTACTCCCCCTAGCGATCAGGGGCGGTCGACGATGAGGTCCACGGCGTCGAGGTCGGCGCTATGACGGCCGACGCTGATCACATAGGTGCCGGGCGCCACCACCCACGCTCCTGACTCGCGCACGGCGAGACGCGACCACGGGATGGGGAGCTCGACGATGGTCTCAGCCGCAGCGGGAACCTCCACCCGGGCGAAGGCGACCAGACGGCGGGCCGGGCGCGTGGTGTCGGCCGGGCGACCGGCGTAGGCCTGCACCACCTCCGTACCGGGGCGCGAGCCGGTGTTGCGGATCGTCGCCCTCACGACGAGGTCCCCGTCGTCGTCGACGTCCAGCGTCGTCGGCCCAAGCTGCCAGGAGGTGTAGGAGAGTCCGAAGCCGAACGGGTAGGCGGCGTCATGTCGATCGCGAGCGAGGAGCCAGTAGCCGTGCCAGCCGTCGTAGACGACGGCTTCGGCATCCCGTTCGAACGACGGCAGGTGATCGGGATCGGCCGGGACGGTGCACGGGAGTCGGCCGCTGGCATCGACTCGGCCCAGGAGCACGTCAGCCAGCGCGTGACCTCCCTCCATGCCGGAGTACCAGAGCTGGACGATGGCCGGCACCTCGTGTCGCCACTCCTCCATCACGACGGCGCTCCCAGCGATGACGACCACCACGGTGCGCGGATTGGCTGCCTCTACCGCAGCGATCAGCGCCTCGTCCTCCGCGGAGAGGCGGAGTGAGGTCCGGTCGCCTCCTGTGGAGAAGCCGCCCGTGTCGGTCTCGGGCACCGAGCCGGGGGCGAGAGGCGGAAGGGCCTCGGTGGCGAGCATCTCGGCGAAGGCCGCGGCGTCGTCCGGGTGATCTGGGCCTGGGAGCAAGGACGTGAGCGCAGAGGTGCCCGTGTCCCCGATGAACTCGCCTTCGTCGGCTCTCGTATATCCCACGACCACGATGGCAACGTCGGCCGACGTTGCGTCGCGAGGGTCGGTGTGCAACGTGACCTGCGCAGTGGGCATCGCGAGAACCAGGCCATCGAGCGGGGTGGCGACGGACGGGGCGTAGACGTCACTCGATCCGCCGTCGCCCAGGTTGCGTACCGAGGCCAACCGGCCGAGGACGGCGACGGAGTGGAGGTGCTCCGCATCGAGGGGGAGGAGCGGCGCTCCGCCGATG
>JANOQG010000195.1:0-2437 GCA_031422255.1 Actinomycetes bacterium | reverse complement strand
GCCGAGTCCGACCCGCCGCGGCACGCCGCTGCCGGAACCAGGACCAGCGCAACGCAGACGAGCAAGCGACAAGAGCGGGAAACGATGATCACGCGTTGCACTCTGTCCGGAATACCAGCCGCTCGCGCTGCATCCCGGCAGATCTGGGTCACTGGCAGCTATGGCCGACTGCGCCGTCGAGGACCTCCTGGGGAAGCAGCCGCGAGGCAAAGAGGATCTCGATGCCAACGAGACGGCCGTCGCTCCAATCGAGCGCGATCGGATCAATCGCCTGATACTCCGAAAGGTCTCCCGGCGGGGCACACGTTGACGTGCTGACTGCTCCCGCACCCTGATCGGGCTCGGCCAACCGCAAGTAAGCCGCATCGGCCACGGGGTCGTAGGACATCCTCATCCTGTGACTCTCCCAGGCGGGCGGCCGCTTCGCGTGCTTGGTTGCACTTCGGCAGGAAAGGGCGATCCCTCGGGGAGTTCGGTGCGCGGTGCATCATCGGTCGCGTGGACGACAGCAAAGTTCAGGTCTCGGAATTCGAAGCTGCCGACCAAGGCGAAGTCCAAAGGTTGATCCTCGGTGGCCTCGGTGAGCACTGGGGGCACATCGACGTGACCCTCAACCCTGATCTCGATGACATCGGCGCGAGCTATGGGCACGGCTACACCGTGGTGGTTCGCGGTGGCGGGGACATCGTCGCGACCGGAACCGTCGTGCCACACGATCCGTCGACGGCAGAGATCGTCCGGATGTCGGTCGCCGCCGAGCATCGCAGGTCTGGACTCGGCCGCCTGGTGGTCGACGAGCTCCTGAGCAGAGCCCGCAGCTGGGGCGTCAGCGCCATCGTGCTGGAGACTTCGACACCCTGGACCGACGTTGTGTCCTTCTATCTGTCCTGTGGATTCACGATCACGCACCGCGAGTCCGGGTCGTTCGGCGAGGACACCTGGTTCCGCCTCGAGCTCTAACGCGTCACCCTGGCAGGAATGGGGCGATCGTCGCGCCTGGATCAGCCGTGCAATGGGCAGGCGAGATGGATGTCCTCAGGCTCGTGGGCGAACAGTTCCGGGTGCACGGGATCGGCGAGCCGGCACCCGCGGCTGAGGTAGAAGCCGACCGCGCTCCCGGTCGGAGTGGCTGATACGTAGAGGGACCGAGCGCCGGCCTCGAGCGCAAGAGCGAGGCTCTCGTCCCACAACGCTGTTGCGGCGCCCCGCCGTCGATGGGCCCGGCTGACGTGAAGTGTCGCCAGCCATGCGAGCCCCGGTTCGAACGTCGGGTGCACCGTCGCCAGGCCCATGAGCTCACCGTGGTTGTGGAACGCGCCGAACAGGGCGGCGCCATCGGCGACGACCGACGCATAGAAGGCCATGTGGCTGGCGACGCTGTGCTCGCCGGAGCCATCCGGATCCCACGCCGGGACGTCGGCCAGGAGTACCGGTGCCTCGACCAGGTGACCGTCGTCGATTCGGTACTGGACCTCGACGTGCTCCGACCGGTCGATGGAGGCGACCAGGGTGACGTCGCTCGGCTCCAGACGACGGACGTTCATTACCAAGCAAGCCCCAGGCCGCACATCTGCGAGGTGTCAGTCACAGCGACGTCGCTGAGGAGTACCCAATCGTCCCACCCGTCCACTCTGCCCTGAGCACGCGCCGTGTCGCTCTTGGCAGGAATGGCGCGTCCTCTGGGCTCAGCTGCCGCGTTGGCCATCGATCGCTTCGCGCAGGAAGTCAGCATGGCCGCAGTGGCGTGCGTACTCCTCGATCATGTGGATGAGGATCCACCGAAGCGTGAAGTGGTTGCCCTCTGAATCGGTCCTTACGGAGCGCTGATCAAGTGAGTCACACGCTTCAACAACGACGCGGGACCGCGTAAGCGCAGCCTCGAACAGGATCAGCAGCTCCTCCGGGGTGTCGTACTTCGCAGAGTTGAGCTCCCAGTCGCGGTCGGCGTCCCAGTCGACCGACGCCCACGGCTCTGGCAGGTCACCCCCCGCCATGTCGCTGGTGAACCAGTCGTCCTCCACCACCGCCATGTGCTTCAGCAGGCCACCCAGCGTGAGGGTCGAGGGTGGCAGAGGCCTCGAAAGCTCTTCCTGTGTGAGGCCGGCGGCCTTCCGGATCAAGGTCATCCGGTAGAGGTCGAGGAAGCTGAGCAGCATCTGGCGTTCGTCGGCGTCGAACGACGGGAGCACTAGGGGCGGCGGATCGATCACAGACGAAGCGTAGGACCCGGCCCCATCCCGGAGCGCCGGATCGACAGCGCGGGAGCCACCCTTACTGCCCGGGTATGCCGACCCGGTGCGAGCACCGGTCATCCGGCAGATTGGCAGAACTGGGCGACCGAACCTACGAAGTGGGAGCCGCCTCACGGATCGCCGCCATAAGGAAGCTCGCGGCGCCTCGCGCGTCGTCGTTCACCGGGCCCCACCGGTGGGGCCCG
>JANOQG010000194.1:0-22233 GCA_031422255.1 Actinomycetes bacterium | reverse complement strand
CGCGGCAACGAGGGCAAGCGCCGCGTACGTCCATGACGCTGCACCCCGCCATGCAGGGGCGTTGCGATCTAGTCGGGTCGACACGGTTGGCGACATGGCAGCAGGATGCAAGCGGCGCGAGCTAAAGCCGAGGCTGGTGCGGTACCAGGTCGGCTCGGACTAGCGCGTTGCCCACCAGGGAGCTTCTGCCGCCGCTGGTGCGGCGGTGACCTGTCCTGTGCGGAGATCAACGACGAGTGCATCAGTGTTCGGGCCAAGTGCTCGCACGGCATCGACGAGGCTAGCGATGGCGAAGGGCTCCACCAGTACCTGGACGGCACCGGAGGAACGGGCGGAGTCACCCAAGGCCGCATCGGGCGCAATCGCGAGCACGCGCACTCGGGGGGCTTCGACGCGGAGCCGATTCAGGTCGTCAAGGCCATCGCCGACCAGATCGATGATGGCGGCATCAGCCCAGCCGATGCTGGCCTCGGCGGCGTCATAGGACGCCTGAATCGAGCAACTGCACCCGAGGTTCTCGACCTGGGCTCGGACAAGCTCTGACAGCCCCACATCACCAGTGAGGATGAGCACTCGAAGATCCATCCGCGCTCCTTAGGTCGAGCCAACGGGTTCATTCTTCCACCGATCGAGCGGCCAGACCCGTTCAACGGCGGGTTCGCCCCGATTGAGCAGGGTCAGCCTGCGAGAACGGCGGCCGCCAACCGGCGCATGACTCGCTCAGCGCCCCCCTGCGTGCGACCGAGGCCGGCGCGCAGGGCCTCCCAGGTGCCCCAGCTCATCGCCGCGTCGAGACAGTCCAGGAGGTCGTTGCGATCACCCTCGCTGGCGTCGAGCTCAGGGCGAAAGGTGCGCGCCACCTCCTCTCGCAAGAAGGCTTGACCGTCGCGCAGCCGAGCCGTGATCTCCCCCGAGAACGGACCGTGCACATCGGCTGCTCGTCGGATCGGTGTGACCGCCTCGAGCAGCAACGCCCGCTGGTGCACAAAGCGATCCAAACGGGTTGGCAACGGGAGCTCGGGGGCAACGGGCATGACGAGTAGGGCCACCCGCTCCACCAACCGCTCGGCAACCGAGGCGTGGAGGCTCTCGAGGTCGTCGAAATGCTGAAAGACCGACCGCACCGATACGGCTGCCCGCTCGGCCACCCGCGGAGCGGTGGGGCGCAGGTCACCCTCCTCGAGCAGCCCGATCGTGGCGTCGACGATGGCCTCGCGGGTGCGCATGGAGCGCATGGTGCGGCCGTCCATCGGCGCGTCGGTCGGTGCATCGGTTGGTCGCACGATCCACGCAGGTTAGTTGTCAGCCTGCGGCACCACCGCTGAGCCGTGGTGCGCCACGCACCGCCAACGGTCCCCCGCGCGCACGAAGAGGTTCAGAGCCGCGACGGTGCCGCCGCCCTCCACGCTGATCAGGTTCTCGTCCACGGCGACCCAGGCTGTGTCGCCCGCCACTGACACGACTTCGTTCGTGAGGATGAACTGCTGCGGGCTGGGGCCCGCGAACAGCGCAAACCACGAGCCCGATACGGCACCCCAGCCATGCAGGGTGCGCCACCCCGGGTGCGTGCACGAGACCCGGTCGGCGTGCTCCCAGACGTCCGACATGGCATCGAGGTCGCGCTCCTCGAACGCCTCGTAGAACGAGCGGTTGACCGCCCGAACGGCGGCTTCGTCTCTGGAGTCGTCCGGGTACTCGTCGTCGAGAGCGGGCTCGGTCACGCCTGTGACGCTATTCGCCTCAGCCATCACCTCCAGACGAGGATGCGCTGATGCGATTCGTGTCCACGACCGACGGGCTCAGGCTCGGGCTTCACGAGCACGGCGGCAGTGGCCGTCCAACGCTCCTTGCCCATGCCACAGGCTTTCACGGCGCGGTCTGGGAGCCGCTGTCGGGCGCGCTGGGCGAGGGGTTCGAGCGCTGGGCCGTGGACTTCCGAGCCCACGGCGCCTCTGTGTCGCCTCCGGGCGACGCCTTGCCGTGGGTGGCCGCGGGCGACGACGTCCTGGCAGTCGTGGACGCGCTGGGCACGCAGCCAGGCCGCCTGCTGGGGGTTGGCCACTCGATGGGCGGTGCTGCCCTCCTCCTCGCCGAACAGGCCCGCCCCGGGCTCTTCGCGGGCCTGTGGCTGTACGAACCGATCGCTCCCCCGCCCGGCACCGGGCTGCCGGTCGGAGCCGGCAACGTCCTCGCCGAAGGGGCCCTTCGACGGCGGGAATCCTTCCCATCGAAGGCCGCTGCCCTCGAGAACTTCGCGTCGAAACCACCCCTGTCGGTCGCCAGGGCCGATGCCCTCCATGCCTACGTTCGGCACGGGTTCGTTGCCGCGGAGGACGGAACGGTGCACCTGGCATGCCGTCCGGCCGACGAGTCCCAGATCTACCGAGGCGGGAGCGCCCATGGTGCCTTCGACCGCCTCTTCGCGGTGCAGTGCCCCACGGTCATCGTGACCGGAGGTGAGAGCGCCGGCCCCGACGCGTTCGCTCCGGCGCTCGTCGAGGCGCTCCCGTTTGGACGGCTCGAGGTGCACCCCCACCTTGGCCACTTCGGGCCACTCGAGGCGCCCAGCGAGCTAGCGGCGTCGGTCGTGGCCTTCGCCGCAACGCTGACCTAGGGAGCCGAGCGGGTCCTACGCCGCCTCTCCCGGCTGCTGTCACACCCCCGGCGTAGCCTGAGCACATGTCCCTTCCTCTGCCAGCCAGCCTCTCGCCGTCGAAGGTGTCGTCCTTCACCGACTGTGCCCTGGCGTTTCGGTTCTCCGCGATCGACCACCTCCCCGAGCCGCCCTCGGTGCCTGCTACGCGTGGCAGCCTCGTGCACGCCGCCCTCGAGCGGCTGTTCTGCCTCGATCCCGCGGCACGCACCTTCGATCGCTCACTCGAGTGCCTCGCCGAAGCCGTCGCCGAGTTCCGCTCGAACCCCGACTTCACCGATCTCAATCTGGACGAAGCGGCGGAAGCAACCTTCCTCGGCGAGGCGAGGGTGCTCCTGGAGAAGTACTTCCGCCTGGAGGACCCCACCACGATCACACCCATCGGCATCGAGCTGAAGCTGGAGATCGAGGTCGGCGGGGTCACGCTCCGGGGCATCATCGATCGCCTCGAGCTCGACGCCGACGGCGAGCTGGTCGTGACCGACTACAAGACCGGCCGCGCTCCGGGCGAGCGCCAGGAGCAGCAACGCCTGGCCGGTGTCGCTTTCTATTCGTTGCTCTGCGAACGACTCTTCGGGAGGCGCCCTGCCAAGGTCCAGCTGCTGTACCTCGCCGATCCACTCGCCATCATCTCCACGCCCACCGATCGCTCCACCAAGGGAGTAGAGCGCAAGCTGGCCGCGGTCTGGACTGCTGTGGAGCGGGCCTGCGAACGGGAAGACTTCCGACCAAACCCCTCGCGCCTGTGCGACTGGTGTGGATTCAAGGCGTACTGCCCCGCCTTCGGGGGCGACGTCGCGCTGGCCGACGCCTACCGGATCGACCGTGAGATCGCACGCCAGTCTGGCGAACCTGCTCTGGTGTAGTCCCCAACCGGTACCGTGCTCCGCCGTGCCCCTCGCCCGCGCCAAACAGCTCGTCGTCAGCTTCGACGAAGCCGTCGACCGGAACGTCGATGGCCTTCGCGGCCATCCCGGGCTCGACAAGCTCATGTACGGCGCCTCAGAGCTCGGCGACTGGTCACTGATCTGGCACGTCCTCGGCGTGGGTCAGGCGCTGCTGCCTGGCCGCGATCCGATGACCGCCGTACGGGTGTCCGCCATCCTCGGTGCAGAATCGCTTCTCGTGAACGGGGCGCTCAAAAGCCTCTTCCGTCGCCACCGCCCTGTGTGGGAGGAAGATCGGCCCCGCCCGCATCGGGTACGCACCCCGCACTCGAGCAGCTTCCCTTCAGGGCACGCGAGCTCGGCCTTCACTGCGGCCGGCATCCTGAGCCAGGGCGACCCTCTGTGGCCTGTGTACTACGGCATCGCAGTGGTCGTGGCGAGCAGCAGGGTCTACGTGAAGATGCACCACGCCTCGGATGTGCTCGCAGGTGCGGCCCTCGGCATCGGCCTGGCCGGCGTCGCCCGCCGCTTCTGGCCCAAGCCATGACCTAGCCCCTGCACAATCGCCGGGGGTCGCCGGGGAATGCCCGGCCTGCGGTGACCGTTGAGACGCAGTGTGGCCAACCGCACCTCCTTCTCCGTGACCTGGGACTACCGCTGTCCGTTCGCTAGGAACGCACACGAGCACGTAGTAGCCGGGCTGCGAGGCGGTGCCGAATGGGACGTCACCTTCCTCCCCTTCTCGCTGGGGCAGGTCCACGTCGCTGAGGGTGAACCGGACGTTTGGGGCCGTTGGCAGAACGACACGGGTCTGCTCGCCTTACAGGCGGGCGTGGTCGTGCGCGACAAGTTCCCGGACCAGTTCCTCGATGTGCACACGGCCCTGTTCGCGCTTCGCCATGACGATGGGGGCCATCTCCGCAACGAGGACGAGGTTCGCGGGGTGCTCGAGGCCCAGGGCGTCGACGCCGACACCGTGATGGCTGAGATCGCCTCTGGGCGCTCGATCACGATCGTGCAGCAGGCCCACGAAGCTGCCGTCAAGGACCACCAGGTCTGGGGTGTGCCCACCTTCATCCAGGGCGAACGCGCCGTGTTCGTTCGACTGATGGATCGGCCGAAGGGCGACGCCGCCCACGCCATCCGTTCCGTCGAGCGGGTGCTCGACCTGATTGATGGCTTTCCTGAGCTGAACGAGTTCAAGCACACATCCCTCCCCCGCTGACAGACCGGTAGCGTTCCCGCTCTATGGCTGGCGAACGCGAGCTGCGCAACGACCGTCGGATGTCCGACGTCGAGGCGCTGATGTGGAACCTCGAGAAGGACCCTCACCTCAGCGCGTCAATCGCGAACGTCACCATTCTCGACAGGCCCCCTGATCCAGGGCGCCTCAGAGCCCGGTTGGAACGAGCGGTGGCGATGGTGCCTCGCCTGCACCAGCGGGTGGTTCCAGCGCTCGGCCGGCTCGCCCCACCCGAGTGGCGCACCGACCCAGACTTCGATCTCGACTATCACCTGCGGTGGGTCGCGCTCCCCGCCCCGGGCACGCTCCGCCAGCTCCTCGACCTCGCCGCGGCCCACGTGCAGCGGCCGTTCGACCGCACTCGGCCACTGTGGGAGTTCCTCGTGATCGAGGGTCTTGAAGGCGATCGGTCCGCGATGGTCCAGAAGCTGCATCACTCGATCGCTGACGGCAAAGGCAGCATCCGGATGTCGGAGCAGTTCATCGACCTCACCCGCGACGCCACCGCACCGATCGCCCCCGACCGCCCCCCTCCGGAGTCGGTCGATGGCACGCTGGCGGAGATCACCTTCGACACGCTCACGCATCAGCTCCGTCGGGGCTTGGGCGTGGCGCGCCGTACGGTCGAAGGTGGGGTCGGCCTGGTGCAGGACCCCCGCCGCGTGGGCTCACTCGCCGAGGACCTCATGGAGCTCGGCCGGTCCACGCTGAGGCAGATCGCCGTCGCCGATCCAGCTCGCTCGCCACTCTGGAAGGAACGCTCGCTGCGACGACAGATCGAGGTCCTCCAGGTCCCTCTCGACGACGCCAAGGCTGCCGCCAAGTCACTCGGCGGCAGCCTGAACGACATCTTCGTGGCCGCGGCAGCCGGCGGGGCCGGTGCCTGCCATCGGGCTGCCGGCGTTCCCATCGATGAGCTGCGCATCACCATGCCCGTGAGCACACGCAACGACAACTCCGCAGGCGGCAACGCGTTCACGCCAACCCGCGTGCTCGTACCGGCCGGCATCGAAGACCCTCAGGAGCGCTTCACCGCCATTCGCGAGCGGCTCGACAGGACCAAGCACGAGCGAGCCATGAGCGTGGTCGGGAGCCTGGCCGGCGTGGCCAACCTGCTCCCCACCTCGGTGTCGGTGCGCATGGCGCGCCAACAGGTGGAGACGGTGGACTTCGCCACCTCCAACGTGCGGGGCGCGCCTTTTCCGCTGTACATCGCGGGGGCGCACATCGAAGCCAACTATCCGATTGGTCCCACCGGCGGCACCGCGTGGAACCTCACCGTCATGTCCTACGACGGCAACCTCGACATGGGGCTGAACGCCGACCTTGGCGCGGTGACCGATCCGAGAGCGCTCCGAGACGCGATCGCAGAAGCGTTCGGGCTGCTCATCGCTGCGGGCACCCCGAAGCGTGCTCGGCGGCGACAGGCGAAGAACTAGCTCCCGACAGGAGCCTCGACGACCGGTGCGATCGGTGACGCCAGCTCGGCTGCCGTGAGGAGCATTCGTACGTCGAGCAGCAGATCCGAGACCTCGTCCGTCGACACAAGCTCGCGATGCATGAGGTCGGACAGGCCGCCGTCGATCAGGCGCAGCGCCTCATCGATCACCGCCTCATCGATCCCCTTCGTCTCCGCCTCACCCATGCCGATCGTGACGTCCTTGGTCTCAGTCATTGCGGCCACCCTACCCATGCCCTGTGACGACGGTGCGTCATGAATGTTGCAGATGACCAATGTCACCCTCCTTTTCAATGCCGACGGGACGTTCTGGTCGGCCCCTAGCCTCACCGGGTGGCCTATGAACGTGTGGCTCGCCTCGGACGCGGAGGCATGGGGGTGGTCGACTTGGCCAGAGGGCCGGACGGCACCCAGGTCGCCCTGAAGCGACTCACGCTCCACGGCTCGGCTGAGGACATCGCCCGCGCTCGCCAGCGAATCGAGCGCGAGGCGGAGGTGCTGACGCGCCTGGATCACCCAAACATCGTCAAGCTCATCGAGGTCATCGACGATGGAGACGAGGTCACCCTCGTCATGGCATACCTCACTGGCGGCACGCTCTCGGATCGCGTGACGACACACGGACCAGCGCCGGCGCAGGACGTCGAGCACCTGGCTGACCAGCTCGGCAGAGCCCTTGCCGAAGCCCACCGAGCCGGGGTGATCCACCGCGACATCAAGCCCGCCAACGTGCTCTTCGACGGCCATGGTGTTCCGCACCTGGCCGACTTCGGCGTGGCCAGCTCGCGCGACCACACCGCCGGGCTCACCGCGGTGGGCACGGTCGTCGGCACGCCGGGATTCATGGCACCCGAACAGGCCCGGGGAGAAGAGGCGGGCCAGGCGAGCGATGTCTTTGCCCTCGGCGCCACGCTGCTCTTCGCCGCCACGGGCGAAGGCCCGTACGGGAGGGGCGCCGCCGACCTGCTGATGGTGCGCGCGGCGCAGGGCAAGGTCCGCGCCGTTCCGCGCGACCTCCCGGCTTCGCTACGTCGCCTGCTTCAAGCGACGCTCGACCCGCGGCCGGAGCGACGCCCATCGGCTGCTGCACTGGTTGGCGGGCCCGAGGGCACCCGGGTGCACGATGCACCGGTAGGCCGACCGCGCCGGTGGCCGAGATGGGCGGCAGCCGGTGGGCTCGGTGTCACCGCGCTCGTCGCCGCCGTGGTCGTGTCCGTTCGCGAGACCGGAGAGGGTCCCGCGGCCACCGCCACCCCTACCACGGCAACGCCGTGCGACGGGCGGCCGTTTCAGCCCTGCGGACAGGCCGAGCCGGCTCCGGGCACCGACGGCGATCGGTGCCTCGTGAACTTCGCCGACTACGACGAGGACCCCAGCAACGGTTGCGAAGCCAAGGCCGATGGCCTGGCGGACAACACGGAGTTCCCTGAAGGGGCGAACCCGATCAGCGGCACCATCGTGCCTCGGGCTGACGTCGACGCATTCGCCATGCCCGTCGGGGATGGCGCCCAGTTCCTGTGCGATGGCACGTTCCGCGTCACCATCACCGCTCCGCAAGGCATGACGGTGCGCCTCGAGCTGATCGACGGCGACGAGCTCCTCGGCGAGACCACCAGCGCCGACGGCGTCCCCTCCACGGTGCAGCTCGACGAGCAGGACTGCTTCGTCAGCGAGGCGCGCACGCTGACGGCCAGGGTGTCACCGATCGGTACGGACCGAACCGGCGGCGAGTACACGCTGGCCCGGTCCGGCAGCTTCTGAGGGCGGATCGCACGTACGGGCAGCGCGATTAGGGTCGGCCGACATGGGCATGGAGCGCGCTGGAGTCACCTTCGCCAGCTTGATGAGCCTCGGTCCGGCGACGGCGATCCACACAGCGACCCTCGCCGCCGACCTCGGCTACGACTCGTACTGGACGGCCGAGACCACGGGCCCAGAGGCCTTTTCTCTGCTCGCGGCGGTGGGAGCGAGCGCCCCCTCGCTAGGCCTCGGCACCGGCGTGCTGGCGCTCCAGCTGCGCACGCCAATGGTGGTTGCAATGGCGGGCGCCACCCTGCAGGCGCTGCACCCCGAACGCGACATCGTGCTGGGCATTGGCATCTCCTCCCCCGTGGTCACCCAGCGATGGCACGGAGTTCCGTACGGCGACAAGCCACTGGCGCACACACGGGAGTACGTCGAGCTGGTGCGACAGTGTCTGTCGGGCGAGAAGGTCGACTTCGACGGCGACTTCTACCAGGTGAAGGGCTTCCGGCTCGGGGTGCGCCTCGGCGAGAGGAAGCCCAAGATCGTCGTGGGCGCACTCAACCCCAAGATGCTCCAGCTGGCCGGTGAAGTAGCCGACGGCGTGGCGCTGAACTACCTCCCCGCCTCCCACGTCCCGTGGTCGATCGAACAAGTGCGCAAGGGCGGCGACGCGGAGATCTACGCCTACGTCCATGCAGGTGTGTGCGACCGGCAGGAGGGCATCGACCTCGCGCGCCGCGACTTGTTCTCCTACGCGGTTGTCGACGCCTACGCCCGCAACTTCGGCCGCGCGGGATTTGCTGATGAGGTCGCTGCCATTCGGGAGCACCATGCCGCGGGCGATCGAGAGGGTGCCCTGGCCGCCGTCTCCGATCGGATGGTCGATGCGATCGATGTCATGGGCGATGCCGACACCGTGCACGCCACGATGCAGAGCTACGTCGCGGCCGGGGTCGACGTACCGATACTCATGCCGCTGCCCTGGGGCGCCGACCGGCGCGCCTCTGCAGACCTTGCGATCCGCGCCGGCCTCGGAAAGGCATAGGAGCCAATGGACCTGAACGGCAAGGTCGTGCTCGTCACGGGTGGTGCCAATGGCATCGGTGAGGCACTGGTGCGTCGCTTTGTGGCCGAGGGAGTCCGTGGCATCGCCATCGTCGACCGCGACGCGAAGCGGTCCCTCGAGCTGTCCCAAGAGCTGGGGAGCACCACGATTGGTCTCGCTGCCGACGTCGCGCGTGAGGCCGACGTCATCTCCGCCGTCGAGACCACCGTGAGTCGCTTCGGCCCGATCGATCTGCTCGTCTCGAACGCTGGCATCGGTACGGGCGGCGGCGTGGATGCACCGAACGAGGCCTGGCAGGAGATCTGGGAGATCAACCTCATGGCCCACGTGTATGCAGCACGTGCGGTGCTGCCCGGGATGATCGCGAGGGGCGAGGGCTACCTCCTGAACACCGCGTCGGCGGCGGGCCTGCTCACCAACCTCGGCGCGGCGCCGTACAGCGTCACGAAGCACGCCGCGGTGGCGCTGGCTGAATGGCTCGCCATCACCCACGGGGACCAGGGCATCAAGGTGTCCTGCCTGTGCCCCCAGGGGGTCCGCACGAACATGCTCCTCGCCGGGGCCGAGGACACCGCTGGGGCCGTCGTCCTCGCCCAGGGGGCCATCGAGCCCGCCGAAGTCGCCGAGGCGGTGGTTCGGGGCCTCGCCGCCGAAACCTTCCTCATCCTCCCGCACCCGGAGGTGCTCACCCACTTCCAACGCAAGGCCGGCGACTACGACCGCTGGCTCGGCGGCATGCGCAAGCTCCAGCGTCGGATCAGAGACGCCCTGTCGTGAGGGATGCCGAGCCCATCCCTGCGGCGCTCGCGGAGAGCGCGCTGCTCGCGGTGGGTCTGCGGCCCGGCGACCGGGTGCGCTTCCGTCGCAGCGGGGGCGGCTCCTGGCAGGAGGCGAAGGTCGAGCGGCGCGAGCGGGATGGGTCGATCGGCGTACGGGACGGACGCGGGGCCGCCCGGGCCATCCCTCACGACCGGCTCCAGGTGCGCACCACCGGTCCTCGCGGCGGGATGGTGTGGGAGGCAGTGGCTGCGCGCGCTGACCGCGACGAGCAGCTCGGCATCTGGTAGCGGCGGTGGACCGCCCCACCGTTGACCTGTACGAAGCGCAGAGCGAGACCTACGCCGCTCGGCGAGCACCAACCGACCTTGGGCGCGCCGTGGCCGTTGGCGCTCGACGCCCCTCCGGGGTGGTAGTCGACCTCGGCTCTGGCCCCGGCTGGTACACGGGCGCGCTCGGCCACCCAGTCGTGGCCCTCGACGCGGCCATGGCCATGCTCAAGCTCACCCGTGAAGCAGCACCTGATGCGTGGGCCGTGCAGGGAGACTTGGCGGCCCTCCCGTTCCGTCGGGGCGCACTGGCCGCGGCCTGGGCACGGAACTCCTACGTCCACCTTCACGCGGCGGACGTGCCCCTGGCCCTGGCCGACTTGCACCATGCGCTTGCCCCCGAGGCAACGGTCGAGCTGACGTTCTTCGCGGGCGAGGTGGAGGGTCGCGCCATCTTCCCCGACGACGACTTCCCCGGTCGTTGGTTCTCCACGTGGAATGCCGAGCACCTGGCGGACGTCGTCCGCGGCGCTGGCTTCGGACTTGAGGAGCTCCACGTGCGCAGCGGAGCGGACGGCGACTACGGCTATACGGTGCGGGCCACCCGCCACCGGGCACTGCCCGACTTCGTGGGGCCGAACATGCGGCTGCTGGTGTGCGGGCTCAACCCGAGCCTGCACGCGGCGGATGCGGGAGTCGGCTTCATCACCGCCGGCAACCGGTTCTGGCCCGCCGCACTAGCAGCGGGGCTTGTGAGCCGCGATCGCGACCCACGCCATGCTCTCCACAAGCACGGCATGGGCATGACCGACCTCGTGAAGCGGCCCACACCCCGCGCTGATGCCCTCACACGGGCGGAGTACATCGAGGGCCACGACAGGCTCGACCGCCTCTGCGCGTGGCTGCAGCCGCGAGCCGTCGGCGTGGTGGGCCTCGCTGGCTGGCGGGCTGCCGTCGACCGCAAGGCAACGGCCGGCTGGCAGACCCAGACCCTTGGCGGTCGACCCGTCTACCTCCTTCCCTCCACCAGCGGCCTGAACGCCGGAACGTCGCTTGCGGTCCTGATCGACCATCTCCGTGCGGCCGTCGCCAGCACCTGACCGAACCGTTCAGTACGGTGCCGCGCATGGCCATTCGACTCGAACCGCAGGACGAGTACATGCACGAGCTCGGCGTCGAGCCGAACTTCAACGAGGGCATGTACTTCAACCTGTATGACCCGACACAAGGCGTCGGCGGCTGGTTCCGCTGCGGCAACCGAGCCAACGAGGGGTACGCCGAGATGACGGTCTGCCTCTATCTGCCCGGCGGTCGGGTTGCCTTCATGTACAAGCGGGCGGAGATCTCGAACAACGACGCCTTCGATGCCGGCGGCATCCGCTTCGACGTGCTCGAACCCTTCAAGCGGCTCGACGTCTCCTACACCGGCAAGGTCGTCGTGCTCGACGATCCGCTCCAGATGTCCGACCCCAAGAAGGCCTTCACGGAGAACCCCTACGCCGAGTGCGAGGTGCGCATCCAGTACACCGGCGCGTCGGACATGTTTGGCGGCGAGCCCGACACCCCGCATGAGAAGCCGGGTGAGGAGTTCGCCAAAGGCCACTACGAGCAGCTCATCGCCGGCACGGGCACCATCCGCGTGGGTGAGGAGGAGTGGGAGGTGGACGGCTTCGGCCTCCGCGACCACTCGTGGGGTCCACGCTTCTGGCAGGCGCCGTGGTACTACCGCTGGCTCACCGCCAACTTCGGACCGGACTTCGGGTTCATGGGCTCACGCGTGGCACGCCGTGATGGCGACGGCACCCGCGGCGGCTTCGTGTGGGAGGACGGCAAGCTCCACCTCTGCCACGACGTGCAGATCACCACCGAGTGGCAGGGCGAGGACACCTACCACAACACCGTGGCCGCCACGCTGCGCTCCAAGGACAAGGAGTGGACGGTCACCGGTCAGGTGCTCGACCTCATCCCGCTCCGGAACCGGCGTCCCGATCCCGACACCGGCGACATGCTCGTCACCCGCATCTCCGAGGGCATGACCGAGTGGACCCTGCCCGACGGCCGCAAGGGCTACGGCCTCAGCGAGTACCTCGACCAGATCGTCGACGGTCGGCCCGTCGGCATCGCGGAGTAGTCGTGATGACCGATCAGCCCGTCATGGTGGATCAGCCCGACGTAGTCGTGGTCGGCGGCGGGATCGCCGGATGCGCGCTGGCAGCGACGCTGGCCGGCGCGGGTGTCGGAGTTCTCGTGCTGGAGCGCCAGGAGGAGTTCCGCGACCGGGTGCGGGGCGAGGCCATGATGCCGTGGGGCGTGGCCGAGGCCCGGCGACTCGGCGTGGAGCAGCTTCTGCTCGATGCCGGCGGTGGCTTCATCAGTCAGTCGATGGGCTACGACGAGACCATCGCTCCGAGCAACGTGACAGCGCTGCCGCTCTCGATGTTCGTCGATGGGATCCCGGGCTTCCTGGCCGTCGGCCATCCGCAGGCCTCCGAGGCGCTGGCGCGACACGCCACCGCGTCGGGCGCCACCGTCCTCCGCGGCGTGGGTCAGGTGGACGTGTCCGCCGGAGGCCAGCCGTCGGTGCGCTACGAGCACGGCGGCACGACGCACGAGGCCCGACCCCGCATCGTCATCGGCGCTGATGGACGCCAGTCGGCCGTGCGCAGGCAGCTCGGCATCGAGCTGCAGGAGACGACCGCGACGGCGATGTTGTCGGGGATGCTGGTGTCCGACCTCCAGGAATGGCCCGTCGACCAGGCCACGCTCGGCTCCTGTGGCGACATCCACTACCTCGTGTTCCCGCGTCCGGGCGGGATCGCTCGGCTCTACCTCGGCTACTCGATCGCCCAGAAGGAACGCTTCACCGGGCCCGATCGCGCCCGGCACTTCCTGGATGCCTTCCGCGTCGACCCACTGCCGTTGGGCGAGGCCATCGCCAACGCCACTCCCGCAGGACCGTGCGCCGGGCATCCCGGGACCGACTCATGGGCGCAGAGCACCGCTGTCGAAGGCGCGGTGCTCATCGGCGACGCCGCGGGGTGGTCTGACCAGCTGATCGGTCAGGGCCTGTCGATCGCGCTGCGCGACGCACGCTCCGTTGCCGACGTCCTGCTGGACGGTGACGACTGGTCGGAAGCGGCCTTCGCCGCGTACGACGAGGAACGAACCGAGCGCATGCGCCGCATCCGCGTCGTCGTGTCCGTGATGACCGAGATCCGTTGCAACTTCACCCCCGAGGGACGCGCTCGCCGGGCGGCGTTCTTCGCCAGCATGCTGACCGACCCGCTCACCCTCGGACTGCTGGCGTCGATGCTCAGCGGCCCGGAGTCGGCCGGTCCTGAGGTGTTCGAGGACGGGGCACTCGAGCGCGTGCTTGCGATGGCCTGACGGATCGAGACCGGGCTACTCCTCCGCCTTCTGCTGGCTCTCACGTTGCGCCCAGGCGAAGACGCCCTTCGACATCGTGCTGCGCTCCTCGGCGGCCCGGGCACCGAAGACCTCCGCACGTACCCGGTGGGCGCCCGCGTCGTCCGGCGCCGCCTGGACCGCCAGCTCGGCGAGGTGCCCAGCCAGGCGGAGGTCCCCCGCCGCCGCCAGCTCGGTCGCCCGCTCGGCCAAGCGCGTCGCTCCACCAGCCAGGCTCGCCATCTCCGCGGCGATGGCCGCGTCGGAGGGCGGCTTGAGGCGGGCCGGGTTGCCGTCGTACCAGCCTCCATAGAGGCGCCAGAGGTTGCGCACCACGAACTCCGGCTCGTCGTACACGGGCTTCAGGTAGGGCTTGTCGAGGAGGTGAGCGGGCGCCTGGACGGAGGCGACGATGTCATCAAGCCGGGCCCCCTCGTTCATCAGGGCAAGCGTCTGCTCCACGAGCGACTCGAGCAGCTCGGCGCTGTCGTTGCACGCCTCAGCGATGCGGTCGGCGCCGAGGATCGGGAAGCCGTGGCCCGGCAGGAGCACCTCCGCACCCAGCGCGGCCATCTTGCGGAGCCCGATCGCCCATTCGCGTGGGAAGCGCTGGACCTTCTGCGGATTGCCGCAGTTGGGGCTTGCCCAGATGAACAGGTCACCCGTGCAGAGGACCTTGCGGCCTGGGTTCCACACCCAGGTGGCGTCATCCGTCTCGCCCTTGTCGTGGTGGAGCTCCCACGTCTCTCCGCCGACGGTGAGCGTGCGGTGGTCGCGGTAGATCTCATCGGGCTGGCGGTAGTTCGTGGGCCAGTAGGGCTTCGGAAACTGAAACTGCCGCTGGTTGATGATTCCGTTGTAGCCCGCTGTGAGGAGGTACCGCTCGAACCGCGGTGGCACCAGCTCATGGGCCACCACGTGAGGAGCCGCCCAGCCGTTGGTGGTTGCCTCCTCATCGAACGGTGCCATGCCGAACACGTGGTCGATGTGCCCATGCGTGTAGACGACCGTGCCGAGCCGGTCGGCGTTCCAGGATCGAATCCGTTCATGGTTGGTAGCGGCGAAGATCTGATTGCCTGTGTCGACGAGGAGCAGCCCCTCATCGGTGGCGAAGGCCGAGATGTTGCCAAAGGCCGCGTTGAACGCGGTCCGCGGCGCCACTTCAGCCAGGCCAAGATCCTGTGTGACTGGATGATGCCCGTGCCCGTCAGTGGACCCCTGGCCGGTCCACATGCGCTCGGCGATCTCCAACAGGTCAGCCACGGCTCCCCCTCTGCACGACGATCGTCGGACTCTACGCGGAACCAGCGTCCCCGTCGGCGGGCAGCGACGTGCTTCCCTAGGCTCATCGCATGGGGTTCACCGGATTCGGCAAGGGAGCAACCGCCTTCTTCGAAGAGCTGGCTGCCAACAACGCATGAGACTGGTGGCTGAGCAACGTCGGCTGACGACGCCTGCTCAGGCGAGCAGCGCTCAGCGCAGTGCCTGGCGCAACGTGTCTCTGGTCTCTTCGAACGTGCCGGTCACCTCCGACCCGACGTACACGCTCTCGGGCCAGCGAAGCGCGTGCACCAGGCTCCAGAAGATCTCGAAGGTAGGCCCGAGGTCGGCAGGGAGCCCCCGAGCAACGGCGTACGCGTCCCACTGACGTCGACGGAGCTCCGGGAAGGCCCGCCGATGGACTCGCCACGTGCCCGAGCCCCACTCGCCGAGATCGAACTCGGTAAAGGGATGGGCCACGCGTGCCGTCTGCCAGTCGACGATGCCTGTGACGCGCAGGTCATCGTCAACCAGGATCTGGCCCTCGTGGAGGTCGCCGTGCACAACGACGGGCGCCAGCGCCCGGGCGTATCGGAGGGTGGCGGCGGCAGCGAGGCGGGTGGCCGCATCCAGCTCCAACTGCTCGCCGACGCGAGCGGCAAGGTCATCCGCAGAGGGTGCCGACGGGTGCTGGCTGAGCAACTCATCCACGGTCCGGTGTGGCGCGGAGCTTCGATCCGGTCGGCCAACGAGCGGACCAGGGTCGACCTCGTGCCAGCAGGCGGCCAGTCGCGCCACCTGCTCGAGCACACCGCCCAGCTCCTCCGCATCGATCTCGTCGATCCGCTGATCCAGCATCGTGCCGGGAAGGCGACGGACGACCACCACCCGATTGGCGGATACCGCAGGGTCATTCCACACGGCCACGACCTGAGGCACCTGGGCCAGACCGAGGGGTTCGAGGGTACGGAGGGCCTCGATCTCCAAGTCCAGTGCCTCGACCTGCGTCTGGTCCCGCGGGAACAGGATGGCCAGGTCGTCGCTGAGCAGCACGAGCTTGCTCCATCCGGAGAAGTCCGCCGTGATCGCCTCGTCGTCACGCAGCCCGAGCAGTGCGCGGAACCGCTCGAGGCGCGGTGGGGCGATGACGGCGAGCACTGGGTCGTCAGGGTCGAGCTCCACGCCCCGACCGTAGCGATGCTCGACCGGGCTAGCGCGGGGCCAGGTCGCGGATCGCTTGGCGGGCGTCGATGCCGAAGGGCAGGAGGGCAAGGGCCGGGGTGGTGACGCCGTTGTCGACGTACCGCTGGATGTGCTCGCGGCACTTCTCCGGCGGGCCCCACACGATGAGGTCGTCGACGACCTGATCAGGGATCGCAGCAAGCGCTGCCTTGCGATCACCTTCCTTCCACAGCCGCCACATCTCCCCCAGCACCTCACCGCGGCCGAGCCACTCGTGGAACGCCGCGTAGACCGGCACGTTCAGGTAGGCGGCAATGGCGTAGCGACCCATGCCGCGCACCGTGTCTGCGTCGTCGGTCGGCGCAACGAAGATGCGGGCAACGATCTCCTTGTCGGAGCCGTCGCCGGCGGCGTGGACGATGGGCGCCACCGTCTTCACGTCCTCGGCGCCGAGCCAGTTGATGATGGCGCCGTCGCCGTCGCGCCCGGCCAGCTTCAACATCCCTTCACGCAGGGCCGCGATGAGGATCGGAACTGGCTGCTCCGGGCGCACACCCAGCTTGAAGCCCCGCACGCTGAACGATGGGGTCTCCATCGTCACCTTCTCGCCCGTCAGGGCCGCACGGAGGAACTGCACCATGTCTTTGGTGCGCTGGTAGGGGTCCTCGAAGGGGATGCCGTTCCATCCCTCGACGATGACGTTGGACGACGTGCCGATGCCGAACGCGAATCGGCCGGGAGCCGCGTCTGCCAGGGAGGCAACCGACTGCGCCATGCACGCGGGCCCGCGTGTGAACGCCGGCACGATCGCTGTGCCCAGCCGCAGCGTCGGCGCCCACACCGAGGCGAGGGCCAGCGGCGTGAACGCGTCTGCGCCGTTGGCCTCGGCCGACCACACATCGGTGTAGCCGAGCTCCTCCAGCTCGATGATCCACTCCCGCTGTGCGTGGAGCGGGACGCCGTCGAACGGGATTGTCATGCCAAAGCGCTGGTCCATGCCCGGATCATGGCGCGTCGACGCCGGTAGCGTCGCCCTGGTGACCTTGGAACCCGTGCCCGAAGACTGGGATCGCTGCCTCTCGATCGTCGCTCACCCAGATGACCTGGAGTACGGGGGGTCCTCGGCCCTCGCCCGCTGGACCTCGCAGGGCAAGACGGCGGTGGAGCTGCTGGCCACGCGAGGCGAGGCCGGAATCGCGTCGATGGACCCGGACGAAACGGCGCGCGTGCGTTCTGTCGAACAGGAGGCCAGCGCGGCGATCGTCGGTGCCGAGTCGGTCGAGTTCCTCTCCGGCCACCGCGACGGGATGCTGGAGTACGGCCTCTCCCTGCGCCGCGACCTCGCCCGCGCCATCCGTCGACAGCGTCCCGACGTCGTGCTGACGAGCTCGTTCCGGGAGGGGTTCTACGGGAGCCCGGCGGGGTGGAACCACGCCGACCACCGTGTGCTGGGCGAGGCGGTGGTCGATGCGGTGCGGGACGCCGGGAACCGGTGGGTCTTCCCGGAGCTGATCAGTGAGGGACACGAGCCGTGGGACGGCGTCCGCTTCGTGCTCGTCGCGTCGTCGCCCCTCTCGAAGCACTTCGTCGACATCAGCGACAGCATCGAGCGGGGCATGGAGTCGCTGCGCGCGCATGCCGTCTACTTCGACGCCCTCGGCGGCGCCGCCGGGACCGAGGCGTTCCTGCGCCGGGGCGCTGCTGAGGTCGGCGCCGCGGTCGGCGTTGCCCACGCTCTTCCTGTCGAGCTGATCTGATCAGCCTTCCGGTAGGTTCCGGCCATGGAGAAGCTCGTCTACGGCCTCTGGCGCCGCCCCGACCAAGACCTCGACGCGCTGCGCGGTGCCCTGCTCGACGTCGTCGCCCCTCGACTGCTCGACCTGGGGGTCGCCGGCCTGCGGATCTGCGTCGAGGAACCCCTGGGAAAGGCCTACCGCGTGGGGGCTCAGCCCAATGGGTCGCTGCTCGCGGCATCAGTGTCGATCTGGCTCGACTCCTACGACAACCGAGCGCCCCACGAGGAGGCCATCGAGTCAGCGGGCGCCGACACCTACGGCTGGATCGTGGCGGAGTCGATCGCCCGCGGCTATGGCGAACGCCGCACATGGCCCGATGGTGAGCGTTCCCCCGGGCTCTCGATCACCACGTTCTTCGACAAGAAGCCGGCCGTCGACGACGAGACCTTCTACCGGATCTGGCACGGCGAGCACACGCCGCTGAGCTTCGAGATCCATCCGTTCTGGCTCTACGTGCGCAACCAAACCCTGCGACCGATCACACCCGGTGCGCCGAGTGTGCGCGGCATCGTCTACGAGGCGGTGCCCACCGATGAGGACATGCTCGACTTCACGCGGTTCTTCGGTTGCGCCGACGACCCCGCGAAGCTCATGGACCAGATCAAGATCGTCGACGACCACATGGAGACCTTCGGCGACCGCGCCAACCTCCAGTGTGTACCCATGCGAGAGTGGATCTTCAAGACCGTCTCGACCTAGGTCAGGGACGCTCGCTGGCCTCAGATCAGCGAATCGCCCGGCGCCGTCGCGCCACTGAGACGGCGGCGAAGCCCGCAACCGCCACGACGCCCGCCCCGACCAGAATCGGCGTCATCCTGGAGTTCACCTCATCGACCGGGTCTGCGACGGCTACGGGTGCCGCGGCCGTCACCTCGAATGAACCGCTGCAGGGGCCCGTCCAGATCACGAGCTCACCATCGTCCTGCGAGGCATGACCCGTCACCCTCAGATCGGCGCCCGCGGCAGGGGCACGGGGCGTGTTGCACGAGTCGGTGGCAGCAGCGGACGGGTCGGTGATCACCGACGACAGCACCGGAACAGTGCCGATCTCGACGCCAGCGAGCAGCGCTGGCAACGCGCCGACCACGGTCGTCGTCCTGCCGCGAAGGTCGACGACCCCCCAGAACTCGTTTCCCTCTTCCGGTCGGGTCTCGACGTCTGACGCCGTGATGTCCACCGTGATCGCCGTCGCGGGGTCCGGCTCACCGCATGAGCAGGCATGGGCGGGCCCGGCGGGCACCACCACGAGCACAAGGGCCAGCGCGAGCCCAGCGAGCCATCTCATGGTGGCAGTTCTACCCGCCTTGCCCCTGTCAGCCTGCGTCGTGATTGCCGTCGTCCCCTTGAAGGGTGATGCGCGAACGGGTCGGGTCGTCGAGGTCGAGGTCGATGTTCCCGACGTCGAGGCCGTCAGATTCGGCTTCGGCGACGACCTCCACCTTCGGGCGCTCGCCGTACATGGCCTGCTCGAGCCCGAACATCGCCGCCGCCACCACGGCGCCCGCTCCGGACGTCGGGCGTGAGGTTCGGGGCGCGTCCCAAGTCGGGTCGGGTTGCAGGTGAAACTCGAACTCCGCGTCCTCCGGGCCTGCTGGCGACCCGTCCGCCGCGAGCACCGCGAGCACCGTCAAGCCTGCCTCCTCCGCCAAGGCCTGGAAGCCATCCTGGGTGTGCCAGTGCAGGAGCCAGGGGCGCTCCTCGGTCGTGACCACTCCGTCGGCGGTCTCGACCTCGTAGCGAAGCATCGTGACCTGGAGTCGGTTGGCGACGTCGCGCGTTTCGGACAGGGCGGTGACCCGCATCTCCGAGCCGTCGTTCGCCGTGTGGGTTCGCGCCGCACCGAAGAAGCGCTCCGGTGTGGGCCTCGGTATGAAGAGCGGGATGAGCGCGACCCCACCGGCTTCGAGGTGCGTGCGGATGCGGTCGAGGGCATGCCACGCCGTGTCGTCGTCGGGCAGCAGGTTGAAGGTCTCGCCTGCCAGGAAGATCGATCGGTATCGGCGGCGGATCTCCATCGCCTCGATCGTCGAGTGGTGCACCACCACCTCGATGCCGCCGGCCTCCGCGCGCACCCGCAAGCGAGCCAGCATGTCGCCAGAGGAGTCGAGGCCCTCCACATCGAGCCCCATCGACCGGAGCTGCAGCAGAGGATCGCCGTCGCCACACCCGAGCTCAAGAGCAGGCACTCCGTTGGCCGCAATGAACGCTGCGTAGGGCTGCGGATCGGGCGCGCCAGCGGAGCGCAGCGGAGCATAGAGCTGCGCCACGAGACCGGTGTAGAAGTCCGACGGCGCCACGGCGTCCATCGTGCGAGCATGGCAGACGTGCGCAGCGCGCAGCCGTCGCTCTCAGAGAACGGGCGGCCGGCGCCGCAAGATCTGATCAGTCGAGCTTGGTGATGAGCCTGCCAAGTCCGGTCATGCTGCGTGAGGTGGAGGGGCCGATGCCGGTGCTGGCCCAGTCCCTCGGCTTGAGCCTTGAGGTCATCACGGTCCCCTTGATGCGCCAGTGCACCTCTCGACCGACGACGACAAGGGAGTCGATGTCGTTGGACAGACCCTCGAGCGCTGCCTGCTGCGCGGGTGTGGCGAGGGAGCGGAAGAAGGTCACCATGTGCGTATGGCCGTCGGGGACGGCAAACGGTTGCGCCTCGCCCACAGCCTGCAGCTCGGCTGCAGTGCGAACGAAGGTCTCGACGACGAACCCGAACTCGGCTTCGAACCGCGCCTCGAGCTGCTGCTCGAGGTCGGCGCGCCGCCCTCGGGCTGAGAAGACCAGGTTGCCGCTGTTGAGGTACGTCCAGACCTCCGCGTAGCCGAGTCCCTCGGCCAGCGCCTTGAGCGTGGCCATGGGAGTGGTGCGCTTCCCAACGTTGACCGCGCGGAGGAACGCGACGCACTGCGTCATCGGCTCAGTCCGTCACCACTTCGCGATGACGTCCTCGGCGAACTGGTGGATGCCCCCCACCTTGCCGGCGGTGTCCGCGTCGGCCCCCGCGTAGAAGTACCAGGGCATGGTGACGAGGTGGGTCACGCCGGCCTCCGCCACTCTGCGGTACCCGTCGAGATCCCACGCGTCGCGGGCCGACCCGAACACCGAGAAGGGCACGTGGGTGCGGTCGTACTCCTCGCGGTAGCGCTCGATCTGCGCTCGAATGGCCGCCAGCTCCTCGATGGTGTGGAGGTCGCTCACCCAGCCGTCGTGACGGGCGGCCCGGCGCAGCGCCGCCTCCGAGACGCCACCGACGTGGATGGGAACCTGTTCACTCGGCGCCGGCAGCATCTCCAGCGGCGGGACGTCGAAGAACTCGCCGTGGTGCTCGACGATCTCGCCCGTCCACAGCTTGCGCATGACCTCGAGCATCTCGTCGGCGCGCTTGCCCCGCTTGGAGAACGGCGTGCCCATGGCGTCGAACTCCTCCTCCATCCACCCCATCCCGATGCCAAGCCCAACCCGGTTGCCCGACAGGACCGCTGCCGTGCCCACCTGCTTGGCGACGTGCACGGGAGTGCGCGCCGGGAGGATGTACACGGTCGTGAGGAAGCGCAATCGCTGCGTGACGGCCGCGAGATGACCCACTGTCACCCACGGGTCGGGCCACGGGGTGCCCATCTCCCACCGGCGCTTCCCGTCCTTGGTGTAGGGATAGGTGGAGCGCGTCTCGACGGGGTTGATCAGGTGGTCGGAGACGGTGAGGGTGCTCCACCCGCTCTCGTCGCCCGCCTTGGCCAGAGGGACGAGCTCGTCGGGCTGCGAGAAGGTGGCCGAGAAGCAGAAGTCCATCAGGAGTGAGTGCCGCCATCGACACGTAGGTCGGCGCCGTTCACGTGCATCGCGTCGTCCGACCCGAGGTAGGCGATGGCGGCCGCGATCACCTTCGGATCACCCATGCCGGTGGGCGACATGATGCGGTAGAGCAACTTGCTGTCGGCGCCTTTCGGCAGCCCAAACGCATCAATGATCGGCGTGTCGATCGAGCCCGGACACACGGCGTTCGCCCGCAGGCCCTGCTTCGCGTACTCGATGGCCAGCGTGCGTGTGAGGGCGAGGACGCCGCCCTTGGATGCGGAGTAGGCCGCCGCCCAGGGGTGCGCGGCGAGGGCCGCTGTGGACGCCACGTTCACGATCGCGCCGCGCGTCTCAAGCAGAGCCGGGATGGCGGCCTGACACACGAGGAAGGTGCCGGTGAGGTTCACGTCGAGGATCTTCTGCCAGCTCTCGAGCGCCACCTCGTGGGTGTGCTCGAAGCGCAAGATGCCCGCCGAGTTCACGACGGTGCGCAACGGACCCAGCTCGAGTGCGGCCGCCACGGCGGCGGGGCCAAAGCTTGGGTCGCTGACGTCGCCGACGAACTCCGTGACCGCCTCGGGTCGGGTGGCGTCCTTGGCCGTCATCGCGAGCCCAGGGGCGGAGATGTCGGCCGCCAGCACGGTGGCTCCCTCCTCGACGAGACGATGCACGGTGGCGCGTCCGATGCCCGACCCCGCGCC
>JANOQG010000193.1:0-3573 GCA_031422255.1 Actinomycetes bacterium | reverse complement strand
CAGCGACCGTCTTCTCTCGGAGCTGCGTGCCGGGCGCACCGAGGTCCATCGACGCATCGGCCAGGCGGCGGGAGAACTCCGTGGCGAACAGCTTGTACTGCGAGGACTCCACGGTGGGCGGCGGCGTGCCGGGCACCTTGTCGGCCTTCATGGACTCCGCTACGACCCGAAGACCCATGACCCTGGCCACCTCGGCCTCAGTGGCCAGCTGGCCGATGCGCTGGCGGATGATCGGGTCGTCCTTGAGCGGCTCACCGTCGCGGGTGCCAGTGCGCACGTGGTCGCAGAGCACATCGAGGCGTTGCTTGATGGGCGCGATCGTGAACATGGTGAAGCGCTCGAGGTCGAGCGCCTGGCTGATGTACTGGAAGCCAGAGTTCACTTCGCCGACGACGTAGTCGTCAGGCACGAACACGTCGTCGATGAACACCTCGTTCGTGCGTTCGTCGCCCATCGGGACGCCGCCCATGGTGTCGATCTTGTTGATCGTGATGCCGGGCTGGTCGAGCGGCACGAGCATGAGGGTGATGCCGCGGTGCTTGTTGTCGGGGTCGGTGCGCACGCCAAGCCAGTACCACTCCGCGAAGTGTGCCGAGGTGGTCCACGTCTTCTGCCCGTTGAGGATCCAACCGGTCTGGCCGTCGCGCTCGCCCCGCTCACCCTTCAGGCGCATGGAGGCGGCATCCGAGCCGGCGTCGGGCTCAGAGTAGCCGACCGCGAACTCCACCTCGTTGCGCAAGATCTTGGGGAGGAACGTGGCCTTCAGGAAGTCGTTGCCGTGGGCGATCAGGGTCTTGCCGATGATCCCGACGCCCTTGCCGATCTGCGGACCGCCGCGCCCAGCCAGGCGCTCGTTGAGCAGGTACTCGTAGACACCCTCGCCTGCGGATCCGCCGTACTCCTCGGGCCAGGTCATGCCCAGCCAGCCCTTCTCGCCGAGCTTGGCCATGAACGCTCGTCGCTTGGGGGTATCGACGATCTGCGCCATGTTCTCCCGGGTCACATCGAAGACATCGGGGTCGTCGTTGGCCTCCAGAAAGGCCTCGACCTCCTTGATGAACGACCGCTGCTCCGGTGTGAACTCGAAGTCCATTGATGCTCCTGGCGACTGGGTCCGCGCCGCGGGCCAGTGAAATCTGACGGGTCGTCAGATCAGGGGTTGACCCTAGTGCGCGACGCCCCGAGGTGGTCGCCGAGCGGAGCGGCCCGACCGTCAGCCGATGACCCCGGCGGCCCGCAGTGACGCCAGGCGCTCGGCACTGAGCCCCAGCTCAGCCGTCAGCACCGCGTCGGTGTGCTCACCGAGCCATGGGACACGGCTGTCCGGGCCTTCGGCCATCTTCGAGAGCTTCACGGGATTGCCGGGCACCAGGACAGGCTCGCCGCCGTCGGACCGGGGCATCTCCACCAGCATGTGGTGGCCGGCGACGTGCGGGTCGGCGATCACCTCGGGAGCGGTCTGGCTGGGTCCCGCCGCGATGCCGGCAGCCGCGAGCTCGGCCGCCGCCTCGGCGCGGGTGCGCGTGGAGGACCAGGCCTCCACAGCCGGCCGGATGATCGCATCGAGGTTGGGCTCCCAGCCGTAGCGGTCGGCGAAGCGGGGGTCGTGGTGCCACTCCGGCTTGCCGATCAGGTCTGCGAGCTTGGTGAACTGGTGCTCGCGCACCACCTGCATCACCACATAGCCATCGGAGCATTGGAAGCCCTCGCAGATCACGCCGAGGGGCGTGTCGCCATCCGGTCGGGCACCGAGCGACCACAGGTTGGTGACGACGTCCGTCATGGCCAGCATGGCGTCGAGCATGGCGACATCGACGTGTTGACCCTCACCGGTTCGGTCGCGCTGGCGAAGCGCCGCCAGTATTCCGATCACCACGAAGAGCGCACTGCTGATGTCGCCGAGGGCACCCACAGGAATGGTGGTGGGTGGTCCGGCCGGGGTCTTCCACGCGTAGATCCCAGACATGGCCTCGACGATCGCGGCGTACGCGGGCCAGTCGCGGTACGGGCTGTCGTGACCGAAGCCCGAGAGGGAGACGTGGATCACGGCGGGGTGGCGCTCAGCGATCACGTCGTAGCCCAGGCCCAGCCGTTCGAGGGTTCCCGCCTTGAAGTTCTCGGCCACCACGTCGAAGTGGGGCACCAGGTCCAAGAACAGCTCCCGGCCCTCCGGAGCCTTCAAGTCCAGCCCGACGCTGCGCTTGTTGACGTTGTTGCGGAGGTAGGTGGCGCCCACCTTGCGACCGTCGGGGTCGAGCATGAACGGGCTGGATGCCCGCCCCGAGTCGCCGGTCGTGGGGTGCTCCACCTTGATCACGTCGGCGCCTAGGCGGGCGAGCAGCTGCGTGGCAAAAGGCATGGCCTGCATCTGCTCAGCGGCAAGGACGCGCACCCCGTCGAGCGGCTTGCCGTACTTCACCGCACCCTCGTTCGCGATGTCTCCCAGCTTCACCAAGGCCTCCCGGCGATCGTTTCTGACGCTCCGGCAGGCTAGGGGGCCGACGCGGCGCAGTAGCCTTCCGCCGATGGCGCTCCCGGCCTACTCCACCTTCGAGGTGCCTGTGGCCGGCGGTTCACTCCACGTTGGGCGATGGGGCAGCGGGCCAAAGATGGTCGTCGCCGCCCATGGCATCACCGGCAATCACCGCTCGTGGCAATCGGTGGCCCGCGCCCTCGACCCGAGCATTTCGCTGATCGCTCCCGACCTCCGCGGAAGGGGGCTGTCGAACACCCTGCCCGAGCCGTTCGGGATGCGGGCGCATGCCGCCGACCTCATCGCCGTGCTCGACCATCTTGGATTGGAACGCGCCGTCCTCGTGGGTCATTCGATGGGTGGGTACGTCGCCACGTCCGCCGCAACGATCTGCCCGACGCGATGGTCGGCGGTGCTCCTGGTCGACGGCGGCGTCGCACTGCCCCTCCCCCATGGGGTCGAGCCCGACGCCCTGCTCGAACGGGTGCTCGGCCCCGCGCTCACGCGACTCGAGATGAGCTTCGCCGACCGGGCGTCCTACTTCGCGTACTGGCGAGCCCACCCCGCTCTCGAGGACCCGGGTGCGTGGAACGCCGATACCGAAGCCTGGTTGGATCACGACCTCATCGGGAGCGACGCCCCACGCCTCCGCTCCTCCGCCTCCCTCGCCGCGGTCCGCCACGACGGCCGCGAGCTCCTCGTCGACCGCCAGGTGCGCCGCGCGTTTCACGGGCTGACGCAGCGGGCTGTGCTGCTCCGAGCGCCACGAGGCCTGCTCAACCAAGTGCCACCGCTGCTCCCCGACGAGCTCCTCGATCCGCTGCGGGCAACGTGGCCAATCCGCATGGAGATGTTGGTGGACAACACCAACCACTACTCGATCCTCCTCGCGTCCAGAGGCGCCAAGACGATCGCCAACCACCTCGCCGCGTCCTTCCGCTAGGCCCGTTCGCCTCCGAGGAACTCGCCTGCCGGGCACAAACGCCGCAAGCGCGAGGCCCCTTGTCGTCCATCACCGAGCCAATCTGCGGCAGCCCGAGCCTCGATCGGGCCGGATCTGCCGCAGATTTGCGGGACGCGACTGGCCTGGCCGAGCCTGC
>JANOQG010000192.1:0-1588 GCA_031422255.1 Actinomycetes bacterium | reverse complement strand
GCCACGACATCTGTTGGCTTCTGAACGAAGCGACTGTCCGTCAGGTCCTGCCACGGCGTGGCTCGAAAGAGGAACGGCAACGTCACCCCGCATCAGGTCTGCCCGCCGCGGTCCACCCCTATCGGCACCGCAGTTTGGAGCACATCATGTTCATGATCGGGATTGACCCTCATAAGGGGTCCCACACCGCCACCGCGGTTGATGCCAGCGAGGCGGTGGTCGGCGAGATCCGTGTCGAGGCCGACCGTCATCAGCGGGCTCGGCTGCTTGAGTGGGCCGCCTGTTTCGAGCCGCGCATCTGGGCGATCGAGGGAGCGACCGGGTTGGGGTCGATGTTGGCCCAGCAGCTCGTGGGTGCCGGCGAGCACGTGGTCGATGTGCCCCCGAAGCTGTCGTCGCGGGTGCGGTTGATGGACACCGGCCGGATCGACAAGACCGATCCCAACGATGCCCGCTCCGCCGCGATCGTCGCGTTGCGGAACGCGACGTTGAACACCGTCACCGGTGAGCACGAGGACCGGGTGATCCTTCGGTTGCTGGCAGACCGCTACCACCAGCTCACCGCCCAACGGACCCGCAGCGTGTGCCGCCTCCACGCGGTGTTGTGCGTGCTCGTCGAGGGCGGCACCAGCCGGTCCCTGACCGCCGCCCGAGCGACGAAGCTCCTGGTCAGCATGGAGATCTGTGACCCGATCACCCTCGAGCGGGTCGCTACCTGCCGCCAGTTCGTCGAGGAGATCGAGCTCCTCGATCAGGGCCTGGCCGACACTCGGGCCCGGACCGTCACCGCGGTCACCGCCGCCAAGACCTCGGTCGACGATGTGTACGGAGTTGGCCCGATCGGCGCTGCGATCATCGTCGGGCACAGCGGCGACGTGCGCCGGTTCCCGACCGCCGGGCACTACGCCCGCCACAACGGCACCGCCCCCATCGAAGCGTCCTCAGGACCCAAGGCCCGGCACCGGCTCAACCCTCGCGGTGACCGACAGATCAACCACGCGCTCTACACCGCCGCCCTGACCCAGATCGCCCACGACACCCCCGGACGCGTGTACTACCAACGCAAGCTGGCCGAAGGGAAGACCAAGAAAGAAGCGATGCGCGCCCTCAAGCGACGCATCAGCGACGCCGTCTACCGCCAGCTCCTCGCCGACACCCGAGACTGACCCGACGACTCGAACAGCAACCACCCGCTCGACCTCGTCACGAAGTTGAGTGGGCCCGGGAGGACAACGCGGGGACGACTCTTGAATCCAGCGTGACCGGCCTCACACCCCGCAACAGCCGGCTCTTCGGATCAGTCACTCCCGGACCCGCCCCGACCCTACGACCACGCCGCGCCCGCCAACACGAGCGGTCCACTCGACGCGCCAGAAAGCCCTCCCCCAACTCAGCCTTGACACAAAGAGGATTCGCTTCGGGCTCGATCTGCCGCAGGTTCGCTCGCTGGTGGGTGGTCGGGGACAAGCCTGCGGCTGAGCGGTGGGCACGGCGTGGCACCAATGTGCGGCAGAGAAAGACCGGCCCGGGCTTGATTTGCCGCAGGTTCGCTCGGGGGTGCGTGGTCGGCACAGCCACGAGGCCGCGT
>JANOQG010000191.1:0-1808 GCA_031422255.1 Actinomycetes bacterium | reverse complement strand
CGAAGGGCGACGGAGAGCTGCGACACCTGCGCGCGCGTGCGGGTGACAACTACGCGGCGACCCGACAGCGGGCGCCGCTCGAACCAGGCGAGATCAACCCCGGCCACCTCGCCAACGACGATCACCGAGGGCGTGGCAAGGATCTGGTCGGCGATCGTACCGAGGGTGGCCCGAACCACGGTCTGCTCGGGGCGGGTGCCCCAGCGCACGGCGGCAGCGGGAGTGGAGGGCGACAACCCGCCGACAATCAGCTCCTCCGCGATGCGCCCAATGCGCGCGACTCCCATGAGGATCACGATGGTTCCGCCCACGCGGGCAACGGCCTGCCAGTCGACCGAGCCATCGTCGCCCGCCTCCGGGTCCTCGTGACCCGTGACCACGGTGAACGATGTGGAGCTGTGCCGGAGGGTGACCGGAATACCGGCGTAGGCCGGCACGGCGATGGCCGAGGTGATGCCGGGCACGACCTCGAAGGCCACGCCTGCTTGGGCGAGCGCTGCAGCCTCCTCCCCGCCACGAGCGAAGACGAAGGGATCGCCCCCCTTGAGCCGCACCACGGTGGAGTGGGTGCGTCCCTTCGCCACCAGGAGCGCGTTGATGTCCTCCTGCGTCATCGTCACCTGCCCGGGGGCCTTCCCCACGCTGATCCGCTCAGCCTCCGGGGGCGCCAGCTCCAGCAGCGCCTCGACGGAGAGCCGGTCGTAGACGACGACGTCGGCTCGTTGCAGCACCTCCGCTGCGCGCACCGTGAGCAGACCAGGGTCACCGGGGCCAGCCCCGACGAGGTACACGGTCATCGGATCAAGTGCCCAACCCGTCGGCACTCATGAGCGACCGCGGGAACGAGCGCCGCACGTCCCGGCCAACCACCTCGGGCGTGAGCTCCATGCCCGCACGGTAGACCGAGCGGGGGACGCGTTCGCTCGAGTCAGACCGAGGTCGGGCTGGCGTCGTAGACCTCGAGGGTGGGACGACCTTCGGTGAGGTCGGCTAGGTCGGCTACGAACGCGCCCGATGCAGGGACGGAAAAGTGCGTGGCCAGGGCAGCCTTGTCCTCCCAATGTTCAACGAAGACCACCCGCATCGGGTCCTCCACGTCCTGGTGGACGGAGTGCATCAGACATCCGGGCTCGGCCCGCGAGCGCCGCACGTGCTCGACGCTGAGAGCGAGCACCTCGACGATGGTCTCGGGTCGGGATTGCACGCTGCCGGTGACGATGAGCATGGCAGCAGCGTATGAGTCAGCGGCCGAGAAGGTCGGTGCCACCGTGGTCGAGGAGGTGGCGGGCCACGGCCGCGCCGTCGCTGCCGGTGTGACGCAGGACCGTCCGCCCATCGACCGAAAGCAGACGACCCTCGATCGACAAGCGGCCCGCGCTGAGGGTGGCGTAGGCCGCCGCTGGCAACGAGCAGTCGCCGCCGAGCTCGGCGAGAAAGGCGCGCTCAGCGTCGACGCAGCGGCGGGTGTCTGCATCCTCGATCGCTGCAAGGAGCTCAGGGAGATCGCCATCGGCGCGCGCCTCGATGGCGAGGGCGCCCTGGCCCACCTGCGGCAGCACGAGATCGGTGGGAAGTCGCTCCGCGATGTCATCAGCCCAGCCGAGACGATCAAGGGCACTCGCAGCCACCACGACGGCGTGGTGGTGGGCCGCCTGGTCGACTCGGGCGCGCATGTTCCCGCGGAGGCCGACGAAGCGAAGGTCGGGACGGACCGCCGCGAGCTGTGATTGACGCCGTAGCGAGCCGGTGGCCACCTCCGCTCCCTGAGGCAGATCGGCGAGCGTGGAGCCCACGAGCGCGTCACGCGG
>JANOQG010000190.1:0-8767 GCA_031422255.1 Actinomycetes bacterium | reverse complement strand
CCCCGATCTCCAGTTCATCCGCATCAACGGCACCGTGGTCGGTGGCATCGCCGGCCTCGGCGCCGTCGTCGATCTTGGCAGCCAGCGCGGGTTCGGCCTGGAGACGAAGGCCGCCGGAGACGATGGCTGCGCTGAGCTGCTGGTGAAGGGCCGACGCCGGATCGGCGGCCTGGCCGCGCAGGTGTGTCTTGGCATCGGTCCACAGCGATGTCACCCAGGTGCGCAGCTCGGGACGCTCGAGCAGGTCTCGCGTGAGCTGCTCGCCCTTGGCGCGTAGCTCGGGGGAGGTCTGGAGCTCCTCCACGAACAGGAGGATGCGGGCGTCGAGCTGGCGCCGAAGACCATGGCCGCGGTCGTGTGCCATGTCGTCAAGAACTGCGCGCACCCCATCGAGCAGGCGCTCGAAGATGCGGTCTTCCACGGCGCCCGGGAGCCACCAGGGCGCCTGGTCGCGGAAGCGGGACCGGAGCTCGTCGCGGTGCTCGTCGAGGTAGCGGTCGAGACCCAACAGCGCCGCGTCGACCACCTCGTTGTGACGCCCTTCCTTGGTCAGCGCTCCCATCGCCCGGCCGGCCATGGGCACGATCGACGCGGCTTTGATTCGTTCTCGAAGAAGGCGCTCGATGACGTCGTGCACCGTCTCGTCCTGCAACAGGTCCACCACCTCGACCGCCGCGCCCAGGGCATGGCCGGCCAGCTTTTCGGCGTTGGTCGGTTCGGCCATCCAGGCCGCCACCCGAGCACCGACGCCGGCCGCGCGCACCCGCTCGGCTACGGCATCGGGGGTGAGGAAGCTGTCCTGGATGAACTCGCCCAGCGTCTCGCCGAACTGCTCCTTGCGCTTGGTGATGATCGCGGTGTGGGGGATGGGGAGTCCGAGCGGGTGTCGGAACAGGGCCACCACGGCAAACCAGTCGGCCAGCCCGCCGACGAGCGATGCCTCGGCCATCGCCTGCACGTATCCGAGGCCGGATCCGTCCTCAGCCCCTGCGGCCACGGTGCCCACGAAGACCGCGGCCACCACCGCCAACAACGCCGTCGCGCGCCGCCGGGTGGTGATGAGCTGACGTCGGTTGCGGTCCGTGCTGGGCGCCGGCGGCCGGGGGGTGGTCGAGACCATGCGAGACGGTCTACCCCCTGGTGGCAGGGCCCGAGCCCTCGGTACGGTGGGCTGCTTCCCCTTCCTCCCGTTGCTTGAACGCAGGAAGTCCGCCACCATGGCTCTCGATGCCCGACATCGCGTATCGATCTACCAGAAGCTCGTGCCGATCCTCGGCGACGACGACACCAACGCCCTCATGACTCAGTACCCCTCCATCGAAGCCGACGAGCTCGTCACCAAGCAGTTCCTCCGCGCCGAACTGGCCGAGCTGCGCGGCGAGCTGGCGGGCATGCGGGGTGAGCTCCGCGCCGAGCTTGGTGTGCTTGAGACAAGGCTGACGCTGCGCTTGGGCGCCGCGCTGGCGGCGCAGACGACGCTGCTGCTGGGGGCCATGAGCTTGCTCCGCTAGGCGCCATCATCGCGGATGGCCTCGAGGGTGGCTCGAGCCTCAGCCGGGTCTTTGGTGCGTCGCATCGGGGGAAGGGCCTGCACGAGGTCCCACCGGTAGCCCGCCTTGGCAAGACGGGGATCGAGCACGGCGACCACCCCGCGGTCGGTGGCCGTGCGGATGAGCCGTCCGGAGCCCTGCGCGAGGAGGGTGGCCGCCCGCGGCAGGTCGATCAGACCAAAGGCCGCAGAGCCCGCTCGTTCACGACGCGCCTGGAGCAGCGGCTCGTCGGGCCGTGGGAACGGGATCTTGTCGATCGTGACGAGGCTGAGCGAGGAGCCGGGCACGTCGACGCCCTGCCAGAAGCCCATCGTGGCGAAGAGGCAGGTCTCCTCCGATGCGGTGAACTGCTCGAGCAGGCGGGCCTTGGGCAGGTCGCGCTGGGAGAGGATCGGCACCGACAGTCGGCCCCGGAGGGTCGCCGCCGCTTCCTCGAGCGCCCGGAAGCTGGTGAACAATGCGAGCGTGCGCCCGCCGGCGGCTTCGATGAGGTCGCCGAGCTCGCTCACCATGGCGTCGAGGTACGCGTGGTTGCGTGGGTCCGGGAGGTGTGCGGCGCAGTACAGGAGCGCGTTGGATTCGTAGTCGAAGGGGCTGCCGACATCGAGCTCGTCGATCTGCACCGGGTCGACTCCGAGGCGCTCCGAGAGCTTGCTCGGAAGCGTGGCGCTCGTGAGCACGGTGGTGCGCTTGTCCCACAGGGCGGTGCGTAGGAGGGGCGCGACATCCAGCGGTGCGACACGCAGGGTGGGGTTGGCATCCCCGCCCTCGACCCACACGACCTGGCTGTCGTTGATCAGCTCCACCACGTTGAGATCGTCGATGAGCGCGGTGGCCCCCTGCACGACTCGCAACGCGCGGGCTCGGCTCTCCTCGGGAGCGTTGCTCGGCACTGCCTTCGCGGCGCTCAGCACCGTCTGCACCCTTCCCCGAGCGACGGTGATTGCGCCGGCTATGTCGTCAGGCAGCCCGCCTTTGAGTCGCCGCTCCTGCTGTGACCGCAGTGCCGTGGTGAGCAGACGCCCGGCATCGTCTACTCCCGCGGATACTTGGTCATCGGCGATGAGTCCGCGGGTGCGACGGGCCAGGTCGGCAAATCGGTGGCCCGTGATCTCGACGCCGCAGGTAGCGGAGACGATGTCTTCCAGCTGGTGGGCTTCATCGATGATCGCGAGCTCGTGTTCCGGGAGGATGACTCCGCCCGATGCGAGGTCGAGTCCGTAGAGGTGGAGGTTCACGACGACGACGTCGGCCTGCAGCGCCTTGTTCCGAGCGCCTTCAGCGAAGCACTCGCTGCCGCTCGGACACTTGCTTGCGCCGGGACACTCCCGGGCGCTCACGCTTACCGCTGCCCACGCCTGGTCCGTTGGCTCGACCTCGAGCTCGGCTCGGTCGCCGCTCTCTGTGGTGGCCGCCCATCGAGCGAGCTCGACGAGGTCGTCAGCGGGGACGCGGGATGCCACCCCGTCGAGGGCGAGCTGCTGCGCGCCCTCCTTGCCGGCCGCAGCCAGCTCGGTGAGGCGCTGCATGCAGATGTAGTTGGAGCGACCCTTGAGCACCGCCCAGGAGAAGGGGACGTCGAGGTGTCGTTCCAGGAAGGGGAGGTCCTTGCCCGCCAACTGGTCCTGGAGCGCCTTGGTGGCGGTGGCGACGACGGTGCGTCGCCCTGCGAGGAGTGCCGGTACGAGGTAGGCAAGCGTCTTGCCTGTGCCAGTCCCGGCCTGCACTGCGACGTGCTTGCGTTCGGCGATCCCCTTGCGAATGGCGGCGGCCATCTCCTGCTGGCCCTCGCGCACCTCGCCGCCACCGGGTAGCTCGGCCACCACCCGCTGGAGAGCGACGGTGACGGCATCAGGCATTTCGGCGACGCTACCGGTCGGGTGTGACGCGGCCATTCACCCCGTGGCGCGGTTGGAGACGACGCCGCACACCCTGTTGCCGTTGAGACAGACGCGAACCTCGCGCTCCAGCGCTTGCTGATCCCAGGCGTTCAGAAAGTCAGCGTGCGCGCCGTGGGTGCCTCCCGAGGCAAGGGCGAGTGCGCTCGGGTCGCCCGTGACTGGGTAGCGCACCTCGAAGATGAGCTGTGGCACGGGCACAGGGTGCTCGCGGGGGCAGTGCCCTTCGCTGCTGTAGGCGACGTGGGACTTGTGGTCGGCGCTGTCGAGTCGCACGCCGTCCCAGCAGTCTGGGAAGGCGACGCGCACGGCGAGAGGGGCCGTGCGCGAGCAGGCCGGTGGCGTGGCGTGCAGCGCCGGAGATGCGCCGCAGTGCCATGCCGCGACCTCGCGGGGTTGTGGGCCCGTCGCGCCTCCGTCGCCGGCCACCATCATCAGCCCAGCTGGGTACGGGCGAAGGTCGGCTGGATCGACTCCACTTCCGGGCCGGTAGTAGGCGACGCTGCCGAGGGGGGCGACAGGCGTGCCGTCTACGAGGAGTGCCGGGGCCCAGTACGCCGCTGTGTCGAGCTTGTTCTGGCAGGTGGTCGCGCTGCTGCGGAGATCCACGGCCGTCGAGCCGGCATACGTGGAGGTGTTGCCGAAGAAGTCGTGCCGGTGGGACGCGCCTGGGGCGCCTGGATGCACGATCGGGTCGTCCGAGGCCGCATGGCTCCACCCACACTCCACCTTGAACTGCGCGACGCGCCCCTGCGGACCGACGCCCGCCACCCTGCCCGTGGCCAGTGGGGGATCGTCGATCGCCGATAGGAGCGCGGCGGTTGCAAGACCAGCGAGGCCGAGCACGAGGACGAGCGCCCCGACCGATGCACCTGCATGGCGGACCGATGAGCGGTTCACGCTTTGGCCGGGCGCTCCGGCACCGTGATCGCGTCCAGATCCACAGCGAAGGGCACGTTGGTGGCGGGCCGGGCCGGTGCCGTCGCCGCGTCGGGCATGGAGGGCTGGTCGGGGGGCTCAGGGGTGGCTGCGGTCTGGTAGTCGACTGATGGTGGTCGCACAGCCGCGATCAGGGCGCCCAGGTCGAGAGCGCCGGCGGTCCAGTCGCTTGCGGTGGGCTCGCCCTCGCAGGGAGCGAGGGCCTCGAGCTCGAACGGGGAGGTCGTGCTGAAGGTGTTCCCGGCGAAGCAGTTGTCGAGGCCGGCGAGATCGGGTTGGAGACTTCCGAACCCGATGTCGGCCAGCCCTGAATCGCTGACGACGTTGTCCCTGACCTGGTTTTGCATCGCATCCCAGAGCACCAGCCCCAAGAGGTCGGGATCCGTGACGGTAGGAGGGTCATCGCGCACGTCGGCGCAGGGGGTGTCCCAGGTGGAGTCGTCGGGCACACCGTCGTTGGCCTCGTCCTCGGGGAAGGGCACGAGCCCGATCCCGACGCGCTCGTGGTCGAACACCAGGTTCCGAGCCACCACGTTGCGGTTGCTACCGGCCACGAGGATGCCGTTGCCCATTGCCAAGAGCGCGACATCGATCGCGGGTGTGTCGGGCTGCTGGTTCCCGTAGACGATGTTGCCGACGATCGTGTTGTCGCGGCCGGGGTAGCAGAGCTCGTAGGAGCCGCTGTTGGGCACGATGCCGGCTCGGTTGTAGCGGAAGATCGAATTGACGATGAGCAGGTTCCCGCCGGAGTTGGTGCCTGAGTATCCCAAACCGTTGTATTCCGACACGACGTCGTCGAGCACCGCGTCGCACGGGTAGCACTGGCCGATGTACACGCCGGCGTCGGGGCTCCCCGAGGCCCAGATGTGCTCGAGCTGCCCCTTGGTTGCGTCGAAGGAGTACACCCCGTAGTCGCCATTGCGGTAGGCCGTCAGATACGAGCCGCGGTAGCCCGTGACTCCTGTCCAGAAGAAGCCATTGGCCGTGTAGTTCTGCGCGGTCATGTTCTCGACGGCGACACCATCGGCGAGCACCCGGATGCCGTTCTCGAGCTCGAAGCCACCATCGAGGATCACGTCGTTGCGGTCGAGTCCGCGGATGACGAGGTTCTCCGTCTCGACGTCAACAGACTCGGCGTAGGTGCCTGGTGCGATGAGCACGAGGTCGCCAGGTGCGGCCGCGTCGACCGCATCCTGGATCGTCGGTTGGTCCTCCGGCACCCGGATGGTGGCGCCGGAGCTTGTTGCTGCGTCCCGAGTGGTGGTGCTGCCGTTGGAGCCGGCGCTGTCATCGCCGCTGCATGCGGTGGCGAACAGGGCCAGCAGAGCGAGCGTGGCTACGACGAGGCGAGTGGTGTGGTGCACGGGGGTCTCCTAGGTCGGGCTGTCATCCGGTGACCACGATGGTGCCGACCATGCCCTTGGTGGTCGTGCCGTGGAGTGAGCAGTAGTAGGCGAAGGTGCCGGGCTCGGTGAATCGATGTTGGTAGGAGTCGCCGGGAGCGAACTTGTCGGTGCTGACGCCCCACGCCTTGCCGTCAACCTGCAGGATGTTGTGGTCGTTGCGACCGCGGTTCTCCCAGACCACCGTGGTGCCAGCGGCGACCTCGATCTCTCCCGGGCGGAACGTGTTGTCGATGGCGGTGACGGTCTCCACCACGCCCACGACCAGGGTTGGGTCGTCGCTGGCACACGCAGCAAGCGAAGCGATGAGGGCCCATGCGAGGCAGAGCACCAGACGGGGGGTGCGCTCCGATCCGTCCGCGACCTCACGCACCCGTGCCAGCGCAGTCGCTGGTAGCGGCCAAGGGGCGGGCGGTGAAGCCGGTGATCGCGAGCGTGCGCTTGAGGGCGGGACCCACCAGGACCGCGAAGACCAGCGTGCCGAGGCCGACCTGGCCTCCCATGCCCCACCCAAGGACGACGCAGATCGCCTCGATGGCGGTGCGTGCCGGCGCGAGCGAGTAGCCCTTGGCGTGGACGGCCAGCATGACCAGCTCCGCTGGTCCCGGTCCCATGTTGGCCACGACCACGAGGGTGATCCCCGCCGTGATGAGGATGAACCCAGCGACGAAGTAGGCCAGGCGAGGCGCCATCGCGTCTTGGGAGGGCAGCGCATCAAGCACGACCCCGAGGACGGGGCCGACGAGCAAGACCGCCACCAGGGTGCCGGGTCCCGGACGGGTTCGGAGGAGCAGGCCGATCGCGACGAAGGCCACGGGCACCAGCACGGCTGCGATGCCGATGTCGAGCCCTGTGAGGGCGACGATGCCCGTGGACAGCACGTCGTAGGGGGCTACCCCGAGCTCGGCGCGAATGGTGAGCGCCACCCCCGCGCTGACCAACGGCAGCCCAGCGCCCAACGTGCCGAGCCGGCGGGCCAGCGAGGCATCGGGCGGAGCGGCAATGGGCATAGCCCGACGACGCTATCGGCCTCATCGAGAACGCCGCGGGCCCGGGCGTGGGATGGTGATCCCATGGAAGCGTTCGTGGCCGCTGGAGCGGGGTTCTTGCTTGCGGTGCTGTGGATCGACCTGATGCACGACGTGCAAGTGCGGGGCCACGGAGACGAGGAGGCATTGCCGGAGCCGGTTCTCGCCTCGATTGCGGGCTACTACGCACGTGTCACCACCGGCGCCCGCCCGATGAATCGACTTGTCGCGTGCGCGATGCTCGCCACGGTGGCAGGCGTCGGGGTGGAGCTCGTCAACGGCCTCGAACCTGCCTGGCTGCCAGCGGCGACGCTTCTGTTCGTGGCACTGCCCATCGCCCTTGCCGGTTCGCGCACGGTGCCTGCAGCCGTTCGCCTGGGCACGCGCCAGGACGCCGTAGCGGAGCAGAGTCGACTCGCCCGGCGCATCTTCACGGACCATGTGACATGCCTGGGGAGCATCACGCTCGTGCTGGCTCTCCAACTCGGGTCCGCCAGCGGCTGAGACGGTGGCCATCACGGGGTGAGGACCTCCTGGCCGGCGTGGACGAGGCGCTCCACGTCGGCCATCGCGGCTTCCAGGTCGTCGAGCGTGCGCTCGATGGCGCCACTCGGCGTGAGGAACAGGAAGACCACCCTGATGACGGGTTCGGCCGTGGCCCGACCCACGGCTACGGCGTAGGCGGCACCCTGCAGTCGGTAGCCCTGCACACGACGGTCGAGCTCAGCAGGGTCATCGCTGGCGGAGGTCTTGTGATCCACCACCACAAGACCGTCGGGCGCACGATAGAGGAGGTCGACGTAGCCCTCGAGGAGGCGGTCGCCGATGGGGGTGCAGGCGTAGACCTCGCGCCAGTGGGGGCTCACAGCGGCGGCGCGCACGCTGGGCGAGCCGAGCGCGTCCTCAACCAGGTGGCGTACTTCGGTGGCCCGCTCTGGCACAGCCTCGGCCTGGCATTGGGCGGCGACGGCGTCGTCGAGTCCGGCACCGGAGGCGAGGTCGATGGTCTGCAGCACTCCATGCACGGCACGACCCACGGCCGTTCCGTAGCGCCCCTTCAGCCACGGGGGCAGGTCGAGGTCCCGCGGGCGCTTCCGCAACCCGGGGTCGGTCCCAGGGTCTGGGGGTGGTTCCAAGGGGCCGGGGTCGCCGTCACTGAACAGGCTGACCTGAGTTGGAGGAAGCGGAGTGGGCGGAGCGGGTGAAGGCTCGACGCTCCAGTCGGGGCTGCCTTCGTCGGTGAGCGCTGTGGCGGCGACGGCTCCGGGGCGGGCGGCCACCTTCAGCGCACCCTCACGGGCGGCCTCCCACGCAGCGAACGGCGCCGGAGCGGAGGGAGCTGGCGCAACGGCAGCGCGGAGCGGGGCCGCCAAGCCGCCGACATCGGGCAGGTCATCGAGCAGGTCGCCCATGCCCGTGAAGAGCAGCTCGGCGTTCGTGCGAGCGTTCGCCTTCCCGCCCTCGCGGACCCTCGCCTTGCGATGAAGCGACACCACGAGGTGATCGCATGCACGCGTACATGCGACGTAGAGGAGGCGTATTCGCTCGTCGTAGCTCATCTGCTCGTCGATCGGCTTCCACGCGTCGAACTCCTCGGTGACGACGTCGGCTCCGAGCTTGTAGCCCACCTCGCCGCCGTCGCGAGGGAAGTACACGTCGACTGGGTTCGCACGCGCCTGGGCGCCGGTGGAGAGGCCCGACACGATCGTGATGGGGAACTCGAGACCCTTCGCCGCGTGGATCGTCATGATGCGAACGGCGTCGTCGTCGGTCTCCGGGAGCACGGACTCGGTGACCCGCGCCCCCTCGACCGTCTGCTGGTCGACCCACCGCAGGTAGGAGCGCAGGCTTCCGCCGGTGGCTTCGCTCCACGCACGGGCTTGGTCGATCACGAACCGCAGGCGTCGCCATACGTCGCGCGGGCGGCTCTCGGCGAAGCCCAGCTCGAG
>JANOQG010000189.1:0-5148 GCA_031422255.1 Actinomycetes bacterium | reverse complement strand
CCGAGGCCGGCGTTCACACGGGCCCATGAGGCTCCCTGGTCGGTGGACTTGTAGATGCCGTCGCCGTTCGAGGCGAGGAAGAGGGTCTCGGGCTCGCTCGGGGACACATGGATTGCCACGAGATCGCTGGTGTTGTCGAGGCCCCGGACGATGCGGGTCCAGGAGAGGCCAGCATCGACAGACTTCAGCAAGATGCCCCGCGAGATGCTGAATGCGATGCCGTCCTCGAGGAAGTTCGGCGACAGCGTCGTGTCGGCGATGTCGTCGTGAGGCGTGTGCGCTGACGCGCTCGGACCGAGGGGAAGCATGAGGAGCCCGGCGGCCGCCAGGCCCGCGACGACGCGACTCAGCCGTCGAAGTGGGGACAGCCCGGCCATCAGTCGCGCATGTTGGTGAACTGCAACGGGATGCCGAAGTCGTCGGCCCTGAGGGCTGCGATCACCGCTTGGAGGTCGTCGCGCTTCTTTCCGGTGACCCGGAGCTGCTCGCCCTGCACCTGCGATTGCACACCTTTCAGGCCCAGAGCCTTGATGAACTTGTTCAGCTCCGTGGCCTTCTCCTTCGAGATGCCGGCCACCAGCTTGACGAGCTGGCGAGCTGTGGCGCCACTGGCCTCCTCGACCTTCTGGTAGTCGAGCGACTTCAGGGAGACCTTCCGCTTCACGAGCTTCTCCTCCAGCACTTGGCGGAGCGCGGTCAGGCGCTCCTCGCTCGACGAGTGGAGCTTGATCTCCGTAGCGCTCAGATCGATGGTGGTCTCGGTGCCCTTGAAGTCGTAGCGGGTGGCGACCTCTCGGGCGACCTGATCCACCGCATTTCGGATCTCCTGCTGGTCGATCTCGGACACGACGTCGAAGCTCGGCATGACCGGGAAAGGTAGCGCCCTGTAACGTCGGGGGCGTTGGGTCCGTGCCCGAGTGGCCAAAGGGAACTGGCTGTAAACCAGTCGGCATTGCCTACGGAGGTTCAAATCCTTCCGGGCCCACCATCACGGGAGCCCCGCGCGAGCGGGGCTCCTGCGCGCCAAAGCGCCCTGCATCAGCTCTGGCGGGGCGCCTGCTCCGAGATCGAGAGCGCATCGCGCAGGAACGCCAGCTGGAAGAGCAGGAGGTTCTCGGCGACGTCCTCCTGATTGGCCATGTGCGTGACGCCGGTGAGCGGGAGGACCTGGTGGGGGCGGCCATGAGCCAGGAGAGCGGAGGAGAGCTGCAGCGTGTGGGCGCTGACCACGTTGTCGTCTGCGAGACCGTGGACGAGCAGCAGCGGTCGCTCCAACTTGCCTGCGTCGGGTAGCAGCGAGCTGGCGTCGTAGGCGGCCGCGTCGGTGTCTGGCTGCCCGAGGTAGCGCTCGGTGTAGAAGGTGTCGTACAGGCGCCACTCCGTGACGGGCGCTCCGGCGACCGCCGCATGGACGATGTCCGGACGTCGCAGTACGGCCAGCGCAGCGAGGTAACCGCCAAAGCTCCAGCCGCGGATCGCGACCCGCGACAGGTCGAGTCGGGGGTCCTCCGCGGCCAGCGCCTGTAGTCCGTCGATCTGATCCTCGAGCGTCGGCCCGGCTAGATCCCCGTGAATCGCGCGCTCCCATGCCGACCCGCGCCCGGGTGTGCCCCGACCGTCGATCACGACAACTGCAAAGCCCTGGTCGGCGAACCACTGAGACGTGAGGTAGGCCGCTTGGGTCTGAACGACCCGCTGAGCATGAGGGCCGCCGTACGGGTCCAGGAGCACGGGCAGGCGCGCGTCGTCGAGGGTGTCGTGGGGGAGGAGCAATGCCGTGGCCAAGCGGCGTTCGCCGACGTGCCGAATGGTGACGACGGGCGTCACCAGCGGCGTCGCCACGTTCGAGCGGATCACGGGGCCCCCGATGACGGAGACGGTCGGGGCGTGGTCATCGATGGTCGACCTGCGCACGACGATGGTGTCGCCACCCACGATGGCGCTGTGCACGCCGTCGTCGGCCGTGAGCTGCTGGAGGCCATCGTCGGTCCAGCGCCAGACGGACGTGCCGGTGGCATCGTCGATCGGGTTGGCGGTGAACACCACGTGGTCCGGGCCGACGTGAGCCACGGTGCGCACGTGGAGGTCCGAGTCGGTGACGGAGGCGCCACCCACGATCAGCTCTCGGTGGCCGCGACCATCGCTGCACACCACGAGCCGGCCGTCGGCGAGACGAGCCGGGGTTCCGGGCGCCCGTTCCACCCACGCGTCGTCGTGGTCCGTCCAGAGTGCCTCGGTGGCACCCGAGGTTGGATCGACCGCTCGCACCTCGATCGCCCGTTGGTCGCGGGGGTGCAGCGCGAGGAGCGGGCCATGTTCGTCCCAGCTCGCCTCCGACAGGTACGGCAGCTCCTGGCGATCCCAGGTCACCTCGGTTCGGGCGCCGTCGAGGCGGAGGATCCACACCGTGACCGCGGCGTTGGGCGTACCTGCGGCGGGATAGGCAACCTCGGTCGGTGGTCGGTCGGGGTGGGCCGGGTCTGAGATCCACCAACGCTGCACGGGCGAATCGTCGACCCGCGTGGCAAGCAGTGCTGTGCCATCGGGCGCCCACCAGAAGCCGCGGAAGCGGTCCATCTCCTCGGCCGCCGCAAACTCGGCGACGCCCCACCGCACCTCGGGGTCATCCTCGCCGGCGAGCACCCGAGCCGAGCTGGGATCGGCCGATTCGGCGATCCAGAGCTGCCGGCCATCGACCCACGCGACGCGCGCTCCCGTGGGGTCGGGCCGAGGATCGATCACCGCGCCGGGCACGGCAACCATGGACGAGACGCCCGACTCGAGATCGGCGAGCACCAGCTGGCCGGCAAGCGCGGCGGCGGCCACTCGGTGCCGAGCATCGGTGGCGTATCCGGTGATCCCCGCAGCGCTCTCTCGCGCACGCTCTCGCCGTACCCGCTCTTCGGGAGGAAGGTCGGTGGGGTCGCCGGCCAAGAGCACGGCGGGGTCGGCCACGACGCGTTCGACTCCATCGGGGAGGTCGATCGCCCAGAGGGAGGTGACGGCATCCTCAGGACCAGCGGAGCGGAGGAATGCCACACGCGATCCATCGGGTGCCACGGTGACGTTGCGCGGCGACCCGAGGGTGAAGCGCTGTGTGCGGGCGTGCTGCCGCGGGAAGGTGTCGGTCATGTCAGCAGACGCTCCATGAGGACGACGTCGAGCCATTGTCCAAACTTTCGACCCACCTCGCGCTCGGTTCCCACGATCTCGAAGCCGCAGGCGTGATGGAGCCCGATCGACGCCTCGTGGCCGCCCACGATCCTCGCCATGCAGGCGTGGAAGCCATGGCGGGTGGCTGTGGCTACCAGCTCAGTGAGCAGAAGGCGCCCGACACCGATCCCATGGTGATCGCGGTGCACGTAGACGGAGTCCTCCACCGTGGTGGAGTACGCCGGCCGATCTCGCCACCCCGACAGCGACCCGAACCCGCACACGGCACCCTCGTGCTCTGCCACGATGGCGGCGCGGGCACCCGCTCGATCACCGAGCCAGGCACGCTGCTCTTCGGCGTCGCGGGGCACGAGGTCGAACGTGGCCGTCGAGGTGGTCACCTCGAGGTTGTAGATCGCTCTGATGGGCTCGGCGTCGTCGAGCGTGGCGAGGCGAACCTCCATGCCCGCAACCTACCGGCCGGTGGGGCCCCGGCTGATCCGTGTGGGTGGCCCGAAAAGTGGGTTCGCCAGGGATTCACCCTCACCCCTATGCTCATGAGTCGCCTCGCCCTCGGGTGGGCGGCACACGCCCTCTTAGCTCAGTGGTAGAGCACTTCCATGGTAAGGAAGGGGTCGTGGGTTCAATCCCCACAGAGGGCTCGGCAAGCGCATCCGAGGCGGCGTAGCTCAGTTGGTTAGAGCACTCGGCTCATAATCGAGTTGTCCCCGGTTCGAGTCCGGGCGCCGCCACCAACCGCGCACCGCCCAGCAGTCAGCATCCGTCAGAGGGAAGAGAGCAGCAAGTCATGGCCAAGGAGAAGTTCGAGAGGAACAAGCCGCATCTCAATGTGGGGACGATGGGTCACATTGATCATGGGAAGACGACGTTGACTGCTGCGATTACGCGGGTGTTGGCGGCGGCGAATGGGAATGTGACGGCGATGGCGTTTGATGAGATTGATAAGGCGCCGGAGGAGAAGGCGCGGGGTATCACGATCAATATTTCGCATGTGGAGTATGAGACGGATGCCCGTCATTACGCGCATGTGGATATGCCGGGTCACGCGGATTACATCAAGAACATGATTACGGGTGCGGCGCAGGTGGATGGGGCGATTTTGGTGGTGGCGGCCACTGATGGTCCGATGCCGCAGACGCGTGAGCATGTGTTGTTGGCTCGTCAGGTGGGTGTCCCGGCGATTGTGGTGGCGTTGAACAAGGTCGACATGGTCGATGATGAGGAGCTTCTGGAGTTGGTGGAGCTTGAGGTCCGGGAGTTGTTGAACGAGTACGAGTTCCCGGGGGATGACACGCCGATTGTTCGGGTGTCGGCGTTGAAGGCTCTGGAGGGCGATGAGTCTGCTGCTGCTGGGGTCATGGAGTTGATGGCGGCGGTCGACAGTTTTGTGCCGGAGCCGGAACGGGATCTGGATAAGCCGTTCTTGATGCCGATTGAGGATGTGTTCTCGATCACGGGTCGGGGCACGGTTGTGACGGGCAAGGTTGAGCAGGGTGTGGTCCACACGGGCGACGAGATCGAGATCGTGGGGATCCGGCCGACGCAGAAGACGACGTGTACGGGTGTGGAGATGTTCCGGAAGCTGTTGGATCAGGGGCAGGCTGGGGACAACATCGGTGCGTTGTTGCGGGGTACGAAGAAGGAAGACGTGGAGCGGGGTCAGGTGCTCTGCAAGCCGGGTTCGATCACGCCGCATAGCGAGTTCGAGGGTCAGGTGTATGTGTTGACCCAGTCTGAGGGTGGCCGTCACAAGCCGTTCTTCAGTAACTATCGGCCGCAGTTCTTCTTCCGGACCACGGACATCACGGGTTCGGTGGCGTTGCCTGAGGGCACGGAGATGTGCATGCCGGGTGACAACACGATCATGCATGTCGAGTTGATCCATCCGATCGCGATGGATGAAGGCCTGCGGTTTGCTATCCGTGAGGGTGGCCGTACCGTGGGCGCCGGCCGAGTCACCAAGATCATCAAGTA
>JANOQG010000188.1:0-21067 GCA_031422255.1 Actinomycetes bacterium | reverse complement strand
ATCGATGAGGAGCAGCGCTTCTACCTCGAGAGCCGCGGCGTGCCCACGGTGGTTGCTGAGCGGCTCATCGTGGCCGGCTTCTTCGACGACGTGTTCACGGCGTTTCCGGCCACCGACCTGCGCCCGGCACTAGACGCCGCCGTGTCGGCGAAGGTTCAGGCGGTGCTCGCATGAGCACGGTGGAACGCATCGGCCCGCTGGCCGACCTCGCTCCCGGCTCAGCGCGCCAAGTGCTGATCGGCGAACACCGCGTCGCCGTCGTGCGAATCGGCGACGACGTGTACGCGATCGGGGATCGCTGCAGTCATCAGGACATCTCGCTCGCCGAGGGCGAGGTGCTTTGTGACGACAAGCAGATCGAATGTTGGAAGCACGGCAGCGCGTTCTCACTGGAGACTGGCGAGCCCGAGTCGTTCCCGGCCACAAGGCCAGTTCCGGTCTACGAAGCCCGAGTGGTTGACGGCGAGATCGAGGTGGTCCTCCCGTGACCGACCACGTTCTCGAGATCACCGGGCTGCGCGCCGGAGTTGCGGGCAAGGAGATCCTCAAGGGAATCGACCTCACCGTCCGCTCCGGAGAGGTCCACGCCATCATGGGGCCGAACGGCTCCGGCAAGTCCACACTGTCGCACATCATCATGGGTCGTCCTGGCTACGAGGTTCTCGGGGGCACCGTCACGCTCGACGGCGTCGACGTGCTCGCGATGTCCACGCCCGAACGAGCCCAAGCCGGCCTCTTCCTCGCGATGCAGTACCCCACGGAGGTTCCCGGCGTCGCGGTGGTCGATGTGCTCGAGGCCGCGTTCGCCGCGTCGGGCCGAGACACGGCCGACGTGGCTGGTCGCATCATCGTCGAGGCCGAACGCATCGGATTCGACGACCGCTTTCTGCACCGGGCCATGAACGTCGACCTGTCTGGCGGCGAGAAGAAGCGCAACGAAACCCTTCAGCTGGGTGTGCTCCAACCCGCCATAGCGATCCTCGATGAGATCGACTCCGGGCTCGACCTGGATGCGTTGCGCGCCTGCGCCCGGCGCATCGAGGCCGCGACGGAGGAAACAGGCCTGGGAGTGCTGGCCATCACGCACTACAACCGCTTGCTGCACGAGCTCAGGGCTGATCACGTCCATGTGCTCGCACACGGCGTGATCCAGAGACGCGGTGGTCCCGAGCTCGCGCTCGAGCTGGAGACCACTGGATACGCGGAGTTCACGGCCGCCGAAGACGACGCTCCGCCTCCCAGCACAGCTGTCGACCCGTTCGCAGATCCGCTCCTCTAGATCGAGTCTCGATCCCGCACCATCACGGTGGTGGGCGGTACGGTCGGTCCCGATGTTGCTAGGTCGGCAGTCGAGGAGCATGCGCGAGGCGGCTGCGGCCGATCTGGCCCGACGGGCGCCCCTTGAGCGCGCCATCGATCTGCATGAGGTGCAGGTCGTGTTTCAGCCCGTCGTTCGCCTCACCGATGGTGCCACGGTGGGCTACGAGGCACTCGCGCGACTTGGCGAGCGCGGCGATGCCCCCGGGCCGTGGTTTCAGCTCGCGAGGGAGCTTGGCCTCGGGATGGAGCTCGAGCTGACTTGCCTCGCCGCCATCGCTGAGCTGGGCCTCCCCCCTGACGATGCACTGCTCTTCGTCAACGTTGGTCCGGCCACGCTGTTGGACCCTCGGATGGAAGCGCTGTGCGGGCCGCTGTCTGATCGACTCGTCGTCGAGCTCACGGAGCACGACGAGATCGACGACTACGGCGCCTTGCGTCCCGCACTCGAACGCTGGTCATCCCGTGGGGTTCGGCTGGCCGTGGACGACACGGGCGCCGGGTACTCCACGCTGCGCCATGTGCTCGAGCTGGCGCCGCACTTCCTCAAGCTCGACCGCACCGTGATCGGCGGGCTCGACGATCATGCTCCCCGCCGAGCCCTCGTGGCAGCCCTCGTCACCTTTGCCGGCGAGGTCGGCACCACGATCATCGCGGAGGGCGTCGAACGGTGGGAGGAGGCGGAGGCGCTACGCGAAGCCGGCGTGCACCTCGCTCAGGGGTTCGTGTTCGGCCGGCCCGACGTGACCTGGCAACCCGCCCGTTGGCCGAGCGCAGCCGAAGGCGACGAGCTCCATCGACGGCTTGGCGGCGCTCGTGACCTCGCAGAGGCCGGCGAGATCGTCTGTGACCACCTCGCTGGGCGCCCAGGGCTCCTTCCCTCCGTCTATGTCGAACGCGACGGGGTGCTTCGTTGCCTCGCGCAGCGTGGCTATTGGCAGGTGCTGGACGGGATCCCGCTCACCACCGGCGTGATGGCCCGATGCTTTCGAGATGGCGAGATGGTCGTGGTCATCGACGTCACCGACGACACCGACTTCCTCGAGGCGATTCCCGACCTCCGTTCGCAGTGCTCGGTTCCGGTGCTCGACAAGGGCGTGGTCGTTGGCGTGCTCAGCGTGGAGTCACCAGGGGCACTCTCGCCGGACGACATCGCAGACACGGTCGCGGCGGCCGAGGCCCTCTCTGACTGGATGGCGCGGCGCGGCGATCCGGTGGATGAGGAGCCGACCTCGGGTCTCAGCAGGTCCGTCAAGGCGCTCAGCGGTCTCACCGACGAGCGGGCGATCGAGGACGCGCTGGTGCGCCAAGCCTGCGCAGTATCCGGCATGAGCTCCGCAGTGCTCATCCGCCCTGGTCCGTTTGCCATGCTCGAGCGACGCGCCACTCATGGCCCGCTGGCCTTGGCCTTCTACGCGCTGTCCACCGCGGAGCTCCATCGCCTGCGCGATCGCGTCGCCACGGTGAGCAGCGTCTACACCGGGATGGACGCGGCCGGACGAGCGCGGCCGTCAATGGAGAAGTTGCGCGTGGCTGGTGTCGGCGCCATTGCCGCCGTACCGCTCCGAACCGATCATGGACAGGACGTCGGTCTGCTGGCGGTGGCGCACGCCACCCCGCTGGCCATCGATGCCCACCACATCGAAGCGCTCGAGCTGCTCGTCGCCGAGGCCTCACGCGCCCTCGACCTGGCGAACACGATGGAGGAGCTCCGCGACCGAGCCGCTCGCGATCCGCTCACCGGGCTCGGCAACCATCGTGCGTTTCGCGAAAGTGTTCGCACCCGGGCCCTCGGCAAGGGCGACTGGGCCGTGCTCACCATGGATCTCGACCACTTCGCGGCCATCAACGAGAACCATGGCCACGTCGAAGGGGATCGCGTGCTTCGCGAGGTGGCCGGCGCAATGTCACAGGCCCTCAGTGGCGGCGATCGTGTGTTCCGAGTGGGTGGCGACGAGTTTGCTGCGCTGCTGATGCAGGCGGATCTCGCTGCCGCGGCAGCAATCCGGGAGCGGCTGGCGCAAGCTGCGGAGCCCGCGCTCAGGTGGTACGACGTGAGCCTCTCCGTCGGTGCCGCCGCCCACGCCGCCAACGAGCCGGTGAGCTACACGCTCAGTCGCGCCGAAGCGGACCTCCACGCGGCCAAGCGGGTTCGCCAACGGCGGATCTAGTGCCGGGCTACTCGCCGGATGCTCCGTCGATCGCCTCGCGGAGCAGGTCAGCGTGCCCGTTGTGGCGAGCGGTCTCCTCGACCATGTGCATCAGGACCCACCGCAGGGTGAAGGGCTTCTCACTTTGGCGCCTGGGTTTCTTGGACTCCGCGTCGAGGGAGGCCGCGGCATCGACGACGGCCCGACTGCGCTCGCACGCCTCCTGATAGCGCCGGACGAGCCACTCCGTGGAGTCGAGCGCCGCAGTCCGGAACTCCCAGTCGGGGTCGGCGTCCCAGTCAATGTCGGTGAAGGGAACAGGCATGGGCTGTCCGGCAAAGCGCTCGGTGAACCACGAGTCCTCGACGAGAGCCAGATGCTTGACGATGCCGGCAAGCGTGAGCGAGGAGGTTGGGACGGCGGTGGCAGCCAGCTGTCCCTGCGTCAGATCCGAGATCTTCCACAGCACGGTCGCTCGGTGGTAGTCGAGGTAGCCCGTGAGCATCGAACGCTCCTCCAGGTCGACGGCGGGATCGACGCGGTTGGGCGGACGCGGTGTCACGCGTTGCTTGCGCCGGCTTCGTCGAGGGCCTGGAGCAGCGTGTTCCATGACAGGGTGGCGCACTTGATGCGCACGGGGAACTTCACGACGCCTTGGAGGGCTTCGAGGTCGCCCAGCTTTACCTCGGGATCGGGCTCGACGGCCTCGCCGTCTTCTCCGTCCTCGCCGACGCCCCCGAGATGGATCGACATCATCCCCTTGAAGGCGTTGGTGAGCGAACGGATCTCGTCGAGCGTCTTGCCCTTCACCGCGGCCGACATCATCGAGGCAGAGGACTGGCTGATCGAGCAACCCTGGCCGCCGATGCAGATGTCCTGCACCACGCCGTCTGCAACGTTGACGTAGATCACGATCTCGTCGCCGCACAGGGGATTGAAGCCCTCCACGCGAGTGGCGGGCGGCGATGGGAGCTCGCCGCGGTTCCGCGGGGAGCGGTAGTGGTCGAGGATGATCTCTCGGTACAGGTCTTCGAGGCCGGGCATGCGGGTTGCGATCCTAACGGGACGGGGAATCAGTACGAGAAGAACTCGGCGGCAGCTTGAATGGCGTCGGCAAGGGCATCGACGTCGGACTCGTCGTTGTAGACGTACAGGGAGGCTCGGGCTGTGGCGGCCACGCCGAGCTCTCGCATGAGTGGCTTGGCGCAGTGGTGGCCGGCCCGCACGCACACGCCGTGCTCGTCGAACACCTGCGTGAGGTCGTGGGGGTGGATGTCCTTGTAGGAGAAGGACATCACTCCGCCGCGCTCCGCGGGCTCGGCCGGGCCGTGGACGGTGAGGTCCGTGCCAAAGCGTTCGTGGAGGGTGCGCAGCGTGTAGCTGGTCAGGCTCACCTCGTGTTCGCGCACAGCGTGCATCCCCAGTGCGTGCAGGTAGTCGACTGCCGCCCCAAGCCCCACCGCCTCCGCGATCGGGGGAGTGCCGGCCTCGAACTTCCACGGAAGCTCGTTGGTTGTGAACCCCTCCTTGGTGACGTTCAGGATCATCTCGCCGCCCGTGAGGAACGGTGGAGTGGCATCGAGGATCTCCGAGGTTCCCCAGAGCACACCGATGCCAGTTGGGCCGAGCATCTTGTGACCGGTGAAGGCCACAAAGTCGGCTCCCCATGTGCGTACGTCTGTGGCGACGTGCGGTACGTGCTGCGACGCGTCGACCACCGCGATGGCGCCAGCGTCGTGGGCGGCGGCTACGAGGTGCTCCACTGGGAGCATCGTGCCGAGCACGTTGGACATCGCTGCAAAGGACACGATCTTGGCGCCGTCGACGAGGCGGTCGAGATCGGTGAGGTCGAGGTGGCCGTCGGCCCTCACTGGGATCCAGCGCACTTCGATGCCGAGCTCGTCGTGCAGCTGGTGCCAGGGGACGATGTTCGCATGGTGTTCGAGCTCGGTGAGCACGACGGCGTCGCCGCGTCGCAAGTTGGCCCGGCCCCAGGCTTTGGCCACGAGGTTCAGCGCCTCGGTGGCGTTCTTGGTGAAGACGACTTCGCGACTAGCGGGCGCTCCGATGAACCTGGCGACCTTGGCCCGAGCACCTTCGAGCGCGGCGGTGGCCTCCTCCGCGATGAGGTAGGTACCACGGTGGACGTTGGCGTTGGAGTGCTCGTAATAGGCCGACATGGCGTCGAGCACCATCTGCGGCTTCTGGGATGTGTTGGCCGAGTCGAGGTACACGAGGCGACCGCCATGCACCTCCCGCTGGAGGATGGGGAAGTCCTTCTTTACGGCGGCGACGTCGAGCGAATCGGTCACGCTGTGACCCGCCAGGCGTCGTAGCCCTCCAGCTCGAGGCGCTCGGCGAGCTCCATCCCGCCCGACTCCACGATGCGACCGTCGACGAGGATGTGGACGACATCGGGTGCGAGGTGATCGAGCAAGCGCTGGTAGTGCGTGATGGCCACCACGCCGAGTTCGGGCCGATCACGGCGCACTTCCTGCACGCCCTGGGCGACGACCTTCAGTGCATCGATGTCGAGGCCCGAGTCGGTTTCGTCGAGGATCGCGATCTCTGGTTCGAGGATGGCCATCTGGAGGATCTCGTTGCGCTTCTTCTCGCCGCCGGAGAAGCCCTCGTTGAGGAAGCGGTCGGCGAACGACGGGTCCATGTCGAGGCGGGCCATCCACTCCATGATCGACAGGCGAAGCTCGAGCATCGAGAGGTCGATCCCCTTTCGGGCGGACAGCGCCTGGCGCAGGAAGTTCAGCACGGACACGCCCTGAACCTGCTGGGGGTACTGGAACGCGAGGAACATGCCTGCCTTGCCCCTGATCTCGGTGTCCCAATCTGTGATGTCGTCGCCGTTGAAGACGAGACGGCCTGCGGTCACCTCATACTCCGGTGATGCCATGAGGGTGGACGCGAGGGTGGACTTCCCTGAGCCGTTGGGGCCCATGATGGCGTGCACCTCACCGGGCAGCACGGTGAGATCGATGCCCTTCAGGATCTCCGGGGCGTCGGGAACACCGAGCGGACGCGCCCGCAGGCCATGGATCTCGAAGAGCGGAACTGCAGGGGGCATGCCCGCAGTGTATTAGCACTATGGCGATAGGGGAAAAGCCTCAGACGGGCTCGTCAGACGGGGGATGCAAGGCGGATGACCCCACGTCGCGGAGATCTTCCTTCCAGGCACGGAAGCGCTCGTGGGCCGTGCCGGAGGGACCGAGGCCGTGGCCGCCACCGTCCGGACGGAGCGTGAAGGTCCATTGGTCGGTCAGGTCGTCGGCGCGGGCCGTCCAGTAGCGAGCCCGGCCCTTGGTGGCGGGCCCGGCACGCCACAGCAACCACGGTCCGATGCGGCGCTTGTAGCTGGCAACGGGCCGGTCGGGTAGGTCCGCCCCCAGCGCGAGCAGCTCCGGCGGCGCCTCCACCCACGCGGTCGCCGGGATGGCGCGGTCCCGCAGGGGAGTGGGCGGCAGATCGACGGTGTGGACCGGCGTGTCGTCGTCCGGTCGCTGGTGGTAGGGCAGGGCCTCGCCTGGGGTCACCACCCGCGGTCGATCCACTCCTGGAGGTGAGGGCGTTCCGCGCCTATCGTCGTCTGGTCGCCATGTCCGGGCAGCACGATCGTGTCCTTCGGCAGCGTGAACAGGCGGCGGTCGACGGACTCGATGATCGTGTCGAAGTGGCCCCCGTCGTAGCTGGTGTTGCCCGGGCCGCCCGGGAAGAGCGTGTCGCCGCTGAAGAGGATGGGGTGGCCCTCGAGCAGGAAGCACATCGAGCCAGGGGTGTGTCCGGGGGTGGCGATGGTGTGGAGGCGCAGGCGTCCGACGTCGATCACTGCATCGTCCTCGAGCACCTCGTCGTAGGACGGGAGCATGGCGGCATCGGCGGCCGTCACGCTCACTGAGTAGCCCGCGTCCCGCAGCGCGGGCACCGCCTGGATGTGATCCCAGTGGCCGTGGGTCTCCAGCACTCGACGGACTCCGAGGGTCGAACACAGCTCCAGCAGGCGCTCGTGCTCGTTGGCGGCGTCGAGGAGCACCGCGTCTCCCGTCTCGGTGCAGCGCAGGACCAACACGTTGTTGTCGACCGGCCCCACCACCACCTGGTGGATCTCGACCCCCGTCCCGTGCCAGATGAGCGTGTCAGCCATGCTGAGCAGCGTATGCCTCGGCTGTGGGACCTCGACGACCTGGATCGACGCATCCTCGTCATCGCCCTGCCGGCCCCTGGTTCGCTGCTCGTCAAGCCCGTGCGCGCTGCCAAGAACCACGCTTGTGTCCAGGGCGACGCCTGGCTCGCCGGCCCCGAGTCGGTGCAGCTGCGGCTGAGGCGAGGGCAACCCCAAGGGCGCGACGAGGCGGTGTGGGGTGCTCGGGGTCGCCACGCCTGTTCACGAACACCGACACAACCTGCGGCAGAGAGCGCCCGTTTCAGTCATGTTCTGCCGCACGTTGCTCGCGGTTGAGTCCGGATCGCGACCCGGCGGCAGAGCGCGCCCGAAACGGTCGTCCTCTGCCGCAGGTTCGCGTGACGGGACACCGTCGCCGGGCGGCCGGGAGCAGGCGGGAACGCACCGACCGCCCGGCTTCGTCTCGTCGCGCCCTTGGGGTTGGGCACCTTCAGGCGACCGGGCTGATCACCTCGAAGCCGAGGGCGGCAGCTGCGGGGATCTGCTGGCGATCGAACGTGAGGTAGCGCACTGGGCCCGGGAGGCGTTTTGCGGCGGCCAGGTGGATCGCATCGACGAGGCGCACGCCGTAGGTCGAGCCGATCTCTACCGCCTGAGCCAGCCCGCGATCGTCGAGGGGCACCACCCAGAAGGACTCCCACTCGTCCCGAAGTGCTCGCCACAGCGCGGCTTGCTGGCGGGCCGAGACGGCCGCCCGGTGCAGCACGAGCTGCGCTTCGGTGCGCACGAGGGCCGAGGCGCACCACGGATCGTCGCTGGCCATCGCGTCGAGCACGATCGACCGGTCGCGATCATGCAGGTAGCGCCGCACGAGTGCAGAGGTGTCGACATAGAGGCTCACGCGCCTCGCACCTCGCCCAGGACGCGGTCGAGGCGAACATCGATTGCCGCGTCGATGGCGTCAGGCGCCGCCGGGCGGCCGACGCGGCGAGGCGGCTCGACCAGACCGGAGGCGGCCAGCTCTTGGAGGGACGGCGCGCCGATCGCCTCGAGCGGACCGAGCTGGGCAACTGGCCGGCCATCGATCGTGATGATCACTCGCTCGCCGGCGCCAGCCTGCCGAACAGCGGCGGCCAGGTTCGCCCGCAGCTCCCGCGCACCGATCTGGTCCATCCATCGAAGTGTACGCACGCGTACACACTCCCGGTGGCAGGAGCGGGGGGAGCGCGTCTAGAACCCGGGCATGAACTTCGCCTTTTCCGAGGAGCAAGAAGAGCTCCGCCGCATCACCCGCCAGTTCCTCGAGAGCAAGTCTCCCGAGGCTGAGGTTCGCCGCCTCATGGACACCGACGAGGGCTTCGACCCCGCCGTGTGGAGCCAGATGGCCAACGAGCTGGGCCTACAGAGCATGATCATCCCCGAGGAGTTCGGCGGACAGGGCTTCTCCTTCGTGGAGCTCACCGTCGTCCTCGAGGAGATGGGCCGGGCACTGTTGTGCGCCCCCTACTTCTCCTCGTGCGTGCTCGCCACGAGCGCCCTGCTCCACGCTGGCGACGATGCCGCCAAGAAGGAGCACCTCCCAGGCATCGCCTCGGGCGAGACGATCGCCACACTGGCCTTCACCGAGCCGAACGGCAAGTGGGACGCCAGTGGCATCGAGGCCACCGCCGCCAAGACTGCCGACGGCTACGCCATCACCGGCTCCAAGATGTTCGTGCTCGACGGTGCGCAGGCCACCCTGCTGATCGTGGCGGCCAAGACCGACGCCGGTGTGTCGCTCTTCGCTGTTGACCCGGCAGCTGACGGGGTCGCCCGCACGAACCTCTCGACGATGGACCAGACCCGCAAGCAGGCCAAGATCGACTTCGCCAGCACACCGGGCACGCTCATCGGCACCGATGGCGCCGGTTGGGCCACGCTGGAGCGCGTGCTCGACCTTGCTGCTGTCGCGCTGGCCGCCGAGCAGGTCGGTGGGGCTCAGAAGGTGCTCGAGACCGCGGTGCAGTACGCCAAGGACCGGGTGCAGTTCGGGCGTCCGATCGGCTCCTTCCAGGCCATCAAGCACAAGTGCGCTGACATGCTCCTCGAGGTCGAGTCGGCCAAGTCTGCCGCCTACTACGCCGCCTGGTGCGCCGCCGAGCTGAACGACGAGCTCCCCTCCGTAGCCAGCCTTGCCAAGGCCTACTGCTCCGAGGCGTACTTCCACGCCGCCGCCGAGAACATCCAGATCCACGGAGGCATCGGCTTCACGTGGGAGCACCCGGCCCACCTGTACTTCAAGCGGGCCAAGAGCTCCGAGCTCCTGTTCGGAGATCCCACGTACCACCGCGAGCTGCTGGCTCAGCGGATCGGGATCTGATCCTCGAGCGTTGTGTGGCTGACGGCCGCCGACCCTGACGGGTCGGTGGCCGTTGCCGTTCCGGGCTGACGGGGACGCCACCCTCGCGCTTCCCCTCCTCGCTCACCTGCAGGACCCGACGTAGGGTCTCGCTCCGTGGGGTGGCTCTTCGTTGTCGTGGGTGGGCTGCTGGTCTTTGCGATCGCAGCAGTGTTTGTCGGTTCCGAGACCTTTCGGTTGGGACATGAGACGCCCTCCGCGATCCTCGACGTGGACGACGCCGTGCGAGAGGTTGGCGACGCTCTCTCCGAGGAGGTGCAAGCTCGTCTCACCTACGACGAGGTGAAGCGGGTCATCGTGGCTGCCCTGCACCACTTGGAGAGCAAGGGCATGGCCGCGGCTCCGGGACGTGACGCCCGCATCATCGGTGAGCGCCCCGAGGTGGTCATCGCCGATGAAGACGCTGTGGCCGTGGCCCTAGGAGCGGTCGAGGGCGAGGGCCTCGACGTCGCCGATGAGGACGCTTACGCCATCGTTGGGGCCCTCCTGGCGCACCTTCGCCAGATCGGGGCGCTCGGCCCCCGCGCGTGACCAGAAACCTGCACGCGCGCACGGTGGATCGCGTGCTTCACTGGTGCCACCAGAGAGAGGAGGTGGTCCACAAGATGAACGACTGTTGTAGTGGGACCCTGGAGGTGGCTGGCCGCTAGTGCGGCTTGCTGGACCAGCTGGCGAGATCAAGTCAGCCGCCGCCGGAGCGGTGTTCGGGAACGTGGTCCCACCCGTTAGCCCGCAAGGGTGATGCCCTCCGGTTCTTCCCAGAAACCACGGAGCCGGGGATCGTGTCGGTCAGACCGATGCGGTCCCCGTTCCGCGTCTCGCCCCGCTCCTTGTAGGTTGCGGGCATGGAACGCCCGATTCGCTTTGAGCACAGCCGGTGGCTCGGCGACAAGCGCACCCAAACGGTCTACGACCTCGACACGTTCGATCGCCCCGAGGCGATCGAGGAGCTGATGGACGCGGAGACCTACCTCTCCTTCGGCCCCGACACGCTCGCTGAGGCGCGCAACCGCGGCTACAAGCCGGCATCGCCTTTCGGCGACCCCGACTGACCCCGTTGGAGCACCGCTTCCCGTCGCACGGCCAGCTTCTCGCTGCTCACCTGGCACGTCCTCCCATGCGGGCCGACGTGACGACAGGTCCGGCAGTAGTCCTCGTCCACGGCTACCCGAGCGCCGTCAGCGCCGCCGTTGTGGCTGCCGCGGGGCTCCCGGAGCTAGCCGATCGCGTCGCCGCCGAGATGGGGTGGGTGGCGATGGCAGTGGCCCTGCGAGGATGTGGTGAGTCCGAGGGAAGCTTCTCGCTCGGCGGTTGGCTCGACGACCTGCGGGCATCCGTGGCGCATCTTCGGGCGGATCCCTCCGTACGTGGTGTGTGGCTCGCGGGCTTTGGCACCGGCGGCGCCCTTTCGATCTGTGCGGCGGCCACCGACCCCGACGTGCGCGGCGTGGCGACCCTCGGTGCTCCGGCCGACTTCGATGACTGGGCCTCTCACCCCCGGCGCCTCCTCCAACATGCGCGCGAAGTTGGCATGATCCCCGACCCGGGATTCCCGTCGGACATCGATGCCTGGGCCCGGGAGCTACGAGAGCAGCGCGCGGTCGAGTTTGCTCCCCGCGTGGCGCCCCGACCGCTTCTGGTGGTCCACGGCAGCGAGGACGATCTCGTGCCGGTGTTCGATGCTCGCGTGCTCGTCGACGCGCATGGTTCGGCGGAGCTCCGCATCATGAACGGTGCCGGGCATCGCCTCCGTCACGATCCCCGAGCAGTCGCGGTTCTGCTCGGCTGGCTCGACCGCCAGCGCCACCGACTCGGCTGAACCGACACCGGTATCGCCGTAGGGTTTCGCCGCTACCGAACAGCGGAGGAGGCACGGATGGACGCAACCCCCGAGCAGATCGCGGCCGGCCATGCCTTCTACACGAAGCGATCGCTCGCTCTCTATGACCTCGCCATCCTCGGCTACTTCTCTCGGATGGCTTGGAGGTGTCCGGCGCGGAACCTCGTTGCCCTCTATGACAAGCACGCAAGTGCGAATCACCTCGACGTGGGCGTCGGCACGGGCTATTTGCTCGACCACTGCCGCTTCCCGTCGGCCACGCCTCGCATCGGATTGCTCGACCTCAACGCTGTCTGCTTGGACACGGCCCGCCTTCGCATCGAGCGGTACAGCCCCGAGGTGTACGAAGCCAACGTGCTCGAGCCGATCGTCATCGACGCGCCGAAGTTCGACTCGGTGGGGATGTCGTATCTGCTGCACTGCCTGCCCGGCGCGATCGCGGAGAAGGCGGTCGTGTTCGATCATCTCAAGGCCGTGGTCGAACCCGGCGCCGTGATCTTCGGAACCACCCTCCTTCATGATGGCGTCGACCGGAACTGGCTCGCCCGAACGGTGATGACGAGAAACAACGCCCACGGCGTCTTCTCCAACCAGCACGACGATCGTGAGGGCTTGGAGCGAGCCCTTGCGGAGCACCTCAAGAATCCGACGCTCGATGTCATCGGCTGCGTCGCCCTCTTCTCAGGGCAGGCCTGAGACCCGCGCACCAGCGATGAGCTCATGAGCCCGACTGTGGTTCCGTCTGCGTCCGATAGTCCGAGCAGTGACTGAAGTGAACGACGTCGGGGCGAAGGGCCTTGATGCGTCGGATGGAGTCGATGGCGGCGGCTCGCAGCTCGGGAACGTCCACATTGCTTGCGGTGGCGTCCTCGGCGACGAGCTCGCGCCAGTGCCACACAGCCTGCCCAGCAATGACCCGCCGCGCATCCGCCGATTCGACCACGACGGACTGATGCCCAGCGGTGTGGCCCGGCGTCGACAGGATCCTCACACCCTCGGCGATCGTGAGGTCTCCATCGAGCAGCCGCCGCTGCGAGAGCGGCGGGAGCGCCCATCCGGCGTCGGTGTAGAACGGATCGCGTTCCACTTGGTCCACCTCGGACTGCTGGACGAAGAAGGGCACCGTGGAGTCGTGGAGCATCGGATTCTGTCCACAATGATCAAAGTGCAGATGGCTGTTGACGACTGCCACCACCGAGGTGGGGTCAACGCCGACGCCGATCAGCGCCTCGTCGAGTCGAATCCGCTGAGGCGCGTAGACCTCGTCGATGAAATCGTTCCCGAAGCCAACGCCTGTGTCGACGACGATCGCGCCATCGGGATGATCGATCACGTAGCCGTACACCACCGCCGACGGTGAGCTAGCGGCTTCCGGATGCCAATCCGGGAGGCTCACCACCGCCAGATCCAGCCTCGCGATCCGAGGCATCGACGTGAGCGCCATCGCCAAGCGTGTCACGCGCGCGAAGGCCAGTGCGGGTCAGGTGCCGTCCTTGCCCTTGCCCTTTGCCTTCATCATCTGCTTGAAGGCGCGAACTTCGAGGAGCGCCTCGGGGGAGTCGACGTCGGCGATGGAGCGGTGCGTGGAGTCTGAGAACGGCTTGGCGGGCTCCTCCCACCCGGGAGGAGCGATGCCGAATCGCTTCGCAAGCAGCGCCTGGAAGATCTTGGCCTTCTCACCGCCGTAGCCGGGAAGGGCGCGCAGGCGGGCGAACAGATCCTCGCCGGTCTTGACGCCCTTCCACACCGCTTCGGCATGGCCGTCGTACTCGTCCACGAGGTGTCGGCAGAGCTGCTGAGTCCGTTGGGCCATCGAGTTGGGGTACCGGTGGAGCGCGGGCGGGCCCTTGAAAAGCGCCTCGAGATCGCCGAGCGGCATCGCCGCGATCGTGCCTGCGTCGAGCGTCCCACCGAGGCGCTCTTTGAGCTTCAGCGGCGAAGCGAACGCCCACTCCATCGGGACCTGCTGGTCGAGAAGCATCCCAATCAGTCGTGCGAGAGGATCGTCGACGAGCAGCTGGTCGGCGACCGGGTCGCCGGTGACGGGCATCTTGGGCTTCTTCATCGCACGAGACTATGGCGAGGCGACATCGCTCAACGTCCGGCGTGCCGCAGGGCTTCGGGCGTCCAGGCTGGCCACGCTGCCTCGCCCACGGCGTATCCGCGTTCGAAGCGGGCGATGATCCGGAACGGCTTCGCGGCTCGGCTGTTGTCGTACACATGCGCGGTGTCGGCCACCCTGATGGCCTCGGCAACGAGCGGCCACAGTCGCTCGTATCGCTCGCGGATCTTGGCCTCTGGGACGGTGTGCCCTCCACCCTCGACCCGGTTTGCCACCCGGGCCACGGCAAGAGCTTCCGGCACGAGCCCGACGTGGATCGACACCAGGTAGCCCGCCTCGGCAGCGATCGTTACCAGCTCGAGCTTTGAGCGGTGGGAGAACACCGTCTCACTGACGAAGGAGACTCTGGCCTCGATCAGCGCTGACCGCCGCGTCGCAGCGAGGACGGCGGCGTCGTAGGACCGGCGGGCGGGATCGTCGGGCCAGTTCTGCGCGGCGATCCCGTCCGCGTTCACGAACTCGAGATGAGTTGTCGGGCCGATCACGAGCTTGTGAAGGGTGGGCTTGCCCGCGCCGTTCGGTCCTACGACCAGGTGGAGGACCGGGTCAGGCATCCGGCGGTCGAGCGGCCGGTCCGCCGTCGACAACGGCGCCGCTGTCGTCGAGCTCGACCCAGCTCCGGCCGGCGCTTGCGAACTGCTCGGCGAGGTTCAGCGCCGCCCGCCGATCGTCCATCCGCGCTGACCACTCTGCCCGCACGATGGCCTGGTCCTTGGCGCTCAACGTGTCGTACGACCGGCTCCCCGCGAGCACTTCGGCGATGTCCTTCTGAGCAATGCTGGCGGACGCCTCGATCTCCCGGCCGATCCTCGCCCAGTGGACTACCTGCTGGGATGCGCTCCGACTCTGGACCTCGCCGGCGAGCTTCGCCGAGGCGTAGAGGTCATCGTCGATGCGGGCGGGGGATGTGGTTGCCACGGTCGAAGTGTAGCAATCTGCAACAGTGCTCGTCCACCAGGGCCGGATGCTTCTGTTCTTTCGTGCATGGGCTGGTCGAGAAGCATCCCGATCAGGCGGGCCAAAGGGTCGTCGACGAGCAGCTGGTCGGCGACCGGGTCTTGAGAGCGCACGCTGTCGTCCCGCGGTGTCGCGGGCTCCCGGCGATCGACGCCGCCTGCACTGATCCGCCACGGATGGAAGCCCCGCGCTCCAAGACACAACCGGCGGTGACCGCAGTCGTAGTGGTTCACAGCACGACCTCAAGGCGCTGCGCTCGTCATCCGATGTTCTCTTGGTGCAGACCCTTGCCGAGACCAGAGCCGCGGACGAGGGGGAGTGGAGCCGGCGTCCCGTGCTGGGGGCCCTGCTCGAGATCTTCGCGTTCCTTGCCCCGGTCGTCGCCGCAGTGGCCACCGCTACGGTCGTGTCCCGCCGCCTTCCTGCTGTCTCCAGCGGTCCAACCAGGATCCTGTGGTGGCTGGCGGTTGCCGCCACGGCGACCTTTGTCTTGATCATCACCGAGTGGATCATGCGTCGGCTCACTCCACTGGCGGCGCTGCTCAAGATGAGCCTGGTGTTCCCGGGGCTCCCACCGTCACGGGTTGACATAGCGAGACGAGCAGCGAACACCCGGGACCTCGAGCGTGCTGCTGAAGCGGCAAGGCACGACGCGCCTCCCGCCGACGTGGCTCAGGCCGCTGCGCAAATCCTGATCCTGGCGAAGGCGCTCAGTGCCCATGACCGAAGGACCCGAGGCCACTCGGAGCGAGTTCGTGTCTTCACCGACCTGATCGCTGACCAGCTCGAGCTCCCAGCGGAGGGCAGGGACCGGCTCAGGTGGGCAGCTCTCCTGCACGACGTGGGCAAGATCACGGTCGACCCCTCGATCCTGAACAAGGGCGGGCGGCCCACAGAGGCCCAGTGGGCGGTGCTGAGAACGCATCCCTCCGAGGGCGCTCGACTGACGCAGCCTCTCAGGGAGTGGCTAGGCGAGTGGGGCCTTGCGATCGAGCAGCATCACGAGGCCTATGACGGCACCGGGTACCCGAGAGGCCTCGTCGGGACAGACATCGCGCTCAGCGCTCGTATCGTGGCCGTCGCCGATGCCTTCGAGGTGATCACGGCACGACGCTCCTACAAGGATGCCTTGAGCCCTCGTCGAGCTCAGGCCGAGCTGGTGAAGTGCTCGGGAAGCCAGTTCGATCCCCTAGTGATCCGGGCACTTCTCAACACCTCAGCATGGCGCCTGCGGTGGGCCATCGGCCCCGCCTCCTGGCTGGCCATGCTCCCGTTCGTTGGATCGAAGGCCACGGGCGCGCTCGGCGCCCTGGCTACCACTGCTGCGGGAGCGGCCACGCTCTCGGCCGGGTCGATCCTGGGTTGGACGACGTTCGAACCCAGCAGTCCGAGTCCGGCCTCCTCCGTCCAACCCGAGCCGGCGACACCAGGCGCACAGGTGCAGCCCGGCCCACCCAAGTTCGCCCAGACTGACGCGGGCCTGCAGGTCAACGACCCCAGGGGGCGTTCCGACGAAGAGCGCGGCCCACGGGAGGAGGAGCCGGGGGACCTGCTGGAGGACCTGCGGGAGGAGGAGCCGGGGGACCTGCTCGAGGACCAGCTGGGGGACGATCAGTAGGGACTGAGCGGCAGCTCCGCCCGCTGCGTCTCCTACCGGCGCCTCCGTCGGCGGCCTGGTGGGGCTCAGCCCGGTTGGTCAGCACGCCCTCGAGCCGAGCCCGTCTTCGACTTCGAGCAGTTCAGCGTGGCAGTCCTCGAGGCGGGCGAAGGTGGCCCTGACGGACCACCGGGTACGCGAACCAGAACTACATGAACCACGCCGCCGCGACGGGGAGACCTCCGACGGTGACGAGACGCTCGAGGTGGCAAAGGTGGCGGAGCGGATCGCGCTCTATGGCGTTAGCCGCGGATCGGCCTGGTCTGGGTCGAGCGCGTAGCGCCGGATGGCGTCAGTGACGACGTCGGCGTGGATGGTCCCATCGGCAGCCAGCGCCGCCAGCGTGGCGACAACAACATGGGCAGCGTCCACCTCGAAGTGGCGGCGCAGAGCCTCCCGGGTGTCGCTCCGTCCGAAGCCGTCAGTACCAAGTGGCGTGAAACGCCGTCCGGTTGGGATCCAGCGGGCCACCTGGTCGGGGATGGCCTTCATGAAGTCGGTTACGGCGACCACCGGGCCCTCCCCTGCGAGGATCTCGGTGACCCTCGCGACGCGGGGAGGCTGGTCAGCATGCAGTCGGTTCCACCGCTCGGTGCTGAGCGCCTGCTCACGGAGGCGCTTGTAGCTCGTGGCGGAGAACAAGTCGGCAGCAACGTCGTAGTGCTCAGCGAGCTGTGCCTGCGCTTCGCGGGCGGCCAGGTTGGCGGAGCCGGAGAACACGATCGTTGCCTTGTGCTTGAGCCCTGCCGCTGAGTCTGCCCAGCGATAGAGGCCTTCGATGACGCCGGCGGCAACGTCGTCTGGCATCGCTGGCATGACCTGGGTCTCGTTGTAGAGCGTGAGGTAGTAGATCGTGTCTTCGTCGTCGAGCCACATGCGGCGAAGGCCGCTTTGCACGATCGTGGCCACTTCGTAGGCGAAGGCCGGGTCGTAGGCCTCGACGGCTGGGTTCACCGATGCAAGGAGGAGGCTGTGACCGTCCTGATGCTGGAGGCCCTCGCCGAGCAGGGTGGTGCGCCCGGCGGTCGCGCCGAGCAGGAAGCCGCGAGCGCGGGCGTCGGTGGCTTGCCAGATGAGGTCGCCTACCCGCTGGAAGCCGAACATCGAATAGAAGGTGAAGAACGGCACCATGGGCACGCCCTGCGTTGCGTAGCTCGTGCCCGCCGCGATGAAGGACGCCAGGCCGCCGGCCTCTGTGATGCCCTCCTCGAGGATCTGCCCAGACTGGCTCTCCTTGTACGAGAGCAGGAGCGCGTGGTCGACGGGCTCGTACTGCTGACCCTGGGAGGCGTAGATGCCGAACTCCTTGAACAGCGAGTCCATGCCGAATGTGCGGGCTTCGTCGGGGATGATCGGCACCACCCGGGGGCCGAATCGTGGGTCGCGGCACAGGTTGCGCAGCAAGCGGGTGAACGAGGTGGTGGTAGAGGCGGCCTGCTTGCCGCTGCCGGCCAAGAGCTCGTCGAATGCCGCTTCGGCGGGCAGGTCGATGGGCCGCTTCGTGCGAACGACGCGTCGTGGCAGGGACCCATCGAGTGCCGTGCGGCGATCGAGCATGTAGCGACCGATCTCGGAGTCGGCCGATAGCTCGATGTAGGGCGGCTCCTTGTCGTCGTCCAGTGCGGCTTCGGGCACCTCATCTTCCAGATGCAGCCGCTCCCGCAAGGTGCGGAGCTGATCGGTGGTCATCTTCTTGATCCCGTGGGTCGCGTTGCGGCCTTCCACGTCCGCTCCGAGCGTCCAGCCCTTGATGGTCTTCGCGAGGATCACGGTGGGAGCGCCCTCCTGTTCCGTGGCCGCCTTGTAGGCGGCGTAGAGCTTCTTGTAGTCGTGCCCGCCGCGGGGCAGGTTGCGGATCTCCTCGTCGCTCAAGTGCTCCACGAGCTTGCGCAGCCGCGGGTCGGGGCCGAAGAAGTGCTCGCGTGCATAGGCGCCGGACTCCACGGCATAGCGCTGGAACTCGCCATCGACTGTGGCGTTCATCTTGTTGAGGAGCACGCCGTCGACGTCGCGCATGAGGAGCTCGTCCCACTTGCTGCCCCACACGACCTTGATGACGTTCCAGCCTGCGCCTCGAAACACTGCCTCGAGCTCCTGGATGATCTTGCCGTTGCCGCGCACCGGGCCATCGAGGCGCTGGAGGTTGCAGTTGACGACCCAGATCAGGTTGTCGAGCCCTTCCCTGGCGGCCAGCGATATCGAGCCCAGCGTCTCGGGTTCGTCGCACTCACCGTCGCCGATGAAGGCCCAGACCTTCGACCCGGAGGTGTCCTCGAGCTTCCGGTTGTGGAGGTACTTGTTGAAGCGGGCGTGGTAGATCGAGCACAGCCCACCCAGCCCCATTGAGACCGTTGGGAACTCCCAGAAGTCAGGCATGAGCCGTGGGTGTGGGTAAGACGACAGACCGCCGCCGCCAACCTCGCGCCGGAAGTGGTCGAGCTGGTCGGCGGTGAGTCGACCCTCCATGAACGCGCGGGCGTAGATGCCCGGCGCCGCGTGGCCCTGGATGTAGAGGTGGTCGCCGGCGAGGCCGTCGTCCTTGCCTCGGAAGAAGTGGTTGAACCCGACTTCGTAGAGCGCTGCGGAGGACGCGAACGTCGCGAGGTGGCCGCCGATGCCATCTGCCTGCTTGTTGGCCTTGACGACCATGACAGCCGCGTTCCAGCGGATGAAGGCGCGGATGCGGCGTTCGATGTGTTCGTCGCCCGGGAAGAAGGGCTCCTGGTCGGCGGGAATCGAGTTGAGGTAGGGCGTTGAAACGCTGGCAGGTGTGCCCACCTGGAGCTCGCGGGCGCGTTCGAGCAGCTTGGTGACGAGGAAGCGGGCGCGCGTCTTGCCCCCAATGTCGACAACGGCGTCGAGCGAGTCGAGCCACTCCTGCGTCTCGCCCGGGTCCGTGTCGGGGAGCTGGTGGACGAAGCCGTCGATGATCATGCTGCCATTGTCTCGCCTCCCGCCCCCAGATGCGTCACCATCCCTGCGTGACTTCACCTGCTGGCAAGCCAACGCGCGCCTACACCGACGGTGCGTGCTCTGGGAACCCGGGACCAGGGGGCTGGGCTTGGGCGATTGCGGGGGGGCGGTTTGCCTCGGGGGCTGAGGCGCATTCCACCAACCAGCGCATGGAGATCACCGCCGCGTACCAAGCACTGCTCACGGTCGAAGGTCCGTTGACTGTCGTGAGCGACAGCACATACGTCGTCCACTGCTTTCGCGACAAGTGGTACGAGGGGTGGCACAAGCGGGGCTGGAAGAACTCCAAGCGCGAGTCGGTCGCCAACCAGGATCTCTGGGAGCCGTTCATCGAGACCTATCTCGAGCGCGGCGACGTTGACTTCGAATGGGTGAAGGGCCACGCCGGCGACCCAATGAACGATCTCGTCGATCGACTGGCGGTCGAGGCAGCGCAGACGCAGGCGGGTCGCACGGGCGAGGGCGAGCCAGAGGACCTTGGCGGGCCCGACGAACTTGCCCCGGGGCAGTGGACGAGGGACAAGCGCCTGCCCGCCGGCCGGCTCGTGTTGGTCGCGGGTCATCGCCCCGGCGAGCTCGGCGGGTACGGCGACAACCCGATCGCAGATTCTGTGCGCACTCGCCTCGGCGAGATGCTGAAGGCGCTACGAGAGGTGGATGGACCCTTCACCGTCGTGAGCGGGCTCCGGCTCGGCGCCGAGCAGCTCGGAGCGGAGGCAGCGCTCGAGCACGGCTTGCCCTTGGTCGCGGTACTGCCCTACCCGGCGCCCGACGCGCCCTGGCCACCCGAGTCGCGTCGCCGCTTCGCCGGGCTCGTGGCGCAGGCGAAGAAGTCGATCACGCTCGATCGCAAGGCGCCTACGTCCAAGCAAGGAGCGGGAATGGCCCTAGGCAAGCGGGACGATTGGCTCGCTGTGCAGGTCGATGCAGCGGTGGTGGTGTGGGACCAGGAGGACCCCTCCATCCGTCGGCTGGTGCAGGCCCTGGAGAGCAATCTTGGTGCCGATCAAGTGCTCTTCGTCCAGCCCTAGCGCTACTTCTCTCGGCGGACCTGCAGCTCCTGGTAGGCAGCGTTGATCACGCGGATGCGGTCCTCGCCAGCGGCCCGCTCATCCTCGGATCGCCCAACGAGCCGGTCGGGGTGGTGCAGCCGTGCCATGTCTCGGTGGGCGGTCACGATCTCGGCCCAGGAGGCCGTGGGCTGGAGGCCGAGCACTGTGTAGGGGTCGCCCGCGTCGATCGGTGCCTCGTCGTCGAGGCTGGCTTCGTCGTGTGGGGTGTAGCCAAAGCTCGTGCGCCAGTCAGCTCCGAGGTGTTCAGCGAGGATGTCGCGCTTGTCTGCGGCGTCTTGCTCGTCGCGGGTCCGGCGGGTCTTGGGCCTCGCGCCCCCAGCGACGTCGCTTGGCGACCACCACGCGTTCTCGTCCCCGGGCGCATCCGTAGGGGAATCAGTCGCGGTCGCGCCCGGTCGCTTGCGGGACCAGGGCCGAACCATCCTCCAATCCTGGCACGATGGCCGAG
>JANOQG010000187.1:0-6965 GCA_031422255.1 Actinomycetes bacterium | reverse complement strand
CCACTCGGACTCGGCCGACACCTCTGACATGAACAGCACCAGCCACTCGGTGTCCGCGATGCGCTTGTCCAGGGCGCGGCCGAGCTCCGGAGCCACCTCTAGCGACGACTGGTCGAGGAAGATCCTCAGGGCCCGGCGGCGGTTCCACGGCTTGGCCAACTTCTGAAGCCCGTTGCGAACGACCGGTGAGAGCTCCAAGTCGGCACCGTGGCTGTACGAGATGAAGGCGTCGTATGCCAGGGAGACCCCGCAGCTGCTGAGTTCGGCTTGGAGCGCCTGAACTGGTCGCCGCACGCTACAGCACCGGACGACGCTCGAGGACGTCCACAAGGGAAGGCGTGACGACGGGTCAGGCCTCGGTGCGGGTGACCACCACGTTGTCCGGGGCGGCACCAGCCACGTCGAATCTGTAGGGGCGGGTGTCGTCGTGGTGCCAGCGTTCGGCGAGCCAGTCGGCCAACGGGTCGAGCACCCACGGGTGGTTGCCCTCGAGGATCCCGCGAAGGTCGTCGTCGGCCACGAACCGAGCGTCGACGACGATGCCATCAGGGTCGTCGACGTGCAGCTCTCCCTCGTAGGCGAGGGCGAGGTGCACCTCAACCCGCAGGTTCCAGCCCATGTCGGGGGCCAGGCACCGAACCTCGTACACGGGGCCGCCCCACGCCGTGACGGTGAGCCCAGTCTCCTCCCGGACCTCGCGGGTGAGCCCGACGAGCATCGGCTCGCCGTCCTCGATCACCCCACCAGGAGGCGTCCAGTCCTCGCGGCCGTTGCGGCGTCGGTTGCGAACGAGCAGGAGGCCGAACTCGTTCAGCATGAGCCCTGCGCCCACCGTCCACTCTCGCATTACCCCATCCTCGCGCGGCAGCGAGACAGGACCGGCTGCGCTACCTGAGACGGAGCCGTACGCCGCGTACGCCGTGGTCGACGGCCTTCTCCAGCACCAGATCGGCGCGCATGCGGCTGGGGAGAATGTTCTCGCGCAAGTTCGGCCGGTTGATGGACGCCCAGATGCTGTGGGCGGTCGCTTGCAGCTCATCGTCCGAAAGGGCGGCGAAGTGCCGGAAGAAGGACGTGTCGTCGCTGAACGCCGTCTCTCGCAGCGCGAAGAACCGCTCCACGTACCACTGCTCGATGTCGGCTTCGTCCGCATCGACGTAGATGGAGAAGTCGAACCAATCGGATACGAAGCGGGCGTCGGCTTCCGCGGAGACACCAGTTTGGAGCACGTTCAGCCCCTCGAGGATGACGATGTCCGGGTCATGCAGCACCTGCTCTTCGCCGTCGACGATGTCGTAGACCACGTGGGAGTACACGGGCGCCCGCACCTCCCGCTCCCCGCGCTTCACAGCTTCGAGGAACTGCACGAGCCGGCGAACGTCGTAGCTCTCCGGGAACCCCTTGCGGTCCATGATCCCGCGCTCGTCGAGCACGGCATTGGGGCGAAGGAAGCCATCGGTGGTGACGAGCTCCACGTTCGGGTGATCGGGCCACCGGGCGAGGAGGGCCTGGAGCACTCGAGCGGTCGTGCTCTTTCCCACGGCCACGCTGCCGCCAAGGCCGATGATGAACGGCGTGCGCTGGTGCGGGCGTCCCAGGAAGGTATCGGTGGTCTGTTGCAGCACCTGGGTAGCGGAAACCCGGAGGTTGAGCAGCCGCGACAGCGGCAAGTAGACGTCGGTGACCTCGCGCAGATCAAGACGCTCGTTGAGGCCGCGTAGCGTCTCCAGCTCGGCCGCTTCGAGCGGCAACGGGGTGGAGTCGCGCAACGCTGCCCACTCCGACCGGTCGAAGCTCCGATACCCCGCCCATGCTCCGTCGGTCACGGGGCTGCACGCTACGCAGGCAGGGTCGGGTCGCTGCAAGCCCGCTGAGATCCCTACGCTGGCCCGGCCATGACCATCCCATCGGAGACCCCGGACTACACGCCGACCTCACTTCCCCCGACCGGCGCCCGCGTGCTGGCCTTCCTAGCGATCCTTACGGGCGGAATCTGCGGTGGCCTCATCGGCTACGGGTTCACCGACCTCAGCTGCACCGGCGAGTGCGGAACGCTGTCTGGCGGGGTCGGCCTCCTCGGGGCCGTCATCGGCGCAGCGGGAGTCGGCGTCGTGGCCATCCTTGCCCTGCGCGCCATGGGCGAGTGGAAGCAGCGCCAACCGCCCGAAGCCTGACGCTCAGGTGGTGAAGCGGAGGCGGCGAAAGGCCTCCGCGTGTGGGACTCCAGCGCGGCGACCTTCTTCCGCAGCGCGGTGCTCGAGGAGCTCACCGACGAGCTCAGGGTCGCCCCCCAGCCGGCTCTCATGGCACACGACCGCGGCCACCTTGGTGCTCAGCACGGCGTCGATGTCCACCCAGGCGTTGGCCTCGAGCGTGCCCGACAGCAGCACCAAGTCAACCTGGTGCGCAGGGCCGGCCTCGGGCACGTAGAGCGGACTCGCCGCCGGCACCAGCGAGTCAAGCACCGCCCAACCCAGCTGGCGGTGGTCTCGATGGTTGACATAGCTGTCGCCGAAGAAGACCGCGGTCGGGTCTGGAGCGATGAGGGCGTCAGGGCGAAGTCGGCGGACCACCTCGATCAGCCGCGCGCGCAGAGCGGCATCGTTCTCGATCTCCCCATCGGGGTAGCCGAGGTGCTCGACCCCAGCGAGGCCGAGTACGGCCGCCGCCCGAGCGACCTCGTCCGCGCGGTGGGCGGCCAGCGCGTCAGGATCCGTGTTCGGGTCGAAGCTCCCCTTGTCGCCGCGGTTGGCGATGACCAGGTGAACCTCAGCGCCGAGCTCGGCCCAGCGCGCGAGCGTGCCGCCACAACTGACCTCCGGATCATCAGGGTGGGCAAAGACCGCCAAGGCGCGCGCTGGAGTGGAACGCTCGATCACGGCGCCTCCCCGAGGGCCGACGCCGCCCGATCGATGTCGGCGTCATCGACGTCGGCGTGGGTGACGAGCCTCACGGTCGTAGCGCTTCCCGCGGCGCCGAGTACGCCAGCCGACAGGAGGTGGGCGACGAGGGCCGCCGGGTCCGGTACGTGGATGCGGACGATGTTCGTCTGCACGAGGGCGACGTCGACCGAGCCAGGCCAACGTTCGGCTGCCGCTTGTGCCAGGCGCCGAGCCCGGCGGTGGTCGTCCACGAGGCGATCCACCCGGTCGAGGGCCACCAGCCCGGCCGCCGCCACGATTCCGACCTGCCGAAGGCCGCCTCCGAGACGCTTGCGCTCGCCTCGTGCGAGCGTGATCAGCTCGGCGGGCCCGGCGAGCAGCGAGCCGATCGGCGCGCCCAATCCCTTTGAGATGCAGCACGTCACCGTGGTGGCGTGGGCGGCACGCTCCGCAACTGTGGTGCCCGAGGCGACCGCCGCGTTCCAGAGTCGCGCGCCATCGAGATGCACCGGGAGCCCGATTGCTGCGACTGCCGCCAAGCGATCGACCGGCCAGACCCGCCCGCCCGCCTCGCCATGTGAGTCCTCTACGAAGATCGCCGACGGGGCGGACCACCCCACACGAGCATCATCGACCCATCGTTGGAGCTCCGAAGGATCCAAGGTGCCGTCGGCATCCTCGAACGTGACGACCTGTGCCGACGCGTTGGTGCCAGCAGCCGCCCCCTCCCGAGCTACCAGGTGCTGACGCCTGCCCGCCAGCACCACGGTGCCGGCCGCGCCGAGCACCCGCAACGCGATCTGGTTGGCCATCGTGCCCGATGGGACGAACAGCGCTCGCTCCTTGCCCAGCCGCTCGGCAAACTCCGCTTCGAGTCGACGGACCGTCGGATCGTCGCCGAACCCGTCGTCGCCGACCTCGGCATTGGCCATGGCGCGTCGCATCTCGGGCGTGGGGCGCGTGACCGTGTCGCTACGTAGGTCGACACGGCCATAGGGGTCGGGCACGCACGGAACCTATCGTCACCGCATGACCACCGAGCCGGACCTCGCAACCCTCCGCACCCTCGCTGAGCGCGTCGCCCGGGAATCTGGCGAGCTGCTGCGCGAGGGAATGAGCCGTGTCCGGGCCAGCGTGGACACCAAGAGCACGGGCACAGACATGGTCACGGAGATGGACCGCGCGTCCGAGGCACTCATCAGCGACCGGCTCCTCAGCGCTCGTCCGCTCGATGGCATCCTGGGCGAGGAAGGCGCTGACGAGCCCGGGACGAGCGGAGTCCGTTGGGTCGTCGACCCCTTGGATGGCACCACCAACTACGTGTACGGCTTTCCCGGGTTCAACGTGTCCATCGCCGCCGAGATCGCCGGAACCTCGATGGTGGGTGTGGTCTACGACGTGGTGCGTGACGAGCTGTTCAGCGCGATTCGCGGCGGAGGGGCGACACGAAACGGTCAGGCGATCCGCCCGTCGGTGACCACCCAGATCGGCTTGGCACTGGTTGGCACGGGCTTCTCCTACGACCCCGAGCGCCGTCGCCGCCAGGCCGAGGTGCTGGTGACGGTGCTGCCGCGAGTCCGGGACATTCGCCGGCAGGGGGCGGCCGCGCTCGACTTGTGCTCGGTGGCCTGCGGGCGACTCGACGCCTACTACGAACGCGGGTTGGCGCCTTGGGACCTTGCCGCGGGCGGCCTGATCGCCACCGAGGCGGGTGCGGTTGTCAGCGACCTCGTCGGCGGTGCTCCCGCAGCGGGGGCCGTGCTCGCGGCTTCCCCTGGGGTGGCCGACGCCCTGTTGGCGCTGCTGGCAACCGCTGGGGCCGCAACAGCCTGACGCCCCAGGCGATGCCATCCATCGCTCAGAGAGTTGGCAGGCGCGATGCTGTAACCCGATTGCAACGGGAACGGAACCGGAACGCCGATCGGGACGGGCAACCTGCACCCATGACGCCCGTCGCCGCTCGACGAGCGCCCGTGACCGTCCGCAGCGCCGGCGCTGCCGTGGTCCTTGAGCTCTCCGATCTGCTTGATGCCATCGGCGGAGAGGCACTCGTGGCGGCGGCGAGTGCTGCCGTCGAGACCTCCCCAGAGCGGGTCGACATCGACCTGCGCGGCCTGCAGGCGTGGACCCAGGATGGCGCCATCTCCCTGGTGCGCTGCCGGGAGATCTGCGGCGATCTGCCCGAGGGCCTGCACTACCGCACTGGCCGAGGACCTGGGCGCGCCGCCCTCCTCGCCGCCTACAGCTGACCGCCGCCCGCGTCGCACGGCCCGGTCAGTAGGGTTGCCGTCGTGTCCACGCGCATCTTGGCGGTCGAAGACGACGAGCGAATCCGTACCGCAGTGAAGCTTGCCCTCGAGGACGAGGGTTGGGTCGTAGCGGAAGCGGCCACTGGGGAGGACGCGCTTGCGTCCTTTCAGCGGGAGCCCACGGATGTCGTGCTGATCGACATCATGCTCCCGGGCATCGACGGCTTCGAGGTCTGCCGGTCTATCCGACACATCTCCGATGTCCCGATTGTCATGGTCACGGCCCGCTCAGACACCCACGATGTTGTCGCCGGCCTCGAAGCGGGCGCGGACGACTACCTCACAAAGCCCTTCGCCCCCAAGGAGCTGTCGGCGCGCATCCGGGCCCTCCTCCGCCGGGCGCGGACATCCGAGGTCAGCTCCCCGCACCTCCGCTTCGGCGACCTTGAGATCGTGCCCGAGGAGGGGGTGGTGCGTCGCAGCGGACGCGACGTCCACCTGACCAAGACAGAGTTCCGGGTGCTCGTGGAGCTCGCCCAAAGCCCTGGTCGCGTGTTCAGCCGCGAAGTGTTGCTCGAGCGAATCTGGGGCTACGGCTACTTCGGCGACGGCCGCCTGGTGGACGTGCATGTGCGCCGCCTCCGCACCAAGGTCGAGGCGGATCCTGCCAACCCCCGACACGTCGTCACAGTGCGTGGGCTCGGCTACAAGCTCCAGGTCTGACGCACCCGTCGTGCGCCGATTTCGACTCACCCAGCGCTTCGGCCTGCGGGCTCGCATCACGCTGGCCTTCGCCATCGGCGCGCTCCTCCTGTCGGCTCTCCTGTCCACCACCACGTTGGCGCTCACCCGCGAGAACCTCCTCCGGCAGCGCGAGGACTCGGCCACCGTCGTCGTCTACCGCAACGCCGGCTTCGTGCAGCAGCAGCTTTCCCCGAACACAGATGTCCTTCGCCTCGTGAGCAGTCTCGCCACCCCACTGGGTGCCCATCCAAGCGTCTACTTCGACGGCGAATACACCCCCCTGACCACCGAGTTCGGCAGGGACGCCCTCCCCAGTGCGCTCCGCGAGGCTGTGCTGAATGGCCAACCGGCTCGTATGCGCTTCACGATTCGAGGCGAAATGCAGCTGGCGGTCGGCGTACCGATCCCATCCGCCAAAGCCGCCTACTTCGAGATCATCCCTCTCGCCGACATCGAATCCACCCTCGACGCCCTGAGCCTGTCGCTGGTGGCTTCTTCGATGGTCACCACCCTCTTGGGCGCCGCGCTGGGCTGGTGGACGGCGCGGCGAGCACTCCGCCCGCTCTCCGGGGTGTCCACCGCGGCCACAGCCCTTGCCGCTGGTCGCCTCGACACGCGGCTCGATGCCAGCGAGGACCCCGACCTGCGACCGATTGCTGCGTCGTTCAACGACATGGCGCAGGCGCTCCAGGATCGCATCGAACGGGACGCCCGCTTTGCGTCCGATGTCAGCCACGAGCTCCGGTCACCGCTCATGACCCTCGCCGCCTCGATCGAAGTCATGGACAACCAGCGAGACGACCTCCCAGATCGGGCACGCTCTGCTCTCGACCTCATGGTGGGCGACGTCGCCCGCTTCCAACAGCTCGTGGAGGACCTCCTCGAGATCTCCCGCTTCGATGCGGGGGTCGTGCGCCTCGAGCTGGAGGAGGTGCACCTCGCGGAGCTCGTCATGCAGGCAGTGAGCCACTCCACAGATGCCGATGTCCCTGTCGAACTCGATGCCGAGCTGGCGGGCATCGTGGTGCAGGCCGACAAGCGCCGGATCGTGCGCGTCATCGCCAACCTGCTGAACAACGCGGCCAAGTAC
>JANOQG010000186.1:0-7534 GCA_031422255.1 Actinomycetes bacterium | reverse complement strand
CATCTCAGCGCTGTTGAACTGGCTGACCTCGCCGGCGCCGTAGCGCTTCACCCATCCCTCGGATCCAGTGAAGGGATCGTCGAACCCGAGGCTTGTGGCCAACGTCATGGCCGAGCTGATCGGGATCATGGACATCTGCTGCACGCCGCCAGCCACGACCACGTCGTTCACCCCCGCCATGACCGCCTGCGCCGCGAAGTGAATGGCCTGCTGAGCGGACCCGCACTGCCGGTCGATCGTGGTGCCGGGCACGTGCTCGGGCAGATCGGCGGCTAGCCAGCAGGTACGGGCGATGTCTCCTGCCTGACCTCCCACCGTGTCGACGCAGCCAAACATCACGTCTTCGACGGCGCCCGGGTCGATGCCCGAACGAGCCATCAGCGCGCGCAGCGAGTGGGCCCCAAGGTCTGCTGGGTGCACCTGGCTCAGGCTGCCGCCGCGGCGACCGACGGGGGACCGGACGGCGTCGACGATGAAGGCTTCGGGCATGGGGTCAGTCTCCCAGAGCGTCGGCGACGCGGTCGGTGTGGTGGGCGGTGTCGCCCCAGGCTCGGGCGAGAGCCCAGGTGCGCTTGAGATAGAGGTGAAGGTCGGCCTCGACGGTGTACCCGATCGCGCCGTGGCACTGCAGCGCCTTCCGGCCGACGAGCTCGGCTGCATCCGAGGCCATGGCCTTGGCCATCGACACGTCCCGCTCCCTGGTGGGAGCCCCGCGCGCTACCGACCACGCCGCTCGTGCCACCGCCGGGCGCGCGAACTCGAGAGCAAGTGCGGCATCCGCGAGGTGGTGCTTCACCGCCTGGAAGCTGCCGATCGGGACGCCGAACTGCTGGCGCTGCGTGACGTAGCCCACAGTGAGGTCGAGCATGGCTTGGCCGAGGCCGACGAGCATCGCAGCGGTGCCGAGGGCCCCGCGGTCGAGTGCCAAGGCGATCACGGCCGGGTCCTCGCTGAGCGGCTCGCCAGGGCTGTCGTGTGTGACGTAGGCGGCGCGGCGAGCGCGGTCCACGGTGGGCGCAGGCGTCAGCTCCACGACATCGCGATCGGCCAGGACGAGGGTGTGCCCCCATCGCAGCAGGAGCTGGTCGGCATCCGCCGCACAAGGCACAAGCGGGCCGCCGAGGTCGCTCGCGATCATGCCGCCAGTCCCGCCGAGCAGCAGGGGCGCCGCGACCATGGCGGTCTCCACGATCGGGTGGGGGAGCGCTACCCGACCCGCCTCTTCGAGGATCGGCACGAGGAAGGTCTCGTCGAGGCCGAGCCCGCCGTCGGCTTCCGGGACGAGCACTCCGAGCACACCCATCGCGTCGAGACTGTTCCAGACCACACGGTCGAGCTCTCCCGGGGGCGCGTCCCAGGCGGCTCGCACAACGGCGGGCGTCGCCTCCTTAGCGAGAAGCTCCCGCACGGCATCGCGGAACGCCACCTGGTCGTCGGACAGCGAAAACCTCATCGGGGGAGGCCCAGGACGCGCTCGGCGGCGATGTTGCGCTGGATCTCGTTGGTGCCCGCATAGATCGGACCCGAGAGCGAGAACTGCCAGGCCTTGCTCCATGGTCCTTCGAGCTCGGCATCGGGGCCGAGCAGGTCAAGGGCCAGCTGGTGCAGCTCAACATCGAGCTCGCTCCACCAGAGCTTGGTGAGGCTGGCCTCCGCGCCGGGCTTGGCCCCCGATGCGAGCTTGGTGACAGTGGCAAGTGTCTGTTGCTGGTACGCGTCAGCGTGCATCCATGCGGTAGCGGCGCGTCGACGCATGGTCGGGTCGCCGTGCTCCGTGGCGAGCGCGACGAGTCGCTCCGCCGTTACGACGAAGCGGCCCGGGGATCGCAAGGTGAGACCGCGCTCGGAGCCCGCGGTAGCCATGGCGACTGCCCAGCCTCCCTCTGGCTGACCGAGCACCACGCCGCCGGGCACGGCGTCGTCGGCCAGGAACGCATTGTCGAAGAACACCTCTGCGAAGCCTTCGTCGCCGTCGAGGCGGCCAAAGCCGCGCACCGTCACACCAGGCGTGTCGAGCGGAAGGAGGAAGTAGGTCAGCCCTCTGTGGCGTGCGCTGTCGGGATCGGTGCGGAACAGCCCGAAGAGGTGGGTGCAGAACGCGCCGCGGGTGGTCCACGTCTTCTGGCCGTCGAGCACCCAGCCGCCGTCTACCCGACGTGCCTTGCTCGTGACGCTCGCCAGGTCACTGCCGGCGTTCGGCTCCGACCATCCCTGACACCAGAGGTCTTCGGCGGCTGCCATGCGCCGCAGGATTCCGGCCTGCTGCTCCGGACTGCCGAACTCGAAGATGCTCGGAGCAAGCAGGAAGATGCCGTTCTGCGTGACCCGCGGGGGCGCCCCAGCCCGGTAGTACTCCTCCTCGAAGATCAGCCACTCCCACAGCGACGCACCGCGGCCACCGTGACCCTCGGGCCACGACACCACCGACCAGCGGTCGGCGAACAGTCGCTGCTCCCATCCCAAGTGCTGCGCAAAGCCGTCTCGGGTGTCGCCCGATGCCGGCTCCTCCCCGTGCTCGGCACGCCACGCCGCGAGGTTCGTCGCGAGCCACGCCCGGGCGTCGGCGCGAAACGCTTCCTCCGCCGGCGACCACGTCAGATCCATCGAGGCCCCCCCGTTCTGTGAACGCATACGTCCGCATACCGGACGTATGCGTTCACAGAACCCGTCAACGTCCCTCCTCTAGCCGCTCGAGCACGGCCTCGGCTTCGGCCTCGATGCGGTCGAGGAGGGCTGCGACTGTGGGGAGCTCGTCGATCACGCCGGTCACCTGACCCGTGGGGAGGATGCCGACGTCGGGCTTGCCGTCCACCATCGTTGCCTTGATGAGCATCGGCGCGTTGGCGGCCATCGCCATCTGGCTGAGCGTGAGGCCTTGGTTCCTCCTCATCGCGAGCCCCTCGCGGACCATGTCGCTGAGCGTCGTTTCAGTCTCCTTTCGGAACCGCAGCGCGGCCAAGGCGGCGCGGGGGAAGCGCAGCAACCTGGGAGACCGTTCGATGCGATCGACGACGTCGGTTCTGATGACCCGTTGCGGTGCGCCGTCGAGTGCAGTCGTGACGACGGTGTCGAAGACCGACGCTTCGGTGTAGAGGTGCTTCACCGCAGGCGGCACGTGGCTCTCCTGGGTCAGCAGGAATCGCGTGCCCATCGCGATGCCGTCGGCGCCGTAGGCCAGTGCGGCGACGAGCCCGCGGCCGTCGTAGAACCCGCCCGCTGCGAGCACGGGAATCTCGGCACCGACCGCGTCGACCACCTGTGGCAGCAGCAAGGAGGTGGGCACAGAGCCGGTGTGGCCTCCGCCTTCGCCGCCTTGAGCGATCACTGCGTCCACGCCCATTTCGAGCACCTTCTCGGCATGGCGTCGAGCACCCACCGTCGGGACGACAGCTACTCCGGCGTCGTGGCAGCGCGCGACGGCATCCTTGGTGGGAGCGCCAGCGAAGGACACGAGGGTCACCCCCTCGCCAACGACAAAGGCCACTCGTTCGGCGAGGTCGGGTTGATCGGCCCGGAAGTTCACGCCGAATGGGGCATCGGTGCGCTCTCTCACTGATCGCACCGCGTCCCGCATCTGCTCCGGCGTCATGGTCACCGCGGCCAGGATCCCGAAGCCGCCAGCCGCGCTCGTAGCCGCGGTCAGATTGGCGCCGGACACCCAGCCCATGCCGGTCTGCACAACTGGCAGCCGACAGCCCACGAGAGTGCAGAACCGGGTCTGCAACGCGGGATGGAGCGGACCTGACACTCCGTCAGATTACTGACGGCCTCCGGGAACGGCGAACCGACGCATGACGCCGCCAGTCAGGAGACAGGCCGCTAGCAGGCCTCCTCGGCGGCGAGCGCATTCGGTGCCGCGAGGATGCAGTTGAGCCAGGTGCGCACAACTGGGATGTCGATCCGCTGGTAGCCCCCGAGATACCGGCAGTTGTTCGTGTACCCGTAGCTGGTGTCGGCCACGAGGTAGCCGTTCAGGAACGCCGGACCGCCGGAGTCCCCGAAGCAGGTGCCGCCCCCGCCAAAGGGGTCGTTCTCGTTGCCTTGGAGCTGCAGAATCTGCGGAGTGAGCTTTTGCGGCTTCTCGTCGGTGTACTGCCGGCGGATCGGGTAGCTCTGCGGAGTGGGATTTTGGGGACCGGAGGTGGCCTGGCGCACCTCGGTGCCGTATCCGACGGTTTGGATCAGCTGCTTGATCAAGCTGGCCTGTCGGTAGGAGTCGAGGTACCCGATCGGGGCCAGGGGAGCGATCGGCACGCCGGTGACAGGGCGGTCGAGGATCACCACGCCGGTGTCGTTCCAGTTCTTGACGTCCGTGAAGTCGCTGTAGTCGGGGTGAGCGAGCGCGGTGCCGGTGATCCACACCGGGCTGCCATCCGCCGTCCCATCGGGAGCGCCGTCGTTGGGATACAGGTGGTGCAGAACATCGGTGGGGTCCGCGGTCGTGAGGTCGGGGAGCGGGTTGCCGCTGGAGTCGTACTCGACGATCCACAGGCCGTTGTCGTACCCGGAACCTTCGATGCCGCGGCCCAGATCGTCTTGGGCCCGGGGCAGGATCGACCGCCCGGCGGTGGCGTTCGCCGCAACCTGCGTGTCGAAGCTGACTGCCACCTTGCCGACGTCGTCCGCCGTGCAGTGCGCCGCGGTGAGGAGCACTGTGGGGCTGATCAGCGTGGCCGAGCAGCGGAAACGACCGTCCGCCTCGTAGAAGAACAGCAGGCCAACGTTCCCATGCCTCGGGCTGGTGGGATTGTCGTCGGTGCCACCGGTGATCGCTCCTGCGGTGACCGCAGCCGCGGTCATTCCGAGGGTTACCGCGAGAACCGTGGTGAGGCGGGCTAGGGATCGCATCGGTATGGGGTCCTTTCAGGCTGTTCGAGGGTGCCATCGCTTGCCGGCGCAGTTTGGGTGCGGCTCAGCGTGACTTACGGGTTCGGTACTTCCTTGAGGCGTTCGCCGGTGGGGTCGATCACCGTTGCGATGAGCTCGAGCTCGTCGACTGTTGGCAGACGGGACTCCGGGACCTCGCCGGGCACGACCAAGTCGAACCCGGTGGCGGCCAGCACCTCGTCCACGGTCACACCAGGGTGCACAGACCGCAATCGCATGCGATGGTCGGGCGTGGCGAAGTCGAGCACGGCAAGGTTCGTGACCACGTAGCGGATCTCGTGAAAGCGGCGTTCGCGCTCACCGAGCAACGCGGCGCGGTCGTATCCAACGCCGCACACGGTGTCGACCTTGCTGCAGAGCACGTTCGGCGAGTGGTTGGGCACCCAGTACGAAGTCGTGTCGTTGATGGTGTTGCCAGGCGCTCCTCGATAGCCGAGCAGCTGCACCTTGGGCTGCCTGTACTCGCCGATGGCGGCGAAGTTCTGGTTGCCGTACTGGTCGATCTGGGTCCCGCCCATCACCACGTGGCGCCGCCCGTTCCACACCCACCCGAACATCTGCCGGTACGGGTTGAACGCCTCGACGACCTTGCCGTTTGGCCACGCGAACGCTTCGTCGTTGGCGATGAGCCGGGCTTCGCCATCGGTCATGGCGAGGTCGGGTTCGAAGGTGGCACGAGCGAGGCGCCCACCGATCATCGGGATGGTGCCGATCGGGTTGGCGAGCAGCTCGCCGTCGCCACGGAAGCACTCGGCCATCGCGACGACGCACACATCGGCGCGGTCCACCAGTGCGCTGATCTGGTCGGTCACGCTCCACTCCCATCGGTGCGCAAGCGAGCCTGGTAATCAGCCTCGCTGAGGTCGAGCCATGTCGACCGGAAGTCGGTCCAGGCATCCGGCGACTTGGCGGAGGCCGCGTACTGCTTCTGGAAGGCTTCGTCGCGCGGATAGTCGGGATCGCACGAGGTGAAGTGCGCGCCGTTCGGTGCCTCGATCACGCCGTCCACCAGCAGTCGGCTGATCAGCAGCGACTGCGGAGGTCCCTCTTTGGCCAAGTCCTCCGTCGGCACGATCTTCTCGGCGGATAGGAAGCGCTTGGTGGCCGCCCCGAGGAAGAGGTCGTCCATGTAGGGGTCGGGGCCGAGGTACTGGCCGTTGCCTCGAGCGTCGGAGCGGTTCATGTGCACGAAGGCCGCGTCCATGGTGAGGGCGGGGACGGCGACGAGCTGTTCCGCGTCCTCGAACGGGGAGGTGATCATGCGCACACGGTCGTTGTCACGCAGGATGTCCGAGCCGAGTCCGACGCGGGTGGGCAGGAACGGCACCCGCCATGCCGCAGCCTGCAGACCGAGCAAGAACATTCCCTCGTCGTAGGGCTCGTCCTCGATGGCGCCGCTCTGTCGGGCTGCACGGAAGTGCGGTTCGAGCGGAATCGAGTCAAGCGAGACGAAGGCGTAGATGAGCCGCTTCACCTTGCCTGTTGCGCAGAGGAGGCCGACGTCGGGGCCGCCCCAGCTCACGACCGTGAGATCAGTGAGGTCGGAGCGCAGGATCGCGCGCACGACTGACATCGGCTTGCGACGCGAACCCCATCCGCCGAAGCCGATCGTCATACCGGAGGCGAGCGTGGCGACGGCTTCGTCTTCGGTGCAGCGCTTGTCGCGGGCGACGGTCACCGCTCGACATCCGTGTCGCGCTTGGCCACGAATGCATCGCGGTGCTCGTCGGCCACGCCCGAGAGGTTCAGCTCGAAGGTGAAGCCCTGTTCGAAGCGGTACGACCGCTTCACGTCCCAGAGGTCGATGCCGTTCAGGCTCTCCTTGGCGGCACGGATGACGGTGGGCGACTTGGCGGCGATCAGCCCGGCCACCTCCATGGCGGCGGCCCGGAGCTCGGCCTGGGGGACGACCGTGTGCACCGAACCAAAGTGGTGCAGCTCCTTTGCCGTGGCGGTGGCGGACGTGTACACCATCGCTCGCATCTTGTGCTGTGGCACGAGGCGGCTGAGGTGGGTGGCGGCACCCAGCGCGCCGCGGTCGACCTCGGGCAGGCCGAAGGTGGCGTCGTCGGACGCGACGATCACGTCGGCGTTGCCCACCAGACCGATGCCGCCGCCGAGGCAGAAGCCGTTGACCGCGGCGATCACGGGCACCGGGCAGTCGTAGACCGCGGCAAAGGCGGCGTAGCAACCCTTGTTTGCACCGATGAGCGCCTCGAAGCCGTCGGTGGCCTGCATCTCCTTGATGTCGACACCGGCATTGAACCCGCGGCCCTCGGCGCGGAGCACCACCACCCGCACCTCGGGGTTGCGGCCAAGCTCTGTGAGCAGGTCGGCCAAGCCGAACCATCCGGCCACCGTCAGGGCATTCACCGGGGGGTTGTCCATCACCACTTCAGCGATGCCGTCGGGGTGGAGCGTGCTCGTGGTGGGCATTCGATGCAGCCTCGGGTTCAGTTCTGACGGATCGTCAGAAACCTAACCGGCGGCCTTGGTCTGGTACACCTTCGCCGATGCCTCTCGCGCTCGACCTCAGTGGCCAGGTGGCTCTTGTCACCGGTGGCACGAAGGGCATCGGCGCGGCGATCGCCGATCGGCTGGTAGAGGCCGGCGCCACGGTGGTGGTCTGCGGCCGCACATCACCCCC
>JANOQG010000185.1:0-14505 GCA_031422255.1 Actinomycetes bacterium | reverse complement strand
GGCCGACGGGCTCATCTACCGGCCCGGCCTCTTCATCGACGCCATCGAGAGCGGCCGCTGGCTCGTCATCGACGAGCTCAACCGCTCCAACTTCGACCGCGCGTTCGGGCAGCTCTTCACCGTTCTCTCGGGTCAGGCTGTCGTACTGCCTTTCAAGCGCGGTGGTCGCATCCAGCCCATCTCACTCGTGCCACCCGGCGTCGACGCGCCCGATGACACCGACGCCATCCGACTCCCGGCGTCCTGGCGGATCCTCGCCACGATGAACGTGTTCGACAAGAACCTGCTGTTCGAGATGTCCTACGCGCTCATGAGGCGCTTCGCGTTCGTAGAGGTCACCTGCCCCTCCGATGAGGCGTACCACGAGCTGCTCGAAGGCCCCGGCGACATCGTCCGCGAGCTCCTCCCTCTGCGCCGCTTCCGCGACCTTGGACCAGCCGTCTACCTGGATGCGGCCAAGTTCGCGATTCGCCGCCTCGAGGATGAGCCGTCGCGCAGTCGCCTCCTCTACGAGATCTTCTACGCCTACTTCCTGCCGCAGTTCGAGGGGATCGACGACGAACAAGCGGTGGAGCTGTTCCACGTGATCGCCGAGCTCCTCGATGACCCAGAGGTTGCTGAAGCCCGCCGTACGATCGGCGAGGTCCTCGGCGCCGCTCTACCAGTCTGAGCGAGCAGGTGTTTGGCATCGAGCCCGACTCCGGCACGGGCACCGTGCTGCGTCGGCTCAGCCGGCCCTACGACCCGCAGCGGGCGGTAGCCGCGCTGCTTGGCCTCTCCGACCGCGTCACGCGCCAGATGATCGGGGTGCTCCTCGCCACCAGCGACGAAGCCGAGAGCCTCTTGGATGCGATGCCGCACATCGTGCGGTCCCTGGCCATCGCCACCACCGACCAGCCGGAGCGCTGCTACGGCGAGCTGCGAGGGCCGGTGCTGTGGTCCGAGACGATGTCAGCCCGCTCAGCCTCGGCGGGCGACCCCGGGCTCTTTGTGTGCGCCACCACCACGAAGGCCTACGACACGGACGAGAACCGAGTGCTGAAGAACGCGCTCCACGCTGTGTTCGCCGCCGGCCAGGCTGCCGAGCACGCCTACGAACCGGTTGTGCAGGATGCCGTGAAGCGGGCTCGACACAACGGTCAGAGCGCCGCCCGACTTCTCGAGCACCAGACCCTGGCAGCGGTGCCCGTCGCGCGCCTCACTGGCCGTGCGCTGCGGCGCACCCGAGCCGGCAGTCGCAGGGCTACCTACCGCCCAGCCCTGGAGCTGCTCCGCCGATCCGCCGAGCCCGTGTCAGCAGAGCATCTGCTTGCCCTCGCCGAGCCACGCACTCGGGTACAGCACGACCTGCTCGCGGCAACCCTCCAGCACCTCGGGGATGTCATGGGGGCGAGCCCGGTGCTCCGAACCGCCCGGGGGGGCCTCGTCGCAGGCCCGCTGACCTACCACCACCCGGGTCGCAAGGGCGACGAAGGGGCGGTGGATGGCATCACGATCAACGACGTGCTCCTCGACGCGCCTGATCCGCTCAATGCCGACCTTGTGATGGCGCAGGCTCACCTCGAGGCGCGGGCAGGCACCCGGCGGGCGGTGCTGGCGCGAAGCGCGGCCGATGTCGAGCACGCCGTCAGCATGGCCCTCAGCACCTAGTCGCTCGGTGCCCCGGACCTCCTAGGAGTCGCCGGAGTCGTCCGTCGAGTCGTCGTCGAGTGCACCATATTTGCGGGCTAGCGCCGCGTAGTCGTCGTCGTCGTCGACTTCCTTGTCCGTGTCGGGTGGCTCGGAACGGCCCGCATCATTGCTGAACAGGAATTCCGGACCCGACTGCTTGAGCTTGCGCGCTTCTTCGAAGCGGCGATGGCGTCCCTTCTTCACGGAACGGCTCCCGAGGCTCGCAGGGGTGAGGGATCGACACCCTAGCGCGGAAGCCCACGTGTCGCGAACCCGGGGCGCCGTCCTAGGCTCCCGCCTGTGCCGGGCTCCGACCTCAACCCGTGGTGGCGGTCCAGCGTCGTCTACCAGGTATACCCACGCTCCTTCGCCGACGCAGACGGCGACGGCATCGGCGATCTCGAAGGCATCCGCCAGCGCCTCGATCACCTCGCCTGGCTCGGGATCGACGCGGTCTGGCTGTCCCCCTTCTACCGCTCGCCCATGCACGACTACGGCTATGACGTCGCCGACTTCTGTGACGTCGACCCGCTCTTCGGCGATCTGGCCGATTTTGATCGCCTGCTCGCCGATGCTCACGCGCTGGGCATGCGCGTGGTCGTGGACCTCGTCCCGAACCACACATCGATCGATCACCCGTGGTTCCAGTCGTCACGGAGCGGGCGGGACGACCCCAAGCGGGACTGGTACGTGTGGCATGACGGCGGTGGGCCCGACGTACCGCCGAACAACTGGCGAGGAGCCTTCGTCGACGACGGCCGCGCCTGGACGTGGGACACCACGACCGAGCAGTGGTACCTCCACCAGTTCCTGCCTGAACAGCCGGACCTGAACTGGGCCAACCCTGAGGTGGTGGAAGCCATGCATGGAGTCATGCGCTTCTGGCTCGATCGCGGAGTGGATGGCTTCCGCATCGACGTCGTGCACTGCATCGGACGCGATCCCGACTTCCCCGATGACTCCCCGCCGTGGTCGGAGATCCCCCACTGCGCCTCCAACGAACACGCCAGCAGCCACGAGCACATCCGCGCGATGCGCAAGCTCGCCGACAGCTACGACGGCGACCGAGTGCTGATCGGCGAGACCGCTCTCCCGGGTACGCGCTATGTCGCGCCGTACTACGGCCAGGGCGACGAGCTCCACCTGGCTTTCAACTTCGCCACCCTGCACGCCCCATGGGAGGCCGCCGCCTGGCGCAAGCGGGTCCGCCGCATCGAGGAGCTGCTCGATCCGCGTCAGGCCTGGCCCACATGGGTGCTCTCGAACCACGATCAGCCGCGCCATCGCACCCGCTACGGAGCCAGCGAGGCACGCGCACGATCCGCAGCGGTGGCCCTGCTGACGCAGCGCGGCACCGCCTTTCTCTACGCCGGCGAGGAGCTGGGACTCGAGGATGCCGTCATCCCGCCTGACCGAGTCCGCGACCCGGGCGGGCGTGATGGCTGCCGCGCTCCGGTGCCGTGGACGACCGCTCCCGATCACGGCTGGGGCATCGATCCATGGCTCCCCTTCCCGCCCGACGCCGCCGCCGTGTCGGCTGAGGCTCAGCGCGCCGACACGTCCTCCATGCTCCACCTCTACCGGCGCCTGTTGACGGCCCGGAGCGGCTCCCCCGCCCTGCGAGTGGGCGATCAGCAGATGCTGGATACGCCCGAGGGCACCCTCGGCTGGCGTCGCTCCACCGCCACCGATCAACGCGTCGTCCTCGTGAACATGAGCGCAGGGCCCGCGAACTTCGACCTGGTGGGCGAGGTGCAGGTGGCCAGTGATGGCCGCGACGAGGGCCAGCCCTTCAGCGGCACGCTCCCCGCGGACACCGCTGTCATCCTCCGCGCCTGAGGGCCGACCCCGAGCTATTCGGTGAGGGGCACTCCAGAGCGCGCCTCGAGGACGAGCCGACCCTGAGGATCAACCGCTAGGGATGCTTCGCCGGCGGCGAGCGCGCGGATGGGCTCACCCACGACGTCGTGGCGCCACCCGGTGGAGAGGCGACCGCCGTCGCCCATCAGCAACGACTCGATGTCGGAGCGAGTGGCCAGGATGGCGGCGTCGATGTCCAGGTCGCGTGCACGTTGGGCAGCCCATGAGCTGACCAGCGACGCGGCGGCACGCCGCGACCGGTCGACGCCCTCGCTCGGGGGCACGTGCACTGCGTCGAGGTCGAGCGCCTGGCCGGCAGCCACGACGGTGAGCAGCTCCTTACCGGCATTTCCCTTGCGCTTGCCTTCATCGAGTCCTCGAACTCGGCGCAGGTCGTCCTCCGATGCCGGTGGGCGCTGGGCCATGGCGACAAGCGCCAGATCGGCCAGCAGGAAGCGCACCGGGCGGTCGACGTCGGCAGCGCGACGTTCCCGCCAAGCCGCCAGCACCTGGGCCACCGCGGCCGCACGGCCTCGCAAGGACCGGGCCTCCTTGATCCTCCACCACGCCCGGTCTGGGACCTGGCCGCTTGTGGGGCGCACCCGATGCAGCTCGCACTCGTCCTCGGCCCATTGGAGGCGGCCGCGCTCCGTCAGCTTGGCCACAAGGATGTCGTGCAGCTCGTGGAGGTGCGCGACGTCGGATGCCGCGTAGGTGATGGCGTCGGCGGCGAGCGGACGCGCCAGCCAATCGGTGAGCCGGTCGGCCTTCGGCAACTTCAGCCCGAGCTCACCCTGGACGAGGCCGCCCAGACCGACGCTGCTGTAGCCCACGAATCCCGCAGCCACCTGTGTGTCGAACAAGCGTGCGGGCAGCGTGCCACAGACCCGCGCGAGGATCTCGAGGTCCTGACTCGCCGCGTGCATGACGCAGAGCCCTGGACCGGCGAGGACCCTGGCCAGTGGAGCAACATCGACCGCCAGAGGGTCGACCACTGCGATGCCACCAGGCCACGAGAGCTGCAGGAGTGCGAGGCGGGCGTGGTAGGTGCGCTCGCGATGGAACTCCGTATCCAGGCCATAGACCTCGACGCCACTCAGCGTGTCGACGAGGTCCACAAAGCCGGTGGCAGTATCGATCCACTCGAAGTCGATGGGGGTCTCAGCGCTCACCCGGGGCCGGTCTCGGTGGGCAGCCCGGCGTCGATCCAACCGAGGGTTCCCCCGGCGACATTGATGGCATCGAGGCCCTGAGCTCGGTAGTGCTCGACCGCCTTGGCGCTGCGGCCCCCGCGGGCGCAGATCACGTAGACCGTGCGGTCGGTGGCCACCTCAGCGAGGCGGTCGGCCACCTGACCCAGCGGAATGTGGTGCGCTCCGGGCACTCGGGCCCCTGCGTATTCATCGTCCTCCCGCACGTCGATGAGGGGTGCGCCGGCCGCTCGTTTGGCGGCGAGCTCGGTGACATCGATCTCAGGGACGTCCATCGCCGGGAGGCTACCCGGCGCCGCCAGGCCCGAAGGATGACCCCCTGGCAGGTCAGCAGTGGTGTTGGCGTCGGCCACTGCCGCCTCAGCGATCCCGTGGACGTCACGGATCGGAACCGTCGCAGCGGCGCGCTTCAACGAGCTCACCCCATTGGCACGAGCGGCCGAGAGGAGGGGAAGCGCCTGGACCCGCCACGCGGCGTGGGTCCACTGGTGATGCGCTCCGACCAGCGGGACAGCGCCGGCCACATCCTCCGCACTCGCATCCAACGCAGCGATCGTCGAGCGCATGGCCTCGGGGTCAGGATGGCGAAGGTCACACGAGACAACCAGCACCAGCGGGGCGGTGGCTGCACGTAACGCTGTGAGGGTGGCAGGAAACGGGCCGGCTCCGCGCTCGTCGTCGGCCACCACGATCAAGCCGACTCCTCGTAGGCCCGCAGCGTCACCGCCGACGGCGTAGACCGCGTCGGCCCCGGCGGCCCACAGCGCCGCTGCCACTCGCGCTGCCATGGCCACCCCGTCAACGGGCAGCAGCGCCTTGTCGCGTCCCATCCGACTGCTTGCGCCACCACACAGAATGGCCCCACAGAACGGCAAGGTGCCCCCTACTCCGCCGGTGGCCAGGAGGGGTCGAGCTGACGCAGGAAGTGCGCACAACGTTCGGCTTCATCGGTCTCACCGATCTCGGCGGCGGTGCGTTGGAGACCTGCAAGAGCCCGCAAGAACCCTCGGTTTGCCTCGTGCTCCCATCGGACGTAGCCGCTCCCACGCCAGCCGTTGGCGCGCAGTCGGTCGAGACCGCGGTGGTACCCGACTCGGTACGCGGCGTACCCCTCCATCACATCCCGGCCGGCGTCGCCAAGGCGTGCCCAGCCGTCGAGGAAACGAGGCCAGCGCGCGACGACTGCGGCGATGGCGGCACGGCGACCCTCCTCATCGGTCGCGAGGGCATCCGCGAGCGCTCGTAGGACCTCCGCGGGCTCGGTGTCGAGCACCGTTTGAGGGGGACCGGACGGCGTGAGCGTGACCTCGGACATGGGCGGGACCCTACGGGGTTGGCTCCCGCTCCCCGTGATCAGTGGTGGCAGAGCCCGGGGGCCGATCGTCGACGGGCAACGGTCCCTGCTCCTCCACCACCCCGTCGAGGAAGCGGTCGGTGGCCGTGTAGGAACCACTGATCATCTGCGCGCTGTGGGTGAAGTCGTTGAACCGTAGGGAGCGAGTGATGCCCGTAGGCAGCACGATTGCTTCCACCCCTTCGGGGAGCGTCTCGAGATCCCGCTTGAACCGGTGGTGGCGGGCGACCCAGTAGGCCTGCACCGCGACATCGAGCGGCCGCTTCGGCTCGGGGCGGGGGCGGTCGAACGTGCCGCAGTGCAGGACGTAGATCGTATGAGCCCCAAGTGCGACAGCCCGGCTGATCGGCACGTCGTTGACAATCGCTCCATCGAGGTAGCGCACGCCGTCGATCAGGACCGATGGCAACACGGCCGGCAGGGCAGCGGAGGCAAGGATCGGGTCCACCAAGCGGCCACTCGAGAACCATGCCTCGCGCACCCCGACCACATCGGTGGCCACACACTGGAATCGAAGCGGGAGCTCCTCGAAGGTGGCGTAGCGAAGCACCCCCTCCACGAGCCCGCGAAGGGCGTCGTTGGTCTGGATCGCCTCCCCCTTGCGAGCCAGCGCCACGGCATTCGGCAGCCATCCGGATGGCATGATCTCCGCGGCGTCCAGCCCTCGCCAGAGCTCCTCGAGGCGGCCGATCCCGGACGACGTCGGGTCCTGGGCGAACGCGGCGCCGTTGATCGCCCCAATCGAGGCTCCGAGCACCAGATCCGGCACGATCTCGTGCTCGACGAGGGCGCGGAGCATGCCCACCTGCACGGCGCCATGGTTCCCGCCGCCGGACAGCACCACCGCCACAGGCCCGCTGCGACGGCGGAGGAGATCACGGAGCTTGCGCATCGGCAGACGAGGGTACGGCAGCACGCGGTACGGTCGAGAAAATGTCGTTCGCCGCCGCGCCCGCTTGGTTTGCCGAGAACCTCGTCCAGATCTCGGGGGGAACCCTGCTGGTACTGGCCGCCCTCGTGATGCGGCTGGTGCAGAAGGCCGCCTTGCGTCTGACACTGCTTGCCGGACTGGCGGTCGTGACGCTGTTCGTCTACGTCAACCGCGCCCCGCTCCAGGCTTGTGTCCGCACATGCGAATGCTCCCTCGCCGGCCGGCAGGTCACCGTCCCCACCTGCAACCGCCCCCTCTAGCGCCCGCCCCGCAGTGCGAGCGCTGCGGCACGGCGGGTCACACGCGCCAGCTCAGCGGGGTGCGAAAGGTGGACGCCATGCGCGGCCCCTTCGATCTGCGCGAGCTCACCCAGCGGAGCGCGCTCGGCCAAGTGGCGGGCGGACGCCTGATGATGTGGTGACGACACGCTGCCGTGGGCAGCGACGACAGGGACCGTCAAGTCCTCCGCCACATAGGGCGCAGGGTTCGGCGGCCGAACAGCTCGTAGCTCAGCCAGCAGGGCCGGGCCCTCAGCCCGACGCTGATCCCGGGTACGAGCCGGAAGCGCTTCCCATCGCTCGTCCCCAACCATCCTCCGCATGAACCGTTCGGCGGCATCCCCCGCCTCGGCCTCGGTGACGTCGGCCATGGCCGCTCCCCCAGCGGTCGCCGACGGCCACCATGGCTCCCAAGGCATTGGTGCTTCGTAGGCCACAACCGCCGACACGAGATCAGGGCGCTGGCCCGCGAGGGTGAGGGCCACCACGCCACCCATGCTGTGACCCACGATCACCGATGACCGAGATCCCACCATGGCAGCGAGATCAGCGACGTGGTCCTGCAGCGTGCGGCCTGGACCGACGGCCAGCGAGCGCCCGTAGCCCCGGCGGTCATAGCGCACGACCTCAAGGTCGGCGAGGAGGCGAGCGGTGCGGGCGAACGCCGAGCTGCGGTCCAGCGATCCATGCACGAGCACTACCCGCTGGGCCCCCACGGGCCCGCTGTGTTCGGTGACGAAGAGGTCTCCCACAGCGGCGCACGCTAGAACCCTCTCGCCATGGAGCTGCTCTTCATCCGCCACGGCCGACCCGTGCGCATCGATGAGGGTGACGCCGACGGTCCCGCTGACCCCGCCCTGTCAGACCTCGGGCGTCGGCAAGCCGCCGCGCTGGCGGTCTGGCTTGCCGAGGAGCGCGTGGACGCCATCTGGGTGAGCCCGATGCGTCGTGCGCTCGAGACGGCCGTCCCTCTCGCCGATCGCCTGGCCCTTCCGATCGTCATCGACGACGACCTCGCCGAGTTCGACCGCGACGCGCTCAGCTACATCCCGATCGAGGAGCTCAAGGCCGCCAACGATCCGCGTTGGAACGAGATGCCGGAGCGACCGGAGCACTTCCACGCCTCGGTGGTCGGAGCCGTCGAGCGCATCGTCGCCGCCCACCCGCGTCAGCGCGTGGCCGTTGTCTGCCACGGCGGCGTGATCAACGCCTACGCCGGTCACGTGCTCAAGATCGACGAGCCGCTCTTCTTCTTGCCCGACTACACCAGCGTGAATCGAATCCTCGCGGCGAGCTCCGGAGAGCGGTCGATCTCGAGCCTCAACGAGACAGCCCACCTCCGCACGCTTCAGTAGCGCTCAGCTACGAGGAACCTGCGACCACGGGACGTCCTTGTCGTTGCGCACGTCGCCCGGAAGGCCGAGCACGCGCTCGCCCATGATGTTCTTGGTGATCTCCGTGGTGCCGCCCTCGATCGAGTTGGCGCGCGTGCGCAGAAAGGCCTGCTGGGGGCTGCCCCACGACATGGCGTGCTCCGGCCGCTTCATCGGGTAGCCCTCTGGCTTCACCATTCCCTCGGCGCCCATGACGCCGACGGTGAAGGCGGTGATGTCCTTGTTGAGATCGGCGGACAGCGCCTTGCCGATCGCACCCTCAGGGCCCGGGTCGCCCAGCGCCCGCATCTGGCTCGCTCGGATGTTCGTGAGGCGCAGCACCTCAGCGCGGGTCCACAGCTGCATCAGCGCGTCCCGCTTAGCGTCGTCGGCGCCGTGGCTCTGGAACGCCTTGACGGCCTCGCCGATGAACCCCGAGCCCTTGGCCGGGATGCCGCCACCGATGGCCACCCGCTCGTTCATGAGCGTCGTGAGTGTGGCCCGCCACCCTTCGCCGACGTCGCTGAGGCGCTCGGAGTCGGGAATGCGCACGTCCGTGAAGTACACCTCGTTGAACTCAGCCTCGCCGGTGATCTGGTAGAGCGGACGCACCTCGACCCCGGGTGCCTCCATGTCGACCACGAAGTACGTCATGCCCTTGTGCTTGGGGGCCTCCGGGTCGGTGCGGGCAACGAGCATTCCCCACTTGGCAAGGTGGGCGAGGGTGGTCCACACCTTCTGCCCGTTGATGATCCACTCCTCGCCATCGAGCACCGCCTTGGTGGCCAAGCTGGCGACGTCGGATCCAGCACCGGGTTCTGAGAAGAGCTGGCACCACACCTCCTCACCGGTGAACAGCGGCCTGAGGTAGCGCGCCTTCTGGGCGTCGGAGCCATGCGTCACGATGGTGGGAGCACCCATGCCGTGGCCGATGACATTGCGGTAGGCGGCGATCGGCGCGCCTGCGCCAACCAGGGTCTCGTTGACCGTGCGCTGTGAACCTGGCGAAAGGCCCAGACCGCCTTGGCCCACCGGAAAGTGCACCCAGCCGAGCCCAAGGTCGAACTGGCGTCCGAGGAACGTGGCGGGGTCGGTCTCCTTCGGGGGGAGCTCGTCGAGCAGCTGACGACACAGCGCGAGAACGGTGTCTTCGTCGGTCCCGGGGGCAGCGGTCTCGGTCGCAGTCATGGGCCGGACTCTACTTGACCCGTCGGTCAAGATTCCCGACGACGCTCAGTTGAGGCGGGACCGGAGCCGAGCCGCCGCGTCATGATCTCGCTCATCCATGGAGCCGTCGAGCACGACGGCGCCCTCGTCGAAGCGTCCCGAGGCGCCAAGCAAGACGCCAAGCTCACGACGCTCTCGGTCGGTGGCGCTGGGCAGATGGAGCGCGAGCTCGAGTGCCCAACAGAGCGACCGCCGATCGCCGGTGCGCCGGTACGCACTGGCCAGGTTCGCGAGCACGCGCGCCACGATCGACCAATGGGCGGACGGTCGCAGGTACGCGTCGTCCCATGGCATGCCTGCCTGCACGCGCTCGAAGATCTCGCGGCATCCGCTGAGGTCAAGCTCGCGCCCAGCGTCGTAGACGTCCACGGAGAGGTCGGGTTCGCTGGCTGGACGCACGAGGAAGTGGCCGGGCATGGCGATGCCTTCGAGGCTCACACCGCAGCGACGACCCACTTCCATGGCAACCACCCCAAGTGTGATCGGAATGCCCAAGCGGCGATCCAGCACGGCTGGGAGGAGGGAGTTCTGCGGGTCGTAGTAGGTGGCGCGATCGCCAGCGAGACCCATCTCAGTGAACAGACGGTGGCTGAGCGCGCGCACCGAAGCCTCCGTCACTCCCGCGGCCACGTCGTCAAGGCGCTTCTGCTGGGCGGCGATGTCTACAGCGGGATCGGCGTGCACTGCGATCAGCAGGAGCGCCTCGTCGAGCGGAAGTGGTTGGTCCTTCCGGGCAACCAGCGCCGCGAAGCGGGCGGTTGGATCGTTGGCCACCCATCCACGGTACCGGCGATAGGTTCGCCACCATGGCCTTCCCAGGAACCTTTGCGGCAACCCATCCCGACAAGGCCGCGGTGGTCATGGCCACGACAGGCGAGGTGATGACCTACGCCGAGCTCGACGCAGAGGCGAACCGACTCTCACACGTCCTGCGGGCTGCCGGCCTCCGCTCCGGGGACCACGTCGCGCTCTGCCTCGAGAACCACCTCCACTTCCTCTCGGTGGTGTGGGGCTGCCACTACGCCGGCCTGTACTACACGGCGATGAGCTCTCGGCTGACGACCGACGAGATGGCGTACATCATCTCCGACTGCGGCGCCCAGGCGTTCATCACGTCCGCCTACAAGGCCGGCCAGGCCAGCGAGCTCCACGATGCGATGCCCGCCGTGAAGGTGCGGCTCATGCTGGACGGCGTCGCACCTGGCTACGAGTCCTACGAAGCAACCCTCGCCGCCCAACCCGACAGCCCGCTCGCCGAGGATCGCGTCGAAGGCCAAGACATGCTCTACAGCTCGGGCACCACCGGTCGACCGAAGGGAGTGAAGGTCGCACTTCCCGACGCGCCGCTGGGCGAGGCGTCCGACGCGGTCACAGGTCTCGCCCAGCTCCTCTTCGGAGCTGACGAGTCGACCGTGTACCTCTCCCCCGCTCCGCTCTACCACGCTGCGCCGCTCCGCTTCTGCCGCGCCGCGCACCGAGTGGGCGGCACCGTCGTCGTGATGGAGCACTTCGATGCGGAGCAGTACCTCGCGCTGGTGCAGGAGCATCGGGTCACCTTCAGCCAGGTGGTTCCCACCATGTTCATTCGGATGCTCAAGCTGCCGCCAGCCGTGCGTTCCCGCTACGACCTCTCATCCCTGCAGGCGGTCGTGCACGCCGCTGCGCCGTGCCCCGCCGACGTGAAGGCCCAGATCATCGAGTGGTTCGGGCCGATCGTGCACGAGTACTACGCGGGCACGGAGGGAAACGGCTTCGTGTACTGCAACAGCGTCGACTGGCTGGCCCACAAGGGCACCGTGGGCAAGGCGCTCGTCGGCATCGTGCACATCGTCGGCGAGAACGGCGAGGAGGTGCCGCAGGGTGAATCTGGCACCGTCTACTTCGAGGGCGAGGCCGCGTCCACGTTCGAGTACCACAACGATGCCGAGAAGACCGCCGACTCCCGCGATCCCAAGGGACGAGGGTGGAGCACGCTCGGCGACGTCGGCTACCTCGACAGCGACGAGTACCTCTTCCTCACGGATCGCAAGGCCTACATGATCATCACCGGCGGGGTGAACGTGTACCCGCAGGAGGCAGAGAACGTGCTCGCGATGCACCCGAAGGTCAATGACGCTGCCGTCTTCGGCGTGCCCAACGACGACTTTGGCGAGGAGGTCAAGGCCGTTGTGGAGCCGGCCTCGATGGCGGCAGCAGGCCCCGACCTCGAGCGCGAGCTCATCGCCTATTGCAAGGAGCACCTCGCCGACATCAAGTGTCCCCGCTCGATCGACTTCCGGGCCGAGCTACCCCGCCACCCCACCGGCAAGCTCTACAAGCGTCTGCTCAAGGACGAGTACTGGGTGGCCGCGGGCCGGTCGATCTAGCCGGCCATGCCTGCTCACCCCACCTTTCCCTTCCTCGACTGGCCAGGCCCGCTCGCGTTCGCACATCGGGGGGGCGCGTCCGAAGTGCCTGAGAACACGATGCCGGCGTTCGAGCACGCCGTTCGGCTCGGCTACCGCTACCTCGAGACCGATGCCCACGTAACGGCCGATGGCGTGCTCATCGCCTTTCACGACGACCGACTCGACCGCGTCACGGACCGCACCGGGATGATCGCCGAGCTTCCATGGAGCGAGGTGAGCAAGGCACGCATCGAGGGCAGCGAGCCAATCCCTCTGTTGGAAGACCTCCTGATGGCGTGGCCCGATGTGCGCATCAACATCGACCCGAAACGCGACGAGGTCGCCGCGCCGCTCGCGGCCGCCCTGCTCCGCACGCGCACAGTCGATCGCGTGTGCGTCGGTGCCTTCAGCGACAAGCGGATCGCCCACGTGCGCGAGCTCGCCGGGCCGGATCTCTGCACCTCGATGGGGCCGCGGGAGGTGGCCCGGCTACTCGCGACATCGAGGCGCCTCCCGGGTGGGGGCGGCGTGAAGTCTCCGTGCGCACAGGTGCCAACACACCAGGGTCGGGTGCCGCTCGTCACGGAGCGCTTCGTGGCTGCGGCGCACCGCCGCGGCGTGCAGGTACACGTGTGGACGATCGACGATCCCGCCGAGATGACCCGCCTGCTCGACCTCGGCGTGGACGGCCTCATGACCGACCGTCCCCAGGTGCTCAAGGACCTCCTCGTCGAGCGCGGCACCTGGATCTGAACGATGGAGGTGCCTCTCACACCCCTCGACTTCCTGGCGCGCGCTCGGCGGCTGTTTGCTCAGCGCGAGGGGGTGATCGACGGCGATGAAGTGTGGACCTACGCCGAATACGCGGAGCGTTGCGACCGGCTGGCCCTCGCGCTGCGCGATGAGATCGGGGTGCAGCCTGGGGACGTCGTGGCATGGCTGTGCGGCAACACGCACGAGCTGCTGGAGGCCTACTACGGCGTACTGCTGGCTGGTGCCGTGCTGCTCCCGCTCAACATCCGTCTGGCACCGGCAGAGCTGCGTTCGATCCTCGACGCGAGCGGCGCGGTCGTCCTGTTTCGCCACCCCGACCAGGTTGATCCCGGCCACACGGTGCGCACCATCACCCTCGGCGACGAACACGAGGCGCTGCTCGCACGGCAGCCCGGTACAGCCATCGCACCTCCCGAGGTCGATGAGCACGCCGCCGCTGAGCTGTTCTTCACCTCCGGCAGCACGGGTACACCGAAGGGCGCGCTCCTGAGCCACCGCGGGCTCTACCTGCACGCCATTCACAGCGCGCTCACGATGGGCCTCACCGGCGAGGACGTGGTGCTGCACACCATCCCGCTGTTCCACGTCAACGGCTGGGGCACGCCTCACTACGTCACCGGCCTGGGCGGGGTGCACGTGCTGCTCCCCCGCTTTGATGCCGCCGAGGTGCTCCGCCTGATCGAACGGCACCGCGTGACGCGACTCTTCCTCGTGCCGGCAATGGCTCGTCTCCTGCTCGATCAGCCCTCGCGCTTGTCGCGTGAGCTCAGCAGCCTGCGTCAAGTGTCGATCGGTGGCTCAGCCGCCAGCTCGGCCCTGCTCGCCGAGGTCGAGTCCGCCTTCGGGTGTCCGGTGATCTGCGGCTACGGCATGACGGAGAGCTCGCCCACGCTTACCAGGAGCCTCCCGAAGCCAGGGCTGCCGTACACCGCAGCGCAGCGCGCGACCACTGGGCTGCCGATCCTCGGAGCCGATGTTCGAGTGCTGGCTCAGGGCGACAGGGAAGTTCCCTGGGACGGCACCACGGTGGGCGAAGTGAGCGCCAGGTCCAACCACGTGATGATCGGGTACCTCGATGCCCCTGAGGCCACCGCTGCGATCTTGCGGGACGGTTGGCTTCGCACAGGTGACCTCGCAGTGGTCGATCCCGACGGGTACCTCACCATCGTCGACCGCGCCAAGGACATCATCGTGTCGGGCGGAGAGAACATCGCGTCGGTTGAGGTGGAGCAGGCCATCGAAGCCCACCCGGACGTGCTCGAAGTGGCCGTGATCGGCGTGCCAGATGAACGCTGGGGGGAGGTGCCGAAGGCCTTTGTCACGCTGGTACCGGGCGCACGGGCAGACCAGGCCACGCTCATCGCCTGGGTGTGCGAACGCCTCGCTTCCTTCAAGGCTCCGCAGACCATCGTCATCCTCCCCGAGCTGCCCAAAGGTGG
>JANOQG010000184.1:0-2230 GCA_031422255.1 Actinomycetes bacterium | reverse complement strand
GGGTGCAGCCGATCGCCTTCGCAAGGAACTCGTGCTGCACGGCTTCCGACCGGCGGTCCTCCCACTTGACTAGGGAGTGACCATGTCCGAACCGATCCGCATCGAACCGCTCGTCGGACCGCTTGCCGCCCTGATCACCCTGCCGGGTTCGAAGAGCATCACGAATCGAGCGCTCGTCTGCGCCGCGCTGGCCAACGGCACGAGCCACCTCCGGAACGCGCTCGAGGCGGATGACACCTACGCGATGGTGGCCGGGCTCCAGGCGCTTGGCATCGAGGTGCGCGCCCACTGGGACGACAGCCAGATCGAGGTGACAGGCTGCGCTGGTCAGCCAGTGGCGGACGCGGTCATGGTCGACGCTCGGCTCTCGGGCACAACCGCGCGATTCCTGTTGCCCATGGCAGCGCTAGGCCACGGTCATCGTCGCGTCGACGGCAGCAACCGCATGCGAGAGCGACCGATGGTCGATGCCATCGATGCCCTACGCGCGCTGGGCGCAGACGTGGTGAACATCGCTGCGCCCGGTCACCTCCCCGTCGACGTCATCGCGGGCACCCTGATGGGCGGGGAGGTATCGATGCGCGGCGACGCCTCGAGCCAGTTCCTCTCCGGCCTGCTGCTCGCGGCACCGGCGATGCCAGGCGGCCTCACCGTCCACGTAGATGGCCCGCTCGTGTCGCGGCCCTACGTCACGATGACCATGCGAGTCATGGCGGCGTTCGGCGTAGAGGTCACCCAGGCCGATGACGCCACATGGGTGGTAGCACCCCAGGAGTACTGCGGCACCGACTATGTCATCGAGCCCGACGCCAGCGCCGCGTCCTATGTGTTCGCGGCCGCCGCCATCGTGGGTGGCTCCGTGCGCGTGCGGGGTCTTGGTCGAGACGCGCTCCAAGGCGACCTCGCGTTCGTCGACTTGCTGGAGCAGATGGGGGCGCAGGTCGACCGCTCGGGCCCGGATACGGTCGTCTCCCGCAGTGGCCCACTACGCGGGATCGACGCATCGATGACCGACATCTCGGACACAGCGCAGACGCTCGCGGCGGTGGCGGCGTTCGCTGACGGACCCACGACGGTCTCCGGGATCGGGTTCATCCGGGGAAAGGAGACCGATCGGATCCATGCCGTGGTGACCGAGCTCCAACGGCTGGGAATCGACGCCGAGGAACAGCCGGACGGGTTCGTGGTGCGCCCGGGTCCGATCGGCGCGGGCGTCGTGCAGACCTACGACGACCATCGCATGGCCATGGCGTTCGCCCTCATCGGGCTCCGAGCGCCTGGGGTTCAGATCGCTGATCCTGCATGCGTGAGCAAGACGTTCCCCGGCTACTGGCTTCTGCTCGATGAGCTCAGAGGATCGGCCGCCGGCACTATGGTCCAGCCCTCGTGAGGATCATCGCCATCGACGGGCCCGCTGGTTCGGGAAAGTCGACCGTGGGTCGGGCGCTGGCCCGCCACCTTGGGCTCGACTACCTCGACACCGGCGCGATGTACCGCTCGGTCACCTTCGCGGCCATCCGGCGGGGAATCGATCCTTCCGAGGCCGAGGTCCTGGGCCGCATCGTCGCCGACATCGAGCTGGACGTTGGGCCGGAGTCCGTGACGGTGGATGGCGTGGACGCCACCATCGAGATCCGGGGCCCCGAGGTGAGCCGTGCGGTCAGCATCGTCGCCGCCAACCCCGCAGTGCGGGTCGAGATGGTGCGCCGGCAACGGGAGTGGGCGCAGCGACATGGCGGCGGGGTCATCGAGGGTCGAGACATCGGCAGCGTTGTCTTCCCGGAAGCCGAGCTGAAGGTGTACCTGACGGCCGATCCAGAAGTACGAGCGCAGCGACGCTCCAAGGAGGTCACCGACCTCGATTACGAAACGGTCGCTGCCGACCTCGCTCGCCGGGATGCGCTCGACCAGGGCCGCGAGGCCTCGCCGCTGGTAGAAGCCGACGGCGCGATGCTGGTGGATACCTCAGGGCTCACCGTGCAGGAGATCGTCCGAGTCATCGCGGAGGCCATTGATGGCTGAGGCTCGTCCCGGAGACGACATTGAGATCTGGACCGGCTCACCGAGCCGCGGCACGCGCCTCTCGTACGGCTTCGTGAGGGGGCTGTTCGCCATCGTCTTCTGGATCGTCGGGCGCGTCGAGGTGATCGGGGCCGAGAAGATTCCGGCAACAGGTGCCTTCATCCTGGCGCCCATGCACCGCAGCAACGTGGACTTCGCGCTCTCCTCC
>JANOQG010000183.1:0-2489 GCA_031422255.1 Actinomycetes bacterium | reverse complement strand
CATCATCGAGCGAGCCGAGGACATCGCCGCGCTGGCCGCCACGGTTCCCGACACGGAGGGCTGCTTCGTGGTGCCAGCATTCACCGGCCTCGGCAGCCCGTGGTGGGACCCGTACGCCCGAGGCACCATCGTGGGCATCACCCGCGGCACCGGACGCGGCCACCTGGCCCGAGCGGTGCTCGAAGCCATCAGTCTGCAGACGCGGGACGTCGTGGCCGCCATGAGCGAGGCATCGGGCCATCCCATCAGGGCGCTCAAGGCCGACGGGGGCGCTGCCGCCAACGACCTCCTGCTCCAGCTTCAGGCGGATCATCTGCAGGTGCCGGTGTCTCGGCCCGTCATCCAGGAGACGACCGCGCTCGGCGCCGCCTACCTCGCTGGCCTCGCCGAAGGCATCTGGGCCTCACCGGCAGACATCACCGCGAACTGGCAGCTCGATGCCACCTTCTCACCCCTGGCGTCGCCAGAGGCCGCCGATTCGCTTCACAAGTCCTGGACGCGCGCCGTTGCGCGATCCCGTGGGTGGGCCACCGACCATTGAGGCCCGGCGCGTCCGCTCAACGTGCGATGGACGGATGGCTCACGACTGACGAGAGCCGAAGGATCTCGCGGAGGCGCATGTCCACGATCTGGGAGAGCGCCGCCACCTGCCTCCGCTCCCGTGCTCGGTACGCGGTGCCGTCGCGCCCGACCACGAGGGCCAGGCCCGCGGATGGGAGCGGCGACCAGACGACGTCATCGGGGCCGGTCTCGCCGGCGGCCACCCGAGCGGAGGACCGGCTCCCCTCGACGAAGGCGGCCAGCCAAGCCGCGGCCGGCACTGGACCCTCCTGGGCCAGGATCTCACCGTCGGCGAGCGATACGACGACGGACCACTCCGCGCCCACCGCCCGGCGGGCGTGCAGCACAACGGAGCTCACGAGCTCGTTGCGATCGGTCGCCCCGACGAGGATGGCAACCGTCTCCAGCGCATCCAGGCGCGGATCGTGGAGCCAGTCCACCACCGGCCGGATCTCCTCGACGTCCACGCCGTCGACCTGCTGGATCTCCTGGACCAGGAGGTCCTGGAGGGAACCATCGGGCAGATCCACCACCAGCTCGTCGATGGCTCTGCCCGCCCCTCGCTCCAGGATCTCGATGCCGACGATCTCACCGCGCACGGCACCGATCCGGCTGGCAACCTGACCGAGCGCACCCGGGCGGTCGGGCAACCACATGCGCACGACAAAGGTCTCCATGGGCATGGAAGATAGGGAGGACGTGTGAACGACGTGTTACTTCGGCGGAACGCCCGCGAGAACCGTGGACTCGAACCTTCTTGACCGAATGGTCAAGTGGAGTACCGTTGCCGCCCATGGCACGGCGGCTCACGCAGCGGGGCAAGGACCGACGTGAGCAGCTGATGACCTTTGCGGCCACACGCTTCGCTGAGCAGGGGTACCACCCGACCTCGGTCAGCGAGATCGTCGCCGGGCTGGGCGTCGGCAAGGGCGTCTTCTACTGGTACTTCGACTCCAAGGAGCAGCTGTTCCTGGAGATCCTGAAGGATGCGCAGCAGGACCTCCGCCGCCGGCAGCAACAGGCAATCGGCGAGGAAGCCGACCCGGTGCAGCGCATCGTGCTCGGGCTCCGGGCATCGATGGCCTGGGCCGAGGCCCACCGCGACCACAACAAGCTGATCCAGTTCGCTGCCACGGAGACGATCTTCCAGACAGCGCTGCGCCGCGGCGCGGACATCGCCGCCGCTGACGTCGTCAAGCACGTCAAGGAGGCCATCGCCCAGGGCCGAATCCGGGACACGGATCCCGAGCTCGTCGCCCAAGCCATGGTCGGTGTGGTCAGCCACCTCACTCGGGTCTTCATCTACGAGCGCGGCGAAGCAGCCGACAAGGTCGCCGATGACGCCGTCGCGTTCTGCCTCGAGGGCCTCAGCCCAGCTTGATCAAGGTCTTCTTCAGGCTGCGCATCGCCTGGTTGATGCGTTGTTCGTTCTCGATCAGCGCGAACCGCACAAAGCCGTCGCCGTCGGGACCGAAGCCCACACCAGGTGAGAGCGCCACGTGGGCGTCCTTCACGATCATCGAGGCAAACTCGATCGAGCCCATCTCGCGGTAGGGCTCCGGGATGGGCGCCCACGCGAACATCGTGCCCTTCGGTCGAGGCATCTCCCAGCCCATGCGGTCGAGGCCGTCGCAGAGGGCATCGCGCCGCGTCTGGTAGATCGCGCCAACCTCCTTCGGAAAGTCGGCCGCTTCGTTGAGCGTGACGGTGGCGGCGATCTGGATGGGCTGGAAGGCGCCGTAGTCGAGGTAGGACTTCAACTTGGCCAGCGCTTGCACCACCTCACGGTTGCCAGCCAGAAAGGCCATTCTCCAGCCCGCCATCGAGAACGACTTCGTCATCGAGTACAGCTCGACGGCACAGTCCTTCGCTCCTTCGGCCTGAAGGATCGAGGGCGGTTCCCAGCCGTCGAAACCAAGCTCGGCGTA
>JANOQG010000182.1:0-3851 GCA_031422255.1 Actinomycetes bacterium | reverse complement strand
GCAGACGACCCAGCTCCTCGAACGCCAAGGGGTGCAGCTGCTCCGTGGCAGCGGTCGCCTGATCGGGCCCAACGAAGTGATGGTCACGACCTCAGAGGGCGATGTCGTGCTGGGAGCGGACGCGATCCTCCTCGCCACCGGTAGCCGACCGCGTCTCCCGGAGTGGGCAGCCGTCGACGGCGAGCGCGTGCTCTCCACGCGCGACGCCTATCCACCGGCGATCTGGCCAGAGCACCTGATCGTGATCGGTTCGGGAGTCACCGGGGTTGAGTTCGTCCACATGTTTGTGTCACTGGGCAGCGCGGTGACCCTGATCGTGTCGCGCCAGCAGGTGCTCCCGCAGAAGGACTCCGAGGTCGCAGCCGCACTCGAAGATGAGCTGCTGCGTCGGGGCGTGCAGCTGTTCAAGGGGGCGCGTGCGATCGGGGTCGACCGGGACGGCGATCGCGTCACGGTGCGCTGCGATGATGGACGCGTCGCCCACGGGAGTCATGCCCTGTTGGCGATCGGGTCGCTCCCGAACAGCGAGGGGCTTGGCCTCGACGCAGCGGGCGTTGAGATGGACGCGTCGGGCTATGTCACGGTGGACGCCGACTGCCGCACAAACATCCCGCACATCTTCGCGGCGGGCGATCTGTCTGGGCGGCTGCCCCTGTCATCGGTCGCGTCGATGCAGGGTCGGCGCATCGCGGCGGAGGTCATGGGTGTCCAATCTCCTGGTCAGCGCACGCTCGACTACGACAAGGCAGCATCGGCGATCTTCACCGTCCCCGAGATCGCGGACGTAGGTCTCGCGGAGGCCGATGCCTTCGCCGAAGGGCGGAAGGTGCGGGTGACCAAGGTCCCCTTCTCAGCATCGCCCAAGGCGTTGATCGAGAGTCACAGCCGCGGGTTCGTGAAGATCGTCAGCGACCCAGCGACCGGTGTCGTGCTGGGGGGGTCGATCGTGGGACGCCATGCTGCGGAGCTCATCTCGGTGCTCGCCGTCGCGGTGACCAACGGCCTCCGCGTGAACGACATCGTTGACAGCCTCCTTGTGCACCCCTCGCTGGCCGAGGTCTTGGCCGAGGCCGCTGAGTAGCGGACGTCGAGACCCATGGCGATCGATCTCGCGCCGATGCCGCCTCGCGTGCGCGTCGTCACCCTGCACCAGGACCCCGCCCGGGCGAGCGCGCTCCGTCGCTCGCTGGAGGCCCTAGGGCCGTTGCCCGTTCGACTCGAACACCGTCCTGTGGCCCCGTGGACCGCGGAGTCGGATGAGGCCATCGTCGCAGGCCGGGTCGATCTCGTCCTCTTCGTGTCGGCTCCGATCGAGCGGCTCGCGGGCTCGTTCTTGTTGGACGGACTCGCCAGGTTCTCCGCCGATGCCACCGTCGCGGCGGTCGGCGTTGCTCTCGCGAACGATTCGGAGTCCGACGGGCTGCTCATGCCCCGGGGCGATGTGCTGCTCGTCCGCGTGGATGCGCTTCGGCTGGTCGGTGGACTCGGCCACAGGCCACCGGGTCCGCTCTTCCATGTCGACCTCTGTGTCCGGTTGTGGACTGCGGGGTTCCGGACCCACTCCGTGGCCGCCGCCGTCGATGATCCCCAACCCGTCGGTTGGTCTGATCTCCTGCGCCGGGAGCTCACCGAGGTGCTCGCCCTGGTGCTGGACGACGACGACGTCGCCCAGCCTCCCTGGCGCGAGCCGTCGGGAAGGGCAGCGCTGGCCGCTGTGGCCGTGCGACGAACGCGCCTGCAGCCGCTGCGCCAGCGGGGGAGCGGCGAGCTCGTCCCGATGCTCCACACCTGGGTGCGCCGGTGGGTCGAGTCGGGTGGTCCCGAGGAGGCGATCGCGCTCCTCGATCAGCTCGGCGCGCCGGAGCGGGCCGGTGCTCGACGACGGATCCTCGTGGTCACAATGGACGTGCTTGCGCCAGCGATGGCTGGCCCCGCCATCCGGGCCACTGCGATCGCCACCGCCCTGGCTCGAGAGCACGACGTGCGCCTGGTCACGACCGCTCGGTGTGCGATGCGGCGGCCCGACTTCGAGGTTCGAGGCGTGAGCGACGCCGACCTCGAGGTGCTGGTCGGGTGGGCCGATGTCATCGTCCTGCAGGGATGGGTGATGGTGGGGCGACCATGGCTGGGTGCCGCGCCCGTGGCGGTGGTGGTGGATGCCTACGATCCGATGCACCTCGAGCAGCTCGAGCAGGGCCGTGAAGCAGGTGGCGCGCGCGGGCGAGTCGACGCGGTGAGGGGAGCGACGGCCACGCTGAACCAGCAGCTGCGTCGGGCCGACCTGGTGCTCTGCGCCAGCGACAAGCAGCGCGACCTCTGGCTGGGGGCGCTTGCCGCGCTCGGCCGCGTGAACCCGATCACCTACGACGATGACCCCTCGCTCGAGCGCCTGGTCACCGTGGTTCCCTTCGGCGTACCCGACGAGCCCTTCCCGACGGTCCCAGGTGCGATCAAGGGCGTGGTCGCAGGGATCGGGCCGGACGATCAGGTCATCCTGTGGGGCGGAGGTGTGTACAACTGGTTCGATCCGCTCACGTTGGTGCGTGCGGTCGACCGGCTGCGTACTCGTGTACCCACCGCTCGGCTCTACTTCATGGGTCTGGTGCACCCGAACCCGGGGGTGCCCTCGATGCGGATGGCGAGCGATCTACGGGCACTCTCAGATGAGCTGGGCCTCACGGGCCTGCATGTCTTCTTCAACGATGGCTGGGTGCCCTTCGACGATCGCGCCGGCTACCTTCGCGACGCGGATGTCGGCGTCAGCACGCACCTCGACCACGTCGAGACCGCCTTCTCCTTTCGGACGCGCATCCTTGACTACCTCTGGGCTGGGCTTCCCGTTGTGGCCACGCGCGGCGACTCCTTCGCACCGCTGATCGAGCAGCGAGGTGCGGGACGCACCGTAGAAGCCCTGGATGTTGGAGGGCTCGAAGCCGCACTGGCGGACGTCCTGCTGGATCCCGTGCTGGCCGCCGATGCCCGGGCTGCCAGCCTCAGGCTCGCTACCGAGATGACCTGGGCCCAGAATCTCGGGCCGCTGTTGGACTTCTGCCGGAGTGCGCGCCGCGCGGCGGACATCGCGTGCCCCACCTTGCTGGCGGACCCCGTCGGTGCCGAGGTGGAGGTGGGTTGGCGACGAGACGTCACCGCAGCGTGGGCCTACCTGCGGGATGGCGGACCCAAGGCACTGATGGGCCGCGCCACCGGTCGAATCCGCCGGCGCAGGGACGAGCGGCGACACCGTTAGCCTCTTGGGGTGCCTGCCCTGACGTCTGTCGCGCTGCTGGCCTCCTCGCTCCTCCTGTTGGCCGGTGCCATGAAGGTGGTCGATCCGGCGATGACGGTGGGCGCGCTCCGGGCGCTCAGGGTGCCGGCAGGACCTGGGTTCGTGCGCGTCGGGGCGGCGGCCGAAGGTGCCCTCGGCGTGGCGGCGCTCGTGGTCGGGGGACGGTTGCTTTGGGTGCTCGTCGCCTGCAGCTACGCCGCCTTTGCGGTGTTCGTGATCGCGGCCATTCGAGCCGGAACGATGGTGGGTTCCTGTGGTTGCTTCGGGCGCGAGGACACGCCGCCCCACTGGAGTCATGTGGTGCTGAACCTCGCGATCACGCTCGCGGTCCTGGCGGTGGCGATCTGGTCCCCAGGTGCGGCGCTTGCCGCGCTGCGGTGGGACGGCGGACTCGGTGCCCTGGTGGTCGCGCTGACTGCCCTAGCGATGTACCTGGCGCATGCGACCTTCGTCGAGCTCCCTCGCACTCTGGTGGCTGGCCGTGGCATTGCGGCCAGCCACGTCACCACCCATGGAGCTTCTTGACCCGCGAGCAGCGTTGCGACATCTCCCGTCGGGGCCGGGG
>JANOQG010000181.1:0-3477 GCA_031422255.1 Actinomycetes bacterium | reverse complement strand
CGCGCTGCTGGCACTTACGCCCTCCGCCTTGCATGCCCTCCGCCGCTCCCCGAGGCTGGCACCCATACTTCGCCTCGGTGCGCTCGTGTCGATAGCGGGCTTGGTGGTCCTGGCTACGTCGCTGCTTGAGGTGAGCGCCATCACCCGCGGCATCCTCACGACCGTCCTCACGATCGGGCTCGTTACGTGCCTCGAGGTCACAACGGGCGGAGCCGCTCGCTTTGCGCTCTCGCTGCCCCCAGTCGTGTACCTGGGGCGGATCTCCTACGGCATCTACCTCTGGCACTGGCTCGTGATCCTCGTCACCGTGGAGCGCTTTGACCTTGCGCCGCCGGCGGTGGCCGCTGTGGCTGCCGCGGTCGCGTCGGGCCTGGCCGCGCTCAGCTACCAGCTCCTCGAATTGCCGGTGCGGGAATCACGTGCGCTCGACCGCCGTCGGCTCTCGGTCGTCGCTGCTGGCCTTGTCACGAGTGTGCTGCTCGGGTTCGTGGTTGCTCCCGAGATCCTGAACCGCGATGTGTCGACCGCACCCGTGGTCGTCGCTGGCGGCACCGAGGTCCGTGGGGGCAAGAAGATTCCCGACGACCTCGACTGGCGGGGCGCCGCAGAGGACCATGGTGCCTTCCCGGTGTGCGCGGCGAGGGCGCCGAGGAAGTGCACCCTTGTCGAGGGGCCGCCGGGTGCGCTCCACATCCTCCTCATGGGTGACAGTCACGCTCGGATGTACATCCCGGCGCTAACCAGGCTGGCCGAGACGCGGTCGCTCACCCTTTCCGTGACCGTCGCCCCGGGGTGCCCGTGGCAGCGCGGGATCCTGCGCCGCGGCGAAGGGCTGATCGGCACTGAGGTCCAAGATCTCGGACCCCAGTGCCGCGCGCACCACGACGAGTGGTACGACACGATCATCCCGGCCCTCGACCCGGATGTGATCGTCGGCGTCAACCAACCCTGGGACGACCCACAGAGCGAGCGACAGATCGAGGACGAGGTCGCCGGCCCGGTGGAGCCCGGGTCTGGTCAGTTCTTCGATGTTGTGACCCGGCGAACGCAGGAGACGGTGGACGGCTTTCAGGCCGACGGGCGCCAGGTGATCATGGTCGAGCCCGTGTCCGTGGCCCGCGACGGCCAGAACCCGCTGACCTGCCTGTCCGAGGCGACCTTCTTCGACGAGTGCGAGTTCGAGACAGGTACGACACCCACGCCGATCGAGGGCATCTATCGCGGCATCGCTACTGCCCAGGGAGCCGACACCTTCGTCATGGACCTGGATCGGAGCGTGTGCCCGGGCCTCCCGATCTGCGAGCCGGTCGTCGATGGACTGATCGTTCGCTGGGATGCGGGGCACCTCACGCAGCGGTTCGCCACGACCCTCGCGCCGAGATTCGAGGCGTTCCTGAAGGAGGTCGGGGTACTGCCGTGATCGCGCCTCGTGACAAGGTCGTCGCATGACCGACACCGCCACATCGCTCCCGTCTCGATCGACCGGCGTCGAGCACGTCGACGTCCTCGTCATCGGGGCTGGGATCTCCGGCATCGGCGCGGGCTATCACCTAACCCAGCAGAGGCCCCAGACGACCTTCGCCATCCTCGAGTCCAAGGCCACCTTTGGTGGTACGTGGGACACGCACCGCTACCCGGGCGCTCGCTCCGACAGCGACCTGTTCACCTTCGGCTATCGCTTCAAGCCATGGACCGGTGCGCCCATCGCCACCGCGGAGGAGATCCTTCGGTACCTGGAGGAGGTGGTCGAGGAGACAGCGCTCGGCCCGCGCATCCGCTACCAGCACTCGGTCAGCGCCGCCCACTGGTCGAGCGAAGACGCTTGCTGGACGGTGTCGGTCACCCGCACCGACACGGGCGAGAAGCTCACCTTCACCGCCGGATTCCTTTGGATGTGCCAGGGCTACTACCGCCACGCACAGGGCTACACCCCGTCCTGGGATGGGATGGAGCGGTTCCGCGGTTCGATCGTCCACCCACAGACGTGGCCGACCGACCTCGACTATGTGGGCAAGCGGGTCGTGGTGATCGGGTCGGGGGCGACGGCTGCCACGCTGATCCCGGCGATGGCGCCGGACTGCGCGCACATCACGATGCTCCAGCGGTCACCGACGTTCTTCTTCGTCGGTCGGAACGTGAACGAGCTAGCGGACACGCTGCGTGAGCTCGACGTCCCGCCGGAATGGATCCATGAGATCGTGCGCCGCAAGATCCTGCTCGAGCAGGGCCAGATCGCCCAGATGTCAGTCGAGCACCCCGACCTCGTGCGCGAGGGCCTGCTCGCGGGCATTCGGGAGATCCTGGGCCCAGACTTCGATGTCGCCACGCACTTCAACCCCCGCTACCGCCCCTGGCAACAGCGCATCGCGTTCGTCCCCGACGGCGATCTCTTCGAGGGCATCAAGAGCGGAAAGGCATCGGTCGTGACCGATGAGATCGAGTGCTTCACCGAAACCGGCATCCAGCTCCGATCAGGCGAGCACCTCGACGCCGACCTCATCGTCACCGCCACCGGCTTCGACCTGAGCGTCCTCGGCGATATCGAGTTCAGCGTTGACGAGGTTCCGACTGACTTCGCAGAGACGGTCACGTATCGCGGGATGCTGTTCACTGGGGTGCCGAACCTCGCGTGGGTCTTCGGCTACTTCCGGGCGAGCTGGACCTTGCGCGTCGACCTCATTGGTGACTTCGTGTGCCGGCTCCTCGCGCACATGGACGAGCTTGGGGCATCGACCGTGACGCCCGCGCTCCGCCCGGAAGACGCGGACATGACCCTGCTGCCGTGGGTGGAACCCGACAACTTCAACCCCGGTTACCTCACGCGGAGCATGCACCTGATGCCGAAGCAGGGCGATCACGATCCGTGGCGACACACCCAGGACTACTGGACCGAGAAGGACGAGCTCCCGAGCGCCGACCTCGACGACGGCGCCCTCACCTTTCGGTAAGGCCCAGTGCGTCCAGGATGAAGGCGAAGACGAAGGCTTCGTCCTTCCAGGCGTCGTAGCGGCCCGATGGGCCTTGGTGGCCGGCGCCCATCTCGGTCTTCAGGTAGATCGCCTTCTCGCTGGTGGTGTGCAGCCGTAGTGCCTGCACCCACTTTGCCGGCTCCCAGTAGGACACCCGAGGGTCGTTGAGTCCAGCGGTCGCGAGGATCGTTGGATAGGGCTGCGGCCGCACGTTGTCGTAGGGGCTGTACGACTTCATGTAGTGGTAGACCGCCGAATCGGCAACCGGGTTGCCCCACTCCTCCCACTCGGTGATGGTGAGCGGAAGGGTTTCGTCGAGGATCGTGGTCAGGGCATCCACGAACGGCACCTCAGCCACGATGGCTGCGAAGAGATCGGGGCGCTCATTCGTGATGGCACCCATCAGCAGACCGCCTGCCGAACCGCCGCGAGCGACGAGCCGGGCCGGATTCGAAAATCCCTCGCGCACCAGGTGTTCGGCGCACGCAATGAAGTCCGTGAAGGTGTT
>JANOQG010000180.1:0-1714 GCA_031422255.1 Actinomycetes bacterium | reverse complement strand
TGGCCGAGTCCAACAAGGCCTTCGCCCACTACCGCTGGTAGCGGGTCTGACCCCCAACCCACCAGGGGGACGTGCCCCCGGGTGCATCCCCTCGACGACCGGGCCCCGCCCGGTCGTTCGCATGTAGCGAGAGACCGACATGGCAGACCAGAAGCGCACCCACCCCCTCGACCGAGTCCGCAACATCGGGATCATGGCCCACATCGACGCGGGCAAGACCACGACGACCGAGCGGATCCTGTACTACACCGGCAAGAGCTACAAGATCGGCGAGGTCCACGAGGGCGCCGCCGTCATGGACTGGATGGCGCAGGAGCAGGAGCGGGGGATCACGATCACCTCGGCGGCCACCACGTGCCAGTGGCGCGAGCACAACATCAACATCATCGACACCCCGGGCCACGTCGACTTCACGGTTGAGGTGGAGCGTTCCCTGCGTGTGCTCGACGGAGCGGTCGCCGTGTTCGACGGAGTGGCCGGGGTCGAGCCGCAGACCGAAGAGGTGTGGCGTCAAGCCAACAAGTACGGCGTGCCCCGGATGTGCTTCATCAACAAGATGGACCGTCTCGGTGCGGACTTCTTCGCGGCCCTCGAGTCGATCAAGGACCGCCTCGGCGCCAACTGTGCCGTCATCCAGCTGCCCATCGGCGCGGAGGGCAACTACAAGGGTCTCATCGACCTCGTCACCATGGAGGCGCTCGTCTGGCACGACGAGGAGCTGGGTGCCAAGTGGGACGTCGAGGAGATCCCGGCGGACCTCAAGGCCCAGGCCGATGAGTACCGCTCGGAGCTGATCGACGTCCTGTCGAGCTTCGACGAGAACATCCTCGAGAAGTTCGTCGCCGAGGAGGAGATCACCATCGCCGACCTCCGATCGGCGATCCGAGCCGGCACCATCTCCGGCGAGATCGTGCCGATCCTGAACGGTACGGCCTTCAAGAACAAAGGCGTGCAGCCTCTGCTCGACGCCGTTGTCGACTACCTCCCGAGCCCGGTCGATCTCCCGCCCACCAGGGGCATGAACGTCAAGGGCGATGAGGAGCTCGAGCGCAAGCCCTCCGACAGCGAGCCGTTCTCCGCACTCGCCTTCAAGATCATGACCGACCCCCACGTCGGCAAGCTCGTGTACTTCCGCGTGTACTCCGGTGTCCTCGAAAAGGGCGGCACCGTGGTGAACACCACGCACAGCAACAAGGAGCGCATCGGCCGCATCCTCCAGATGCACGCCAACAGCCGCGAGGACATCGACGCCGTGTTCACGGGCGACATCGCCGCTGGCATCGGATTCAAGAACACGCGAACCGGCGACACTCTGGCTGCTCCTGGCTCCGAGATCGTGCTCGAGAACCTCGAGTTCCCTGAGCCGGTCATCCACGTCGCCGTGGAGCCGAAGACCAAGGTCGATCAGGACAAGATGGGCAAGGCCCTCTTCAGCCTCTCCGAGGAAGACCCCACCTTCCAGGTCCGCACCGACGAAGAGACCGGCCAGACCGTGATCTCAGGGATGGGCGAGCTCCACCTCGAGGTGATCGTCGACCGCATGCTTCGTGAGTTCCATGTCGATGCCACCGTCGGCAAGCCGCAGGTGGCGTACCGCGAGACGATCACCCAGACCGTCACCAAGCACACCTATACGCACAAGAAGCAGACCGGTGGCAAGGGCCAGTTCGCTGAGGTCACGATCGACCTCGAGCCCACCGGTCCCGGCGGCGGC
>JANOQG010000179.1:0-26835 GCA_031422255.1 Actinomycetes bacterium | reverse complement strand
AGGTTGGGGAAGATGCCGTAGGACGTGGACGTCTGCCGCCAGAGCTGCCCCACCGCAGGATTGTCGAACACGGGGGACACCATCGGGAAGTCGCGCAGCTCCTCGCGCTTCTCCACGGTCAGGCGGCTGTTGCCATTGGGGAGCATCGAAACGGTGACGGATTGGTCGTCATAGAGCAGCGCAGCGTTGTCGGGATGGATGGTGCGCACGTGGTACACTTCCAAGAAGGCGTCCACCATCAGCTTCCAGTTGCAGGCGAGGTGATGGACCTTCGTGCCTACGAGCCGCATCGAAGGACCGTCGATCTCCGCCATCTGGTTGCCCACGGGGCCGAGGAAGTCAGCCAGTGGCGTCGCGTCGAGGTCTTCGCTGACGAACACCCACCCGTCCGTTTGCTCGCAGCGCACGGGCACGAGCCCGAGCTCGGTGGTGTCAAGGCCAGCGAAGCTCCGGGCGTCGGGCACAGACTTCAGCACCCCATCGGTCCCGTAGGACCACGAGTGGTACTGACAGGTCAGCCGTCTCGCAGTGCCGCACTCCTCACGGGTCACCGGCGCGCCGCGGTGCCGGCAGGCGTTGTAGAACGCGCGCAGCTCGCCGTCTTCCCCGCGCACCACCACGATCGGCGCGCCCCCTCGCGTGAACTGGCGGTAGGAGCCCACCTTGGGCCACTCGGAATCGTGGCCGGCGAACAGCCACGACCGCCCGAAGATGCGTGAGCGCTCGAGCTCGAAGAAGGCCGGGTCGGTGTAGCGCCCAGTGGGGATCGGGGGCACGGGCACCGCGTCGAGCGGGGGTGCCGTTCTCGCCTTCTCGATCTCCATGCGGTCCCGGATGGTCCGCTCCAACGTCACGTCCATGTCAGCTCCTCGCGGGTCAGAGGCGGATGTCGTTCACGCGTCGAGGCGCTTGAGGTTCTCCCAAGGGGAGATCACGAGCTCGATGGCATCGTCGAGCACGAGCACGTGCACAGGCTCTGGCTCGACAAGCTCCGCCCAGGGCGTGTCGTCCTGCACGGTGAAGGCAGATGCGGGGATCTTGCTCTGGCTCGGGTCGACCATCCCGGCTGCGTAGAACGTGCGGTCGCAGATCCCGTTGCCCCAGTAGATGAAGTCGTTGGCGATCGCCCACTCCGGCGCCGGTGACACCCGGGCCGCATCTTCGCCGGAGGGCATGTGGATCGTGCTGGTGAACGCGCCCTCACCCTCGCCAACCTGCGTGGAGATGACCGCGCCCTCGCGCCGATGCTTCACGGGCGACGCTCGCGTGATGATGTCGACCGGATCCATCGACACCTTCGACGATCGGGCGTCGAACACGAGGTAGCGCGGCACCCCGGAGGTGTCGGCGACGAACACGGACCACTCGGCGCGGAGCCCATTGGCGAGCCCTGACACGCGATACACGTTGAGCACCAGGAGGTGTTCCGGGTCGTCGTCAACGAGGCAGCGGATCGGGGTGATCGGCAAGTGCGACGGCAGACCGAGCCGGTCCCCCAGCGCTGGGACGACTTCGGGCCGGATCCGGAACACGTAGTACACCGAGGGCGGGTCGGCCTCGACGGTGAAGGGCACCAGCGGCATCTCCCGCCCGAGGGCGATCATCACCGCTTGGCGTAGCGCCAGCTGGGCGTAGAGGAAGCGCTTGAGGGCCCGTCGCCCCCGGAGGCCACGGCGGGTCAGCGGCTTCACCAGCGGGACGCCGAGGCTGCTGGGCGCTAGTTTGGTGAACACTGTTCACACGCTAGCAGTGGACGCCAGATGCCGGGAGATCCTGATGCCTACGCCGCGTACGCTCACCAGCGCTTCACATGCCGACTTCGAGCTCGAGGTGGTGTCGGGCACCTGGCCCGAGGACCTCAGCGGCGAGGTGGTGTTCTCGAGCCCCCAGAACAGCAGAACCCTGCCCTACGCCATCTTCGACTGGGGCTCGATCTGCCGGCTCTCGCTGGAGGCCGGTCAGCGCGGTGCCCAACCCGGTCGCTTCGCCTGGCAGAGCCGCTCCATCCAGTCTCCTGGGAAGCGGCTCTTCGACCGCCATCCCGAGCAGTTCAGCGGCAGCCCGATTGGCTACGTGTCGCCGTTCGGTCCCCCGAACGCCTCCAACACCGCACCACTGCCGTGGGGCAACCGGCTCTACACCACTTGGGACGCTGGTCGTCCCGTGGAGCTCAACCCCGACACCCTCGAGTACGTCGCCGAGGTCGGCCACGTCGACAGCTGGGGCGGCAGCTCGATGGAGATGCCCGGTGTGCTGCCCTTCCTCTTCTCCACGGCTCACCCCGTCGCCGACCCCGACCGCGACTGCCTCTGGAGCGTGAAGCTCGACTTCGTTCTGGAACCCACGCTGGGCATGCAGCCCTCAGTGGTGCGCTATGACCGCCACGATGGCACGCAGGTGCGGCACTGGCCCCTTGAAGGCGTGGCCTTCGGGGGGTCGATCCATACCGTCAGCCAGACGCGGGACTGGGTGATCCTGTGCGACTCGGGCAACTTCAAGGCCGATCCCGCCGAGATGATGGGTGGTGAGCGCAGCCTCACCATCGACAACGAGGTGCCGGTGTGGCTGATCCGCAAGGAACAGCTCGACGCTCTCCCGTCGGGTACGCCGGTGAAGCCGCTGTGCTTCACGATGTCGCCGCCGACGGGCCACTACTACGCCCGGTGGGACGACTCCGACGGGATCTCGGTGGTGTGGGAGGGCATGGACCTCATGGACCTCGGCTTCTACCTGCGGCCCGACGACCTCGACGTGAACGGCAACCCGATCGATTCCGGCGCGATCGGGCTCTACAACATGTCCATGGCGCCGGAGACGATCACTGAAGTCGTGTTCGACCCGACCTCGGGCAAGGTCCTGGAGCAGGGGCTCTTCAAGGAGGACTGGACCTTCAACCTCCAGCTCTCTGCGATGGACTGGAGCACCGAGGGCATGTCGTCGCCGACGCTGCACCACGTCACCTACCAGGGATGCCGCCCGGGGAGCATCAGCCAGCGCGCTGCTCGCGTCTACGAGGGACGAATCGACCTCGACCGCGTGCGCGAGGAGACGCCCGGAGCGCTCTGCTCGTTCGAGCGCGGGAGCATGGAGCTCAAGGCTCGCTGGGAGTACTCAGACCTATCCGACCACATCACCTCACCGGCCTTCGCCCCTCGCGGTGCCGCCGCCGGCAGCTATGTGGGCGGACAGCCGGGTGGCCACGACGGCTACGTGGTGCAGCCGGTGTGCAACGACAACGGGTTCCGAGTCGACGTGTTCGACGCCGCGCGGGTGTCGGCTGGGCCCGTCGCCACGCTTGCCGGCACCAACAAGGAGTGCGTTCCGCTCGTGCTGCACTCGGCATGGATGCCTGCCTTCCACGGCCTCGCCGACGCCGAGCGCCTGCGCTTCTCCGATGAGCTCAGCGAGGAGCGCATGGCTTCGGTTCCCGCGGAGCTGCACCCAGCCATTCGCGCCGTGGCAGCGGAGTGCGACAACCTGCAGTGAGCAAGGGGGTTCAGTTCGAGGGATCCCCGCTGCTCGGCCCAGTGCCTGCGCCGAGATAGGTGGCGGCGAGCCGTTCAGTGTCCGCGGCCAGGTCACTCGCGGGGCCGACGTACTCGATGCGACCCCCCACGATCATGTAGGCGCGGTCGGCGATCGACAGCGCCGCGTGGGGGTGCTGCTCGACCAGAAGCACCCCCACACCGAGCTCACGAGCCACCGTGCGAACGAGGGGCAGGAGCTGTTCGATGATGAGCGGCGCGAGGCCAAGGCTGAGCTCGTCGACCATGAGCAGCTTCGGGCGACCGGCCAGCGCGCGGGCTAGCGCCAACATCTGCTGCTCGCCGCCCGACATGAGTCCCGCCCTGCGGTCGATGATCTTGGCGAGCGTCGGGAACGGCGCGAGCGCTCGTTCGATTGCCTCACCGTCGCCACGAGGCGCCGCCAATCGGAGGTGCTCGCGGCCAGTGAGCCCGTAGAACAGCGCCCGATCCTCGGGCACGTGGGCCAGCCCTCGCCGCCCGAGCGCCACCGCGATCTTGGTCGCCTGGCGACGCCGACCGAGCGGCTGGTCCGCACCGACCACCCGGGCCGTGCCCGCGAGCCGAGGCAGCAAGCCCGACGTCGTGAGCAACGTCGTGGTCTTGCCGGCCCCGTTGGGGCCGAGCAACGCGACCACCTCGCCGGCGCCGACGTGCAGGTCGATCTCGTGCACGACCGGCACACCCCGGTAGCCGGCCGAGAACCCGCGTAGGTCGAGCACAGCATCGACGGTCGGGAGCAAGCTCACGCGTTGCCGCCCAGGTACGCGTTGATCACGGCGGGATCGGCGCACACGGCCGCGGTGGGTCCGCTCGCAATCACGCGGCCGAAGTCGAGGACGGTGATCTCGTCACAAACCTCGAGCACGAGCGTCATGTCATGGTCGACGAGCAGCACCCCAACCCCTTCGTCGGCAACGGTGCGGATCAGGCGTCCAAGCGCCGCGGTCTCGGTGGGGTCGAGCCCCGCTGCCGGCTCGTCGAGCAAGAGAAGCTTCGGACGCCCCGCTAGTGCTCGGGCTACGCCCACGAGGCGTTGCTGTCCGTGGGAGAGCTCCGAGGGCCGCGCATCGGCCAGCGGCCTGAGGTCCATGACATCAAGCGCGAAGTCGACGTCGATGCCGCGCGCGGTTCGACGCGGTGCGATGGCGTCGACCATGGGGGTCCACCAGCGCGGGGTCAGCGCAGCCACAAGCAAGTTCTCATGCACGCTGAGGTCCTCGAACAGCTCCACCGACTGAAAGGTGCGCCCCATCCCACAGCGGGCCCGCTGGTGAGCTTGGAGTCCGTCGATGCGCTGCCCCGCGAGCGTGATGGCTCCCTCTGCGTTGGGCACGAAGCCGCACATGGCGTCGATGGTGGAGGTCTTGCCGGCGCCGTTGGGACCGATGAGACCCATGATCGAGTCGCCGCGCACCGAGAGCGACACGTCGTCAACTGCCTGCACGCCTCCGTAGCTGACCGAGAGCCCGTGCACCTCGAGAAGGGCGGTCACCGATGCCCCACCAGACGGCCGACGCTCCGCCGAGCCGCCGTGCTCACTCCGTCGGGGTACAGGATTGCCACGACGATCAAGAGGAGTCCGCTCACGGCGTACTGGTAGCTGGACGCGTCACCCGTGGCCCCACCCTGAAGCTGCGTGACGATTCCTCCCGACGCCAGCACGCCAGCGATCAACGCGCCGCTGAGTGTGGCGATGCCGCCGAGGTAGCAGAGCGCCAGGATGGCCAACGCTCCGACGACAAGGAACTGCTGGGACGACAGGGCGGGCAGCTCGTAGGCGAGGAGCGTGCCCCCGAGGCCGGCCAGCAACGACGACACCGCGAACGCAAGGAGCTTGGCGCTGGTCACGTTGACGCCTGCGGCCGCTGCTGCGCGCTCATTGCTCCGGACGGCCAGCCAGCGCATCCCAGTGGGGCTGCGACGCAGGTTCGCTACCGCGAGCACGCTGGCGGCCAGCACGATGAGCGCGTAGATCCCGAACGCGGCGCGGAAGTTGTCGTCACCAGACGCCAGGAAACCGAGGTCGATCCCGAAGAGACGTGGTCGGGGAACGCCCGTGATCCCGTTGAGGCTGGAGGCCTTGAACACCAGCGACTCGATCGCAACGGCCGCCCCGAGCGTGGCCACCGCAAGGGTCATCCCGCGCACGCGCACCGCTGGTATGCCGACGACGATGCCTGCGGCCACCGTGATCGTGACGGCCAGCATCGGCGCCCACGGGAAGCCCATGCCGTCGACGGCGAGTCTGGCTGTGGTGAACGCGGCGAGGCCCGCGAAGGCGTAGCCCGCGAGGGAGATCTGCCCCACGTATCCGGTGACCACGACGGTGGACAAGGCAATCAGCGCCGCGATGGTCGAGACGACGATCGCCAGCCGCCACTGGGCATCGAGGGTGAGCAGTCCGAGCGCGACCAACGCGGTGAGCCCCAGCGTCCAGGCCAGCGGATGGTGCGGCACCGGTGATGCGGGCAGCCGAGCCTCGGTGATGGCGTCGCGGGTGGGCAGGTGTGAGCCCCGCACCGTGATGGCCACCAGGATCAGGATCACCGGTAGGGCCTCGCGCAGGCCGCCATTGGGGAGGAAGTCGGGCAGCCAGTCGGTGCGAGCCTGGAACGTCGAAAGCGCGCTCTGCGACATGCCGATGCTCAGACCCGCCAGGGTCGTGGCGCCGAAGCTGTTCAGGCCGCCGAGCAGCGCCGCCGCGAGCGTGGGCACGATGAGGAGGCTCGTCTCGATCGGGTCCAGCTTGCTCGAGGTGCCAGCGATGAAGATCACCGCACTACCGGCCAGCATTGAGGCGAGGATCCAGTTGAGGAAGCCGAGGCGATCGGGCGACAGGCCGATGAGGATCGCCCCCTTCTCCTGCTCGGCTGCAGCGCGCGTGGAAAGGCCGAAGCGGGTGAAGCGGAAGATTGCGGCCAGCGCGACGGCCACAGCGATGGCCAACGCGGCGAGCACGAAGCTGGCCGTGGGCACGACCACGTCGCCGAGGTGCACAGCGCCCTGCGGAAGCAGCGAGGTGAGCTGCAGCGACGCTGAGCCTGCGCCGGTCTCCGCCACGCGCAGCTGCATCACCGACTCGAGGTAGAGGAACACGCCCAGCGAGGCCACAACCCGCGCCAGCGGAGGAGCATCTCGGAGCAGGCGGAACACGAACCCGTAGACGACGACGCCCAGCAGCGCCGCGACGACCATGGCGATGAGAAAGGCCGTGACCGCGGTGGGGCGATCGACGATGTGGACGCGAGTCGGCAATCCGATGATCGGCAGCACAAGGTCTCCGCCACGCTCGACCCCGCCGAGGTCGAAGTTCCGGAGTCCGTAGTACACGTAGGCCACGTACATCCCCATCGCGCAGTGCGCGAGGTTTACGACGTTTGAGGCGCGGAAGGTGAGGACGATTCCGATGGCCAGCACGGCGATGACCGCCCCGGCACCGAGGCCGGTGAATGACTGCTGCAGGTAGTCGGAGATGGGTCGGCCTTCGTTCTCGGTCGCTTTGCCCGGGGGCTACTCGACGTCGATCCAGTCGGTGAGCTTCACGATCGCCCCGTCCTTGAGCACGCCAAGGGTCTGTTGGGGCGCACACATCGCCTCGTACCCCGTGAGCTGGCGGCCGTCGCAGGTGTAGGGATGACCGAAGAAGCTTGGATGGTCGGACCCCGCCCGCAAGGCGGCGAGGATCGACTCGGGTGAGATGTCGTCGGCGCCGAGATCTCGGAGCACGACGTACAGGTTCACGACCGCACGGAACGACACGGTGCCGGAGCTCTGCGGCTCGTAGTCGTACTTGGGGCCGTAGCGAGCGGCGATTGCTTGGTACAAGGCGTTGTCGGCGTTCCCGGGATCGAGCTCGGCCTCGAGGTTGAAGATGCTTCCCTCGGCGGCGGCGCCGACCGCGTCGAGGATCTTCGGCGCCGCGCACGCCCCCGTGTACATGATTGGCACGTCCAGCGCGACCTGCTTGGCGGTGACCATCGCCGGCTTGCAGCCGGTATCCGCTGTGAGCGCGATCACGGCATCGGGATTGGTCTGGGCTGTCTCGTTCAGCGCGGTCACCATGTCCGCGTTCACGGCGCTGAACGGAACCAGCGTGACATCGGCTCCCCGCGCTTCAAGCACCCGCTTGCCGTTGTCGGCGGCATCCGTGATCGGCCCGAAGTCCGCATGGATGATCGTGATCCTCTGCGCGCCGAGGTCGTCGAGCGCGTAGGCGCCCATGCCGAGCACCGCACCCCAAAGGCCACCGCTGAACTGGAAGCTGACCTTGCTGCGAGCCGCTTCGAAGCTGACGGGGATCCCACCGACGTAGGGGATCCCGTTGTTCTCGAGGGTCGTGATGCCGGTGCCCCAGATGTCGATTCCCCCGATCACCGCGACGACCTTCTTCGACACCATCTCCTGTGCGCATCGCTGCGAGAGGTCGGGGTTGAAGTCGGTGTTGCAGGTGATGAGCTCGATCGGGTGCCCGTCGACCCCGTTGAGCTCGGTGTTGATGAAGTCCACTGCGGCCTTGTCGGCTTGGGTGAGCTCGGGGAACGCTCCGGCCGCGCCAGTGTCCTGGTTGATCACGCCGATCAGGATCGGGCTGCCGGTGGCCGCTGTGGCCTCGTCGGGCAGGTACGGGGCGAGCATCGAGCCCTCAGGCGCGCAGGCGACGATGGAGGGGGCGTCGGTGCAGTCAGCGAACCCGTTCGAGGCAGTGGTCGACGTGGAACCGCCGGCGTCATCGGTCTTCACGGGCTCGGTGCAGGCGGCAAGCAGAGCGACGACCGCCACGAGTAAGAGTGCAAAGCGCTTCAAGGAAGATCCCTTCGGAGCCAGAGGGTTGGCCATTGGTGGTTGGTTGCGAGGAGGGGTGTCAATCGATGGGAGCGGCCAGGCCGCGCACCAGGCTGTCGATGACCGTGTCGATGACGCGCCCCTCGAACTCGGCGCCAAGGTTGAGGCCCGCGAGCAGAACGCTCGCGGTGCCGTGGGCCGCCGCCCAAAGCGCGATCCCCACGAGGAGCGGATCCTCCCCCTGCAGCGCTCCGGCGTTCATTGCGTCCTCGACGGCAGCGGCTCCGATCGCGAACACCCGAGAGGCGGCGGGCAGCTCCTCGACGACGTCGGGTTGCGATGCCCACCCAGGCGGAAAGAGGAACATCACCTCGAAGAGCGCGGGGCTCGCCTGTGCATGCTGGATGTAGGCACGGATGTGGCCGCGGATCCGCTCGATGGGATCTGGGGATTCGACGGCGTCGAAGCGCGTTACGAGATCCTCGAACTCCAGCTCCGCAACGGCTCTCAGCAGATCGGGCTTGTTCTCCACGTAGGCGTAGAGCGCGGGAGCACTCACCCCCAACGTGGCCGCGACGCGACGCAGAGACAAGGCGTCGAGCCCGTCCGCAACGATCAGGTTGCGGGCCGACTGCACGATCGCCTCTCTCGTCAGCGGCTTCCGGTCCTCGGCCATGGTGAACATTGTAAAGTAGATGCCCTGCACCCGCACGATGGCACGCCAGCAGCCCCGGTCCGGCGGCAAGATGGGCTAGACCACCGGCGATGGACCTCGGACTTCAGCACAAGCGAGCAGCGGTGGCGGCGTCTACCGCCGGCCTCGGTCTGGCCACGGCCAAGGCACTCGTCGATGAGGGGGTGCTCGTGGCGATCTGCGGGCGCGACCCCGATCGCCTTGCGGCCGCGGCGGCTGTGCTGGGCACCACGGTCGTCACCATCGAGGCCGACGTCTCCACCGCCGAAGGAGCCGCCGACTTCGTGACGAGTGCGAGCGAGCGGCTCGGCGGCATCGACATCCTGGTGGCCAACGCCGGTGGCCCGCCGGCCGGCACCGCGCTGGGCACGTCGCTCGAGGCCTATCGCTCGGCCATCGAGCTGAACCTCGTCTCAACGGTCGCCATGTGTCTCGCCGCTGTACCCGGCATGCGGGAGCGACGCTGGGGTCGGGTGCTGGCCATCACCTCCATCGGGGCGCGGCAGCCGATCCCGTACCTAGCCGCCTCGGTCACCGCGCGTGCCGGGGTCACCGGCTTCCTCAAGACGCTTGCCACCGAGGTCGCCGCCGACGGCGTGACGGTGAACTCGATCCAGCCTGGGAGCCACCTGACCGACCGGCTTCGCAGCCTCGGCCACGACCAGCTCGCTGGCCTGGCAGCCGACATTCCGACCGGCAGGGTTGGCGACCCTGCCGACTTCGGTGCGGTGGCCGCCTTCCTCTGCAGCCAGCACGCGTCCTTCGTTACCGGAACCTCGCTCGTGGTGGACGGCGGCGCATCCAGGGGCCTCATGTAGGTCCGAGTTGCGATCGGGTGGTCGGCCGTGCCTGCTGCCGTCAGCCCACGTTCCGGTCGATGCCTTCCCAGTAGGGGGCGCGGAGGTCGCGCTTGAGGACCTTGCCGGCGCCGTTGACGGGGAGGGCATCGACGAACTCCGCTGACCTCGGCGTCTTGTAGCCGGCGATGTGGGTCTTGCAGTGCTCGCGCAGCTCCTCGGGTGTGACGGTGGCGCCAGCTGCCAGGACCACAACTACGTGGACGCGCTCGCCCCACTCGGGATCGGGGATACCGATGACGGCACACGATGCCACCGCCGGGTGCAGGGCAACCGCCTGCTCGACCTCGGCGGAGTACACGTTCTCGCCGCCGGTGACGATCATGTCCTTGATGCGGTCGACCACGAACACGAAGCCGTCGTCGTCCATGTAGCCACCGTCGCCGCTGTGCATCCAGCCGTTGCGGATGGCGTCGGCGGTCTCCTCGGGCTTGTTCCAGTAGCCCAGCATCACGTGGCCGCCGTAGGAGCAGATCTCCCCCACCGTGCCGCGGGGCACCTCGTGGTCGTCGGCGTCGAGGATGCGCACCTCGCTGTGGGGCGCCGCCCGGCCGGCCGAGCGGATGCGGGCACCCTCGTGATCGGCGAAGCGCAGCAGCGTGGTGACCGGCGACAGCTCGGTCATGCCGTAGGCCTGCATGAGCCGCACGTTCGGCAGGTTCTTCTTGGTGCGCTCGAGCACGGCCTGGGCGATGGCGGAGCCGCCGTAGGCGAGGTTGCGGAAGCTGCTGAGGTCGTACTGCGACAGGTCTGGGTGGTCGACGAGGATCTGGATCATCGTGGGCACGAGCAGGGCATCGGTGACGTGGTGCACGGAGATGGCGTCGAGCACCACCTTGGGATCGAACCCGGGGACCATGACGTGGGTGGCCCCCACCAGCGAGGCGCCGAACCCACCGGCCTGGTCGGCGGCGTGGAACATCGGCGCCGCGTGCAGGTAGGTGCCACCGGCCGACACGAACTCACCGGTGGCGGTGCAGCCCATGGCCGAGGTCACCAGGTTCGTGTGGCTGAGCATCACGCCCTTGGAGAAGCCGGTGGTGCCCCCCGTGTAGAAGAGCCCCGCCAGGTTGTGGCCGCCACGACGGCAGTCGGGGATGGGTGTGGCCGCCGCCACCAGGTCCTCATAGGAGAGCATCCCGTCGGGCGTGGGGCCGTCGCCGGCGTGGATGACGGTGCGGAGCTGCGGGCACGCCTCGCGCAGGGCGGGGACCAGCGGGGCGAGGGCATCGTCGACCAGCAGCACCCGAGAGTCGGAGTCGTTGAGGCAGTACGCCACCTCCTGAGCGCTCCAGCGCGTGTTGATCGGGTTGAGCACCGCATCGGCCCACGGCACCGCGAACAGGTACTCGAGGTAGCGGTCGCTGTTGAGCGACAGGATGGCCACGCGGTCGCCGCTGGCCACTCCGAGTCCCTGGAGTGCGCCGGCGAAGCGGGCGATGCGGTCGCCGAGCTCGGCGAAGGTGTGCTGCCGGTCGCCGCAGATCGTGGCGATCCGATCCGGCGTCTCCAGCAACGACCGATGCAGACCCTGGGTGATGTACATGCCGCTCCCTTTGTGCCGAGTGTCGCCGGAGCGTAGATCCGCTGTCGCAACCCATCGCTGCTTGAGCAAGCGCCCACCGCCATGGCCAGCAGACCACCGTCGTCGTCGCGCCTGGCGCAATCGCACGGAAGCTCCTCGCTAGCGTGCGGGCGTGATCGAGCTCGAAGCCAGCGGCGACGTCCGCATCCTGCGATTCAGCGAGGGCGAGAACCGCTTCAACCGCGCCTTCGTCGACGCCGTCCATGCCGCCATCGACGAGGTGGCCGCCGTAGACGGGCCCGTGGCGCTCGTCACCGTCGGAGACGGCAAGTACTTCTCCAATGGCCTCGACCTCGACTGGATGACCAACGACGGCGCCGGCGACACCGGATTCCTCGACGACGTGCACCGCATGCTCCAGCGCATGCTCGCCCTCGACGTCGTCACCGTCGCCGCCATCAACGGCCACGCCTTTGCCGGTGGTGCCATGCTCGCCACCGCGCACGACTACCGCGTGATGCGGGAGGACCGCGGCTACTGGTGCCTCCCGGAGGTGGATCTCGGCCTTCCCCTCACCCGAGTGATGTACGAGGTGCTCGCCGCCCACCTCCCGCGCGCAGCGCTCGCCGACGCCGCGCTCACCGGTCGCCGCTACTCCGGGCCCGAGGCGCTGGCCGCCGGCATCGTGAGCGAGGTCGCCGCCGACGCCGACGTGCTCCCCCGCGCCGTAGCGCTGGCCAGCGCCCTCGCCGGCAAGGACCGTCGCGTGATCGCCGAGCACAAGCGCCTGCTGTACGGCCTCGAATAGGGCTCGAGTTCAGTAGGGAGACGGTTCGAGCCCGAGGATCTCCTTGGCGAGCTCGTTGTAGTTGCGCTCGTCGAACACCATGTGTCCCGCCCCCACCGCCAGGTCGCGGAAGCAGCGCTGCAGCACGCTCGGGTTCCGCATGCCTGCGCTGCCCGGAGCAGCCATGGCTTACGGATGCGTCAACGGCACCAGACGGCTTCGTCAAGCGGATCCTGGTACTCAGCGAGGAGGGCCAGCCAGCAGATCCGCTGAGCCGGGCGCAGATAGCGTCGCGCCGATGGATGCCGACGAGTCGATCGAGGCGAACCTCGCGCCTGAGGCACGTCAGGCATGGACCTTCGTCCGCCAGATGCTCGATGACATGACGGACATGATCGTCGAGGAGGCCGAAAGCGAGCTCGAGCTGCTCGAGGGGTTACGGGTGCTCGGGCGGATCACCGCGTTGTGCTCGGAGCTGTCGCTGGACGTCGACGTCGAGTCACCTTGGTTCTTCCCGATGTACAGCGAGGCACGACTCATCGGTGGTCCCAACCCCGATGGCGAGTACCAGCTGGCGATGATCTCGGGGGCGCATCGCTATCGGGTACAGGGCATGCGGGGCACCTCCGCGTACCTCGGGTTCCAGGTCCTGGCAGGCGTCGGGCTCACCCCGCGGCGCATGGCTGCCTACGTGTCGGATACCGACCTGCCGCTCGCGGCGGACGGCTCCTTCGAGCTCGTGCTCTGCGTCGACGAGCCATCAGCGGCTGAGCTCGGTGACGGCCTGTGGGTCGCTGTGCCGGAGGACGCGTCGGCGATCGTCGTGCGCGAGTACATCGCCGACCGCACCGGCGAGGAGCTCTGCCAGCTCCACATCGAGCCCCTCGACCCGCTCGGTGCGCCCCCGCTGCCGGACGACACCGGCGTGGCCCTACAGCTCACCGCGATGGGCTGGACCATCGTCAAGCTCGCCACCCTCCACCGCACCATCAAGCCCGAGCTCCTCGACCAACCCAACCAGCTGCTCACGGCAGAAGCTGCCGACCTCGGCGCCGCGGACACGACCCCCGACAACCTCTACATGATCGGCACCTTCCGCCTCGCCCCCACCGAAGTGCTGATCGTCGACTTCGCCCCACCCGATACCCGCTACTGGTCCATCACCCTCGAGAACATCTGGCACGAGTGCATCGACCACCGTCGGCGCCGCAGCTCTCTCACCAACGCCCATGCCGTGCGCGAGAACGACGGCACCATCCGGGTCGTCATCGCCTCGGCCAACCCCGGCCATGCCAACTGGCTCGACACTGGCAACCGCCATCGCGGCTTCGTCGTCTTGAGATGGCTCGACAACCCCACCGCGCCCAACGTCACGACGAGGGTGGACCGGCTCGGCTGACCGTCGCTGGCCCCGAGGCGAACGCACAACCACATCGTGGTCGCCGACGCTCAGCGGGATACGGTCGCTCGCATGCACCACACCACCGGGATCGGCTGATCACCATGCGCTTCGGGATCGATGTTGCCCAGCAGCGGATGCCGTGGGACGAGGTTGTGAGGCGCGTCCGCTTCGCCGAGGACCTCGGCTTCGATGGCGCATGGGGGTTCGACCACTTCCAGCCGATGTATGGCGAGGGGCCCGGCGAAGCCTTCGACGGCGTCACCACGCTTGCCGCCCTCAGTGGTCTGACCTCGCGGATCCGGTTGGGTCTGCTCGTCACGGGCGCCACCTACCGACATCCGTCAGTGTTCGCCACCCAGATGGTCACCATCGACCACGCTTCCGGCGGTCGGCTCGAGCTGTCGCTCGGCGCAGCGTGGCACGACAAGGAGCACCACGAGCTGGGCATCCCGTTCCCGTCGACGAGCGAGCGCTTCGACCTCCTCGAGGACACCCTCGAGATCACCACCCGCCTCATGACGGGCGAGGTGGTGTCCTACGACGGAACGATGGTCTCGCTCAAGGATGCCCAGGTGCTCCCACGGCCTGTGCAGGCGCCGCACCCCCCGATCTGGATCGGCGGCAACGGCCCCAAGCGCACCCTGCCACTCGTCGCTCGCTACGCCGACGTGTGGCACGGTTTCGGCACACCCACCAGCATGCAGGAGTCCTCGGCACGCATCGACGAGCTCGCGGAAGCGGCGGGACGCGACCCTGCAGCGATCATGCGGGCCGGGTCGCTCTCACTCGACGACCTCGACACCGCCCGCAAGCACGCGACCAAGTGGCGCGACGCCGGCTATGGCTACCTCGTCTGCGGTTGGCCCGGCGCCGGCCAGCCCCAGGTGGAGGCGTTCGCCCGCGACGTCATGCCCGAGTTCACCTAGCGCGTTCGCCGACCGCGCGGCCGAGACGCGACGCCCCTCCCCGCGTGGGGCGCGACGGCCTAGGGTGCCGCTGTCATGCGAAACGACCAGCACAGGAACTTCGTTTGGAACAGCGAGCGCTGGGAAGGGTTCGAGTACCGCGACGACGACATCGTCATCAGCACACCGCCAAAGTGCGGCACCACGTGGATGCAGATGCAGTGCGCTCTGCTCCTCTTCCGCACACCCGATCTTCCGGCGCCGCTGGCTCGTCTGTCGCCATGGCTCGAGATGAACACTCGCCCGCTTGCCGAGGTCCGTCAGGAGCTCGACGACCAGACCCACCGTCGATTCATCAAGACGCACACCCCGCTTGACGGGGTGCCGTGGGACGAACGGGTCACCTACCTCCACGTAGCCCGAGACCCGCGCGATGTCGCGCTGTCCTGGGACAACCACCTGTCCAACCTCGATTTCGACCGCTTCGTCGCCCTGCGTGCGGCCGCAGTGGGCCTCGATGACCTCGCCGAGCTCGGCATGGACGGCCCACCCCCAACGCCGGCCGACGATCCGGCGGCCCGCTTCTGGAACTGGATCGAGGGTGACGACGGGAGTGATGCACTCTCCAGGCTTGCGGGCCTCGTCCACCACAGCGCCACCTTCTGGGCCGCGCGCCAAGCCCCCAACGTGCACCTGTTCCACTACGCCGACCTGCGAGCAGACCTGGCTGGGCAGATGACGCGGGTGGCCACCGCACTGGGCGTCGAACCGCCGACCGACGAGCTGGTCGAGGCGGCCGGCTTCGAGAGCATGAAAGCGCGCTCGGCCGAGCTCGTTCCAAACTCAGACACGCCCTTCTGGCACGACAGCGCCCAGTTCTTCGACAAGGCGCGCTCGGGAGATTGGCGCGACCTCGTCGGCGGGGACGGGCAGTCTCGGTATGACGACGCGGTGGCCAAGGCCACCACGGACGCCGAGCTCGCCGCGTGGATCCACGCGGGCTGGCTCGGCTAGCGCACCGCGACGCGCGGGTCAGGCTCGCCAGGAGAGGACGAGGTCGCCCTTGCCTTCGAGCAAGACAGCCGCTGGCTGCACGCGCAGGCGGGTGGCGGTGAGGCGCAGGATGCCGAAGGCCGGCACCTCGGGTCCGGTCCACGGCGGGATGATCGAGGGGTCGTAGCCCACCGGCGCCGGGCCGTTGACGAAGCGGTCCCATCCCTGCTTCCGCTGCTCGGCCGACGTCTCCCACTCGGTGCGGCAATCGGCCGTGGCCGTGTCCTGGCTGGGTGCCCAATACGTCAGCGAGATGGCTGGCTGAACCGCCAGATCGGCCGCCTTGGGCGACAGGGGCGACGTGGCGATCCAGCCGGTGAGGGCGCTGCCATCCCACTCCCAGATCGGGTGGAGCACACGCGTGTTCGGCGCGCCATCCCTGCCGGTCGTGGCGACGGTGCACCACACGATGCGGTGTGCCATCTCGACGAAGGCAGGAGCGACGCTGGCGAGAACAGTCATGGGTTCGAAGGGTAGACGGCGATGGTGGCCTGCACCTCGAGGGGTGAGACCACCTCGGGAAGGTCAACGACCGAGTCGGGGTCAACCTGCGACACACTGGGAACATGCGCCTGGCCCAGCTCAACGTCAGCTGCCCACGGGCGCGGATGGACGAGCCGCTCAGCAACCGGGACACCTGCCCAGCGTGACCACCTACGAACCGATCGTGTCGGCTCGCTGCGAGCTGATCGTCGTCCCGAGGGCGGTGCTGGAATCCGCCAGGACCTCGGCGGGAGGCGGGATGGACTGGCCTGGGATCGGCCCGGTGTCTGAGGAGCTCATCGTCACGATGCCCGTGGACCACTGGCTCACCAAGCTCGACGCCGATCCCAGCGTCGCACCATGGCTCGTGCGCGGCATCGTGGTGCCTGATCCTCATCTCCCCTCAGGCCAACGCGTCGTCGGCCACGCCGGCGGCCACGGTCGACCCGACGACGACGGCCGCGTGGAGGCGGGCTACACCCTCGCCGTGGCGGACCGGGGCCAGGGCCTAGCAACGGAGGCGGTCACGGCATGGTTCGGGTGGGCCCATCAACACGGGGGCCGCATCGCTCGACTTTCCGTCGGCGAGGCGAACGCTCCATCGCTCGCGATCGCCGCCCGCTTGGGGCTGCGCAAGGTCGACCGCATCTGGGACGAAGACGACCAGATCTGGGAGACGGTTCTCGAGGCCGCGCTCCCCCTGAGCGCTGCGGTCGGATAGGCGCGCTTCGCCACCGTCGAGTCGCTCGACCAGACTCGCGGCATGACCGACGCCGCCGCCCGTGAAGCCCAGACCCACATGTGGTCGATCGGCGACTATCCCACCATCGCCAAGCACCTGATGCCGATCAGCCAGACCCTGGTGAAGGCCCTCAACATCCAGGCGGATGAGGATGTGCTCGATGTCGCGGTGGGCAGCGGCAACGCCGCTGTGCTGGCCGCCAAGGCGGGCGCCAACGTCACCGGCATCGACCTCACCCCCGTCCAGATCGACCGCGCTCGAGCGCGCTGCAAGGCCGAGAAGGTGAAGATCGACCTGCAGGTTGGCGATGCCCAGCACCTGGACCTCGCCGACGAGAGCTTCGACGTCGTGCTCAGCGTGATGGGCGTGATCTTCGCCCCGAACCACGCCGCAGCGGCGCGGGAGCTCGCACGCGTGTGCCGCCCCGGCGGCCGTGTGGCGATGACCGCCTGGGCGGCAAGCAGCTGGTCGATCGCGTGGCGCAGCAAGGTCGCCCACCTCTCGCCGCCGATCGCTGGCAACACTCCCGATGAGTGGGGCGACCCGATTGTCGCCGGCGATCGACTCGGCGCGGCCGGCCTTGCCGCGAAGATCGAGCAGCGGAACTTCGCCTGGCGCTTCCCGTCCACCCAGGTCGCGCTGGAGACGTTCGTCACCGCAGCGGGCCCCTTCGTCGCCCTCCTCGAGATGCTGGACACCCACGGCAAGGCCGACGAAGCGCGCTCGCTCATCCTCGAAGCCATTGAGGAGACCAACGTCGCCAACGACGGCTCCTGCACGCTCCCCGCTCCCTACCTCCTGATGACCGCGACGCGCTAGGGAGTCGCTGGCCTACCGCGCTCGGTACTCGTCCCGCAGGCGGCGCTTGTAGATCTTGCCGTTGTCGTCGCGCGGCAGGTGGTCGACGAACTCGACGGCGCGCGGGCACTTGAAGTGGGCGAGTCGATCACGACAGAACTCGAGGAGCTCAGCAGGATCGACGTCCGCTCCCGGCTTGCGCTCGACCACCGCGAGCACCGACTCGCCCCACTCGTCGTCTGGCACGCCGATCACCGCCACATCGCCAACGGCCGGGTGCTGCAGAAGCACCGCATCGACCTCCGCCGGGTAGATGTTCACACCGCCGGAGATGATGAGGTTGGTGCTCCGGTCGGTGAGGAACAGGTAGCCATCCTCGTCGATGCGACCGATGTCGCCGAGTGTGAACCAGCCACCCGCAAACGCGCCAGCCGTCTTGTCCTCGTCGCCGAAGTACTCGAACTTGGCAGAACCAGTGCCTGCGATCCACACGAGCCCCTCCTCCCCAACGGGCAGCGGACGCGCCTGCTCGTCTCCCACCTGCAGGCGCTCCGGATCGGTCAGCCCAACGGTGCCCGGCTTGCGGAGCCAGGTGGCGCTGTCCACCACGGTTCCTGCCCCCTCGGTGGCGCCGTAGTACTCCCAGATCACGGGACCCCACCACGCGAGCATCGCCTGCTTCACCGCGACGGGGCACGGTGCGGCACCGTGCAGAACCGACTTGAGCGACGAGTGGTCGTAGCGGTCCTTCACATCCGCGGGAAGCGCCAGCAGTCGGTGGAACATCGTCGGAACGATGTGGCTGTGCGTGACCTGATGCTCCTCGATGAGAGCGAGCGTGCCCTCGGCCTCCCAGGCCGGCATGAGCACCGTGGTGACACCGCAGGTCAGCGGCGCCTGCAGCGCAAAGTTGTACGGGGCCGTGTGGTAGAGCGGACCAGTGCCGAGGTGCACGTCGCCGTCTGTGTAGAAGAACGCGCTGACCGCGGCCACGAGGCCGTCGGGGTCGGGCGCCTTGCTCACGCCCTTTGGGTAGCCCGTGGTGCCTGACGTGTAGAGCATCGCTGTGCCCAACGTTGGGTCCTCGATGTCCGAGCCGTCTTCCGCTGCGAGCACGTCGTCCCATGTCTCGAAGTCAACGCGCTCGCCTCCCACCGCCAACCGCACGGGCACATGCTCGGCCGACGGCACCGCGTCATCGCACGTGAGGTCAGCAACGAACGCCCTCGCCTTGCAGTCCCGCACGATGTAGGCGGCCTCGTCCGGCGTGAGGTGCCAGTTGACGGTGGTGAGCCGGAAGCCAGCGCGGGTGCACGCGGACCATGTCTCGGCGAACTCCGCCCGGTTCGACGAGAGGATCGCCACGCTGTCGCCAGCGGCGAGGCCCCGCCGCCGCAGCGCCCGCACGAGTCGGTTGGCGTTGGCATTCAGCTCTGCAAACGTGCGATCTCCGGTGGGTGCGATCACCGCCAGCCGGTCGGGGGTACGTGCGGCCGCGAACGCCACTCCCATCCCCTGCCTCACAGCGGTGGCCCATGCCTCACGATCGAAGTCCACGACACCCCCGGGTCAGCGTTCCTCGTCGGACCGTAGCCCGATTGCTCGGCGGACTCGCCCCTCCCATGGGCACCAAGTCACACGCTCCTCCATCGCAACCCGGGATCCAGTCGCGGTGGGGAACGCTCGGGTGAGACGATGCTGCGTGCGCATCTATCGAGTGACCGTTCGGGGCTGGTTCGACCAGTTGACCGACGACCAGCGCGTTTCACTCCTGGCCGGCGCCGCGCAGCACGACGTTGTCTCCGTCGGTGCCTTCACGGAGGCCGGCACGCTCACGTACGAACGCTCACTCCACACGTTCACGTTTCGCGTGCAGCTACGCGAGGAGGGCGACGATGCCGAGGAGGTCGCCGTTGAGCGCGCCACGGCAGCGGCGATCGCCCACGTAGAGGCACTCGGGGCCGCCCACCGCACCGTGCGTGCCACCGCGGTCGACATGGCATCGGTCTGGTCGTGAAGCCGCTGGTTGCCGTCCTGGGCGGCGGCCCGGCAGGCCTGATGGCGGCCGAGGTGCTGGCCACCGCCGGCGCGATGGTGACCGTCTACGAGCGAATGCCCACCGTTGGCCGCAAGCTGCAGGTGGCTGGACGAGGAGGCCTGAACCTCACCCACAGCGAGCCTCTCGATGCGTTCCTCGATCGCTACGGGTCCGCCCGCGAGCACCTCGGCCCTGCCATCGAGCGCTTCGGACCCACTGCGCTCCAGGCGTGGAGTGAAGGCCTCGGCGAGGGGACGTTCATCGGGAGCAGTGGACGAGTCTTCCCGGAGGGCTTCCGGGCCACCACGCTGCTGCGGGCGTGGCTGCGACGGCTGGACGATCTCGGAGTCACGTTCTGCACGAGGCACACCTGGCAGGGGTGGAACGACGACGGCGCGCTCGCCTTCACCCGACCAGACGGCTCCGTTGTCATGGTGACTGCGGCGGCAACCGTGCTCGCCCTCGGCGGGGCGAGCTGGCCCCGCACCGGCTCCGACGGCGCATGGGCCGAGCCGTTGCGAGCCGCGGGTGTCGACGTCCGCCCCTTGCGTCCCGCCAACTGCGGCTTCGTGGTGCCATGGAGCGACGTGTTCCGCGATCGTTTCGCGGGCACCCCGGTGAAGAACACCGCCGTGCGTCATGGCGGGGTGGTCGCTCGTGGTGATCTGATGATCACGCGTGACGGCATCGAAGGGGGCCCGATCTACGCGCTTTCCTCGCGGCTGCGATCGACGATCGACTCCGGCACGCCGGCGCTGCTTGAGGTGGACCTGTTTCCCGACACCACCGCCGCCGCCTTGGCGACCCGACTCGGGCGACGTCGCCCCAAGGACTCGCTCACCACCGCGCTGGGGCGAGCGGGCATGGCCCCAGTGACCGTGGGGCTGGCCCGGGAAGCCACCGCCAACCAACCGCCGACGAGCCCACGTGCGCTGGCCGCGTTGCTCCGGATGCTGCCGCTGACCCTGACGGCACCTCAGCCGATCACCCGCGCGATCTCCACGGCTGGCGGGGTGGCCCTCGACGCGATCGACGAACACGCGATGCTGCGCGTGCGTCCCGGCACGTTCGTGGCGGGCGAGATGCTCGACTGGGAGGCGCCCACGGGCGGGTACCTGCTCCAGGCGGCCTTCAGCACCGGCGTGTCGGCCGCCGAAGGCGTCCTCGTCTACCTCGGTACGGTGCAGCCATGACCGATCCGGCGATGGAGGAGATCGTCGACGGTGAGATCACCTGGCGCTTCGACGTCGACTTCCTGCAGTCGACGTGGACGTGCCTGTTCGGCCGAGGCTGCCTCGGCATCCTCGACGAGCCGAGCGAGCACCTTGGCCAAGGCTGCTGCTCCCTCGGAGCTGACCTCGATGTCGGCGACGAAGCAATGCTCATCTCGGCGCTCGCAGCCACCCTTGATGCATCGCTGTTCGAGCATCACGCGGATGCGGCGGCCGATGGAGTGTTCGCGGACGACACGCGTCGCGCAACGCGGGTGGTCGACGGCGCGTGCATCTTCCTGAACCGACCGGGCTTCGGCGGCGGCGCTGGCTGCGCGCTGCACCTCGCAGCCTTGGCCGCAGACGAGTCTCCCATCGAGTGGAAGCCGTCGGTCTGCTGGCAGCTACCGATCAAGGTCGACTGGGAGGATGCCCCCGAGGGCCGCGAGGTAGCGACCGTCCGTCCGTGGGCCCGGCGGGACTGGGGCGACGAGGGGGAGACCATGGCATGGTGCTGCACGGAAGGCGACCGGGCCTACGTCGGTGAGCGGCCGGTGCATGAGTCCCTGGCCGCCGAGATCGAGGCGGTGGTGGGCACCGCTGTGCGCGTCGAGCTGACACGCCGCCTCACCGCGGACCGGTCCGCATAGTCAGCACTGGGTCAGGCGCCACCCAGGTCCCGGTGCCATCGTCTGGGCCTCAACGAGCCCGAGCGGACCCCTCGGCGAGCCCGTTGGCCTCCATCTGCACGTAGCGACGGATCAGCCGGCCGAAGAGCACTCCGGTGACTTCGCCGAGCCATCCGGTCATCTCGAACGTGAGCGTCACCTCGCTGCGGTGATCGCTGGTGGCAGCGATCTCATGCGTCGCCGTCGAGGTGATGCCTGGCCCTTCAGACACCCAGCGGAACGAGCGTCCCACCTCTAGGGCGGTCACCTCGAACTCGGTCTGCCGCAGCTTCGGCTGCTTCACCTTCACTCGCAGTCCCGGGGCCAGCACGCCCGTGCCCACGCGTTCCACTGTCGTCATCGAGTCAGTCCAGGTCGGCCAGCGCTCGAGATCAGCCAACACCCGCCAGGCAACCTCTGCGGGGGCGTCGATTGGGACGACGACTCGATACCGCACGGTGCTGGTCTACCCGTCAGAAGCGCTCATCGTCGACCGCTCGCAGCACCGCGATGTCCTGAGGCTCGGCTTCAGGACCGAAGCGCACGATGGCGGTGCCCTGGCATCCGCACACCCGACACGTGAGGGCGAGCACCGCGGCCATGTCGGCCGGGTCCGAGTCGCCCTCGATACGACGCAGCGCGGCGAGCTCGAGGTCGGTCGGCGCGGCGTCGTGGTCGCACGCTCCGCAGCGCACGCGGGCATCGGGGGTGACGAACATGTCCGCCGTGAAGCCACGCCCCTGCAGCTCGGCGATCACTGACTGAATCGTGTCCTCACCTGGTACGCCCGGAACTCCGGCCGACCGCGCGTTGTCGTCAACCATCAGCCCGACCGTAGACCGATCGGCCGATAGGTTTCCCTCATGGCAGACGACGACCTGCACGACTTCGAGCGCACCACGTTCACCCACGACGGCAAGGCGCGCACGGTGTTCCGCCTCGGCTCCGGCCCTGCGGTGATCGTGATATCGGAGATGCCCGGCATCTCGCCAAAGGTGGCCGGCTTCGCCCGCAAGGTGGCGGCCATCGGTTGCACCGCCGTCATGCCGCATCTGTTCGGTGTGCCCGGTCGCGATCCGAACCCTGAGGCGCGAGGGGGAAAGTTCGCAGCAGCGCGCTACGGCCTGTCCTCGATCGTGCCTGCGTGCATCAGCAAGGAGTTCGCCACGTTTGCCGTGGGCAAGACGTCGCCGGTCGTCTCGTGGCTGCGGGCCCTGGCCGCGTCCGAGCACGAGCGTTGCGGCGGGCCGGGAGTCGGCGCTGTGGGGATGTGCTTCACCGGGGGATTCGCGCTGGCCATGGCGGTGGACGACCGAATGCTCGTGCCCGTGCTGTCACAGCCCTCGATGCCAATCGGTCTCACGAAGAAGCACAAGCGCTCGATCGATATCTCACCCGACGACCTCGAGAAGGTGAAGCACCGCTGCGCCGCCGAGGGCCTCGAAGTGCTCGGGCTTCGGTTCACAAGCGACAGCTTCGTACCCGACGAGCGGTTCGACTTCCTGCGCGAGCAGCTCGGCGATGCATTCGTGGCCGTCGAGCTGGGCGACGACGACGCCAACCCGGCCGCCGCCATGAAGCCCCACTCGGTGCTCACCGAGCACCTGATCGACGATCCAGGCACGCGCACCCGAGAAGCACTCGACAAGGTGCTCGACCTGTTCCGCACGAAGTTGCTGGGCTAGGACAGGAGGTCCGACGCCCAATCAGTCAGGGTCGGGATCCGGCTCAGCAAGGAGCCCCGCGGCAGCTGCGAGCGCTGTAGCGAGGGCAGCCGCTCGCTCGACTACGGCGAGCAGATAGGCCTCGGCCATGTCGGATCGGCCGCGCAGTGGCGGCGCCCCGATCGACCGCAGGAGAGCCGAGGGATCGGCGGCCGGCTGGATGGGCTCAGGGTCGGGCACGGGCGGAACCGGGCGCCACAGGTCGACGGGCTTTGCCTTCTGACCCCCGCCTCGCTTGCGCTGGGCGCTTCGCTTCCTAGGTGCAGCCATCAGATGTCGTCCGCAGCGAGGAGCTGGTCGGGACGAAGACCGAGCGCGGTGCGCAGCTGGTCGGCGTCGAGGTCGGCGAGGGAGCTGCTCTTGGGCAGCACGAGGTCGGCGATCCGACGCTTCCCACCCACCACCTCCTCCACCCGCTCGTCCACGGTTCCGGGGCACACCAGGCGGTGTGAGAGCACGGTTCGAGTCTGACCGATCCGCCACGCGCGATCGCGGGCCTGGTCCTCCACCGCGGGGTTCCACCAGCGGTCGTAGAGCACGACGTGGTTGGCCGCCGTGAGGTTGAGGCCGGTGCCACCTGCCTTGAGCGACAGCACGATCGCGCCGGCGCCTTTTCCATCCTGGAACTCCTTGATCATGGCGTCGCGTGCGCCGCGCGCCAGGCCGCCGTGATAGCAGGGAATCGTGCGACCGGAGACCTCGGTGAGGTGCGCTGCAAGCCGTACGCCCCAAGTGGCGAACTGCGTGAAGATCAACATGCGTTCGTCCGATTCGAACACCTGCTCCATCACCTCTTCGAGGCGGTTGAGCTTTCCGGATCGGCCGGCGAGGGGCTTGTCGTCCTGCTGGTAGTTCCACGGGTGGTTGCAGATCTGCTTGAGCGCGGTGATGGCGGCGAGGATCGCTCCTTGCTTGGCCTAGCGCCCCACCCCGGAGGCCTGCGCCACAAGCCCATCCAGCACCGCCTGGTACAGACCAATCTGCTCAGCCGTCATGGTGCAGTGGTCGAGCTCATCGATGCGATCCGGCAACTCGGCAGCAACGGCCGGCTCGGTCTTGGTGCGGCGGAACACGAGGATGCCGTTCAAGGCCCGCAGAGCCTGCTCGCCCTCACCAGAGAGCTGAGCGATGAAGGTGGAACGAGGGCCGACGAGGCCGGGGTTCGTGAAATCGAGGATCGACCACAGATCCCCGAGGCCGTTCTCGATCGGTGTGCCGGTGAGCGCTAGGCGAGTACGAGCCGGGATCCGGCGCAGCTGTTGCGCCGTCTCGTTGGTGTGGTTCTTGATCGCCTGCGCCTCATCCAAGACGATGCGGTCCCAGGTGCGCTGCTCGAGGGCCTCGACGTCGCGCACGGCGGTGCCATAGGTGGTGATCACGACGTCGGCGTCGGCGACTTCGGCAGCGAGGTCCTCGGCCGACGCCCGAGATGCGCCGTGGTGCACCACAACCTTGAGGTCGGGCACGAAGCGCGCCGCTTCCGCCGCCCAGTTTCCAACCACTGCCGGCGGGGCGATCACCAGCGAGGGACCCTGACCGATCGTGCGCCGCAGGTGGGCCAGCACGGTGGGCGTCTTGCCCAGACCCATGTCGAGGGCAAGGCAACCGCCGAGCTCAACCGCGTCGAGGAAGTCGAGCCAGCCGAGCGCCTCTGCCTGATACGAGCGCAGCTCCCCGTGGAAGCCCTCGGGCTTGGTGACAGGCGACGCGGGTGCCGCCGAGGCCTTCTCGAGCAGGTCGCTGACCCACCCCGAGCCCTCCACGGTGACACCGGTACCGAACGGAGTGCCCTCGAGGCCGACGACGTGGCGGAGGATCTCCGCGCCGGTCATCCGCGTGGACGACGCCCGCTCGGCGAGGGCGGCGGCCGCCTCCTTCAGATCGACGCGATCGAGCTCCACCCAGCGGCCGTGCGACTGCACGAGCGGGCGGGCTTCGGCAGCGAGGCGTGCAACATCTGCGGCGGTGAGCTCTACGTCGCCGAACACGGCCGACCAACGCACGTCGCTCAGCTGGTTGGCACCCACGACACGCTCGCCAGACGGTTCGACGAAGAGCCGAAGCGCAGCGCCCGGCTTGCGACGAGACAGGGCAGGCACCCGCACCTCGAAGCCGGCAACCTCGAGCGTGGGGCCGATCACCGTCATGAGCTCCCAGGCTTCGTCCTGACTGAGATACACCTGACCTCGCCGCAACCCACCCGCGCGACGAAGCGTGTCGTAGAGGCGTTCCAAGCGGACCATCTCGTCGGCTAGGTGCTGTGTCTTCTTGCTGTCGGTGAGGGCCTGCTCGATTGGGAGCAGGCCGCCCTCGGCTCCGAGGCCAAGGACCTGAAGGAACCAAGCGTCGCCCCTGTCGGGCGGATCGAGGAGCACCACCAGCGTGGTCTTGGCGACACCGACGACGCCGTTCACCCATCCGTCGAGCCGCTTGGACACCTCGGCGCCGGCCGGGATCGGGGCCGTGAAGGGCGCTCCATCCAGGCGGGCGATGAAGGCCTCCCCAACGTCGGCCGCGTTGCGAATCACCGGCGGCGTCGCAGGTCGCTCCAGCTTCTCGGCCGCCTCGAGCGCGATGGCGTCGACTACGGATCCGAGCACCTCGAGGGTGACGACCCGCGGCTCTTTGCGGCTCAGCACGGAGACCGGCCCGGGCATGGCCGCCGCCAAGCGTGTGACCTCCGCGTCGTCAACTCGAGCGGGCGACCAACGAACGTTGAGGTCCATCACCTTGCCGTCGGAGTGGCGCTGCGTGCGCAGGCCAGGCACCAGGTCGCCCCGGGCCACGAGCCGAACCGCCGAGACGGCCACCCGGCCGAGCCATCGCACGCTCGCCCCGACGCCGTCCTCATCTCCCTTGCCACCGCCAACGGCCACCACGAGCCAGCCAAGCGCCTCCTCGACAGGGATCGACAAGGCAGCGGCGCGCAAGCCGTTGGGCAAGGACACGTCCGAGTGAACTGCCCATCCGAGCTTCGGCCCACCAAGGGACTCCAGGCGATCGGCCAGCTCCTCGTTCTTGTTGGCAACCACATCGGGGCCACCTGCCCACACGACGATCGATCCCCCCTCCCAGGACGCCTGGAGGCGAACCTCGCCGGTGGGGTCGGCGGTCGGGATCAGCACCTCGGTGCCAGCGGAGGCCGAACGGTTGATCAGGTCGTAGGCCGCCTCGAGGCGATCCAGCTCAGCCTCGAAGTCCCCCACCACCTGGGCGCGTTCCGGACCCTCGATGCCACTGACAGAATCGAGCGCGTCTTCCGTCTCGTCCATCAGCCGCTCAAGGGTCAAGCGCCAAGCGACTGGGTCGGCTTCGAGCAACGACCGCTGGTCGGCGGTGGCGATGCCCTCTGCTGCTGCCCAGGCCGCCGACTCGAGTGCTCGGGTGCGGTCCGTCATGCAGAGCTGGGTGTCGGCGCTATCTCAGTGCCGAGGCCCCATGGGAGGATACGCCGTCGAGCCGAGAATGCCCGAATCCCTCCCCGAACGGCTCAGGCGGGGCGGAGCGCGCCGAGCTCGATGGCGTTGTCGTGCAGCACGAGGCGCCGGTCGTCGTCCGAGAGCGGTTTCGTCTCGGGCACGTAGTCGAGCGGGTGCGGAAGGGCCTCGATGTGAGGCCAGTCGGACCCGAAGATGACGC
>JANOQG010000178.1:0-1715 GCA_031422255.1 Actinomycetes bacterium | reverse complement strand
GATCGCCTGCCCGAGCTGCGGTCGGGCGGAGATCGACGTGATCCAGGTCGCCCAGGATGCGATGGCCGCCTTCGGCGACCGCGAGATCCCGCTGCAGGTAGCGGTCATGGGTTGCGTGGTGAACGGTCCCGGCGAGGCGCGCGACGCCGACATCGGCATCGCTGCGGGGAACAAGCGAGGTCACCTCTTCGTCAAGGGCCGCAACGTCGCGGTCGTGCCCGAGGACGAGATGGTGTCCGCGCTGGTGGAATGGGCCGAGTTCATCCACGAGCACGGAGCGGAGGCGGCCATTGCTCGGGTGGACACGGCAAAGGCCGAACGGGAGGCCGAAAAGGACCGCGCGGCATTGCTCGCAGAGAAGGGCGACGACGTCAACCATTCGGAGCAGCGCGTCGACCTGATCCGAGGGCGAGCCAGAACCTGAGTCGGCGGCTGGGTGGCCGCCGCCTACCATCGGCCCCATGGCCAAGCAGCCCATTCTCACCCCCCAAGCAGACGACTTTCCGCGCTGGTACCAGGACGTCGTGGCCAAGGCGGAGATGGCCGACAACGGGCCAGCGCGCGGCACGATGGTGATTCGCCCCTACGGATTCGCCATCTGGGAGCGGATGCAGGCCGAGGAAGACCTCCGGATCAAGGAGGCCGGCGCCGAGAACTGCGCCTTCCCCCTCTTCATCCCGCAGAGCTACCTCACTCGCGAGGCCGACCACGTCGAGGGCTTCAGTCCCGAGCTCGCTGTGGTCACGCACGCGGGCGGCAAGGAGCTCGATGAGCCCCTCGTCGTTCGCCCCACCAGCGAGACGGTGATCGGTGAGTACATGGGCAAGTGGATCCAGAGCTACCGCGATCTCCCGCTGCTTCTGAACCTCTGGAACAACGTCGTGCGGTGGGAGCTGCGTCCCCGCTTGTTTCTGCGCACCACGGAGTTCCTCTGGCAGGAAGGCCACACAGCGCACGCCACCGCTGAGGATTCCAATGCCTACGCCGAACGAATCCTGCGCGACGTCTACGCCGACTTCATGATCAACGTGTTGGCCATCCCGGTTCTGCCCGGCCGCAAGACCGCGGCCGAGCGCTTCCCTGGGGCCATCAACACGCTCACGGTCGAGGCGATGATGGGCGATGGCAAGGCCCTGCAGATGGGCACGAGTCACGACCTCGGCCAGAACTTCGCGAAGGTCTTCGACATCACCTACCTGTCTGACCAGGGGGAGACCGAGCTGTGCTGGACGACCTCGTGGGGCACCTCTACCCGCATGGTCGGCGGGCTGATCATGGCCCACGGCGACGATCAGGGGCTCGTCGTACCCCCGGTTCTGGCGCCCATCCAGGTTGTCGTGCTGCTGGTGCGGGACGAAGCCGGAGCGGGCGAGGCGGCCGACGCGCTCGTCGCCGAGCTCAAGGCTGCCGGAGTCAAGGTGCGGCTCGATGCCCAGGTTGCTACGAGCTTCGGTCGCCGGGCCACGGACTGGGAGCTCAAGGGCGTGCCGGTTCGCATCGAGGTGGGTCCCCGAGATCTTGCGGAGGGCCTCGTCACGATCGTGCGCCGCGACACCGGGGACAAGACGCCCGCCGCGGTCGGCGAGGTCGCTGCACGCGTCCCCGGTCTGCTCACGGAGCTCCCAGTCCGTGGCCCGGCGACCGAAGCTCGTCGCGACCTGGGCATCGAGCCGCACCTTGACTCCGGCAGCCTTGAGCTCGGCGACGAGCGCGTC
>JANOQG010000177.1:0-4787 GCA_031422255.1 Actinomycetes bacterium | reverse complement strand
CGGCGAGGAACACGTACCGTCATGAAGCACCTGCTGCCCGAACGCCTAGCCGCCAAGCTCGGGCCGCTGGGCCGGTACGAGGTGCGCGCATTGCTGCTCGGCCTCGCGCTCGCCCTCCTTGCCATCCCGTTCGGGCTTCTGCTGCACCAGGTCGCCACCCACGGGCCCCTCACCGGCCTTGACGAAGAGGGCGCCCAATGGCTCAACGACCGATTCCAGGGCAATGACGGCGCCATCACGGTCCTCAAGGCCATCTCCTTCACCGGCAAACCGATCTTCTTGCTGTTCGCCATCGGGCTACCCGGCGTGTGGGTTCTGCGCAACGGAGGCCGGAAGCTGTGCGTGTTCCTCGCCGTCACCTGTCTCGGCGGAGGCGCCATCGACACCGTCGTGAAGGTCGCCGTCGGCCGACCCCGCCCAGCGGTCAACGAGCCGATCCTCAGCGTGTCCGGCAAGAGCTTCCCATCGGGACATTCGATGCAGGCGGTCGTCTGCTATGGCGCTCTGCTGCTCGTGCTCCTACCACTGGTCGAGGGTCGCCGCCGCACCTGGGCCACCGCCGCCACGGCCGCACTCATCCTCCTCATCGGCTTCTCCCGGCTCACCCTCGGCGTGCACTACATCTCAGATGTCCTGGGCGGGTACGCCCTTGGAGCTGCCTGGTTGGCGGCGTCGGCCGCCGCTTTCGAGATCTGGCGGGAGGAACGGGGTCGCCGATCGACCCAACCATGGGAGGCGGGCGTGGAGCCTGAGGAGGCCGCCGAGCTCATCAAGTGACGGTTCGAGAACGTAGGACAGCCGTCAGGTTTGAGAGACACCGAGCGGGGCTGCGGTAACGGCGAGCGGGGCACCGTGCCCCCTACCCATGCGGACACCCCTCGCTGAAACGATGGTCGGGCTATTCGACCGCGCCGCGATCCTCCGCGGGCTGGGGTTCGGCGACCGCGGTGGAGGTGGCAGTCGGGGCACTGGTGGTCGTCGGCGGCGGCTGGCCCAGCTCCTCGGTGGTGGTCGTCACATCAGGGACCAGTGTGCTGCTGGTCGTGGTCGTTGGTCCGAGGACCACGAGGTCGGCGGCAGCGACGTCGCTCAGCCCATTGCCGCTGTCGCACCGGGCCACGACGCGGTAGCGCCCGGGGGTGAGATCGGCGGGCACCGTGATCGTGGCCGAGCGTTCGACTTCGAGGGACCCCGTCTCGGGCGGGCTGCTGACATCGGTGCCCTCCAGGACGACAGCCCAGGATGCTCGGCAGACCCCGAACCCGGATCCCCGAACAGCGACCGTGGCGCCCGGTTCGACTTCCGGTGGATCGAGCATGAGACCGGGGGGCTCACGCTCCTTGAGGAGCTCGGCAGGCGGTGGCGGGAAGTCGGCGGGCTCACGTCCGTCCATCGCCGCCTCCATGTACGCGGACCAGATCCGGGCGGGGAAGGATCCGCCGGTTACGGCACTGCCGTGCACGTCGTCCATCGATCGTGAGCCCTCGGGATAGCCCATCCACACTGCGGTTGTGTAGCCGGGCACATATCCGACGAACCAGGCATCCACGTTGTCCTGGGTGGTGCCCGTCTTGCCGGCCGCGGGACGCCCGATGTCCGCCGCACTGCCGGTGCCGCCCTCGATGACGCCGCGCAGCGCATGCGTGACGGCCCGTGAGATGTCGGCATCGACGGCTTCGTCGGGCTCGGGCCGATCGGGCTCCCACAGGACGTTGCCGTCGGTGTCCTCGATGCGGACGATGCCATAAGGCTGGTGTTGAGCGCCGTCATTGGCGAAGGTCAAGTACGCGCTGGCCAGATCGAGCGGGGACACCTCCTCGACCCCAAGCGCGATCGACGGCACGACGTCCAAGTCGGCGTCGATCCCCGCTGCTATGGCCGCCGCGGCGACGGCCTGGGGCCCGACCTCGGCAAGCAGCTGGGCGTAGACGGTGTTGACGGAGTCGGCCGTGGCCTCGGCCACGCTGAGGTCGCCGAAGCCCGCTCGCCCATAGTTGTCCACGGTCCACGGGGTGCCACCGACATCGAGGTCGATCGTGGCTGGCGCGGCGTACCGGTCACCGAGCGTGATGCCGTGCTCCAGCGCGGCCTGGAGCACAAAGGGCTTGAAGGCAGATCCTGGCTGCCGACCGGAGCCCCCACCCTCCTCACCTCGAACGAGGTCGACCTGGAGCGTCTCGAAGTCGCGGCCGCCGACATGGGCACGGATCGCCCCATCGGTGTCCAACGCGATGAGCGCCGCCTGCGGGTCGTCGGGCTCGGGGAGCGCCTCGGCCACGGCCGCCTCCGCCGCGGCCTGGGCGTCGAGGTCGAGGGTAGTGATGACGTGCAGCCCGGCGCCGTACAGCGCATCCTCGCCCAGGGCGTCGATCGTCTGCTCACGCACCCACTCCACGAAGTGGGGAGCGACACCAGCGGTGAGTGTGATCGGCGACGTGCGAGGCGTGACCTCGATCGGTCTCGCGTTTGCCGCATCAGCGTCGTTCTGCGTGATCGAGCCAGTCTCCACCAGGTCCTGCAGCACGATGGCGCGCCGAGCGGTGGCCTCGTCCAGATCCTCCACTGGATCGGCGGTCTCCGGTGACCGCAGGAGACCAATGAGCAGAGCGGCCTGGTCCAACGTCAGCTCGCCAGCCGTGGAGTCGAAGTAACCGCGTGCGGCGGCCTCGATGCCATAGGCACCTCGGCCAAAGTACACAGTGTTGAGATATCGCTCGAGGATGTGGTCCTTGTCCGCGCTGCGCTCGAGCTTCACGGACAGCACCGCCTCACGCGCCTTGCGCCACAACGTCCGCTCGCTCGTGAGGAACTCGTTCTTCACGAGCTGCTGCGTGATCGTCGACCCTCCCTGCGTGCCGCCGTTGCGCACGTTGTGCCACAGCGCTCGGGTTACCCCAATCGGGTCGACGCCGGTGTGGTCGTAGAAGCGGCGGTCCTCCGCGGCGATCAGCGCGTCGATCACGATGGGCGACACCTCGTCGAGGGGTACCTCGAAGCGTTGGCCGTCTTGTGACAGGACCGCCAGCTCGCGACCATCGGCCGCGAGCAGCACAGCCGACTGGATCGTCGGCGGATCGTCAGGGAGATCGACGGTGAACCACAGGAACGCCAGACCTGCGACGCAGACGGCGCTGAGGCCAACGCCCGCAAGCGCAGGCCAACGAACCCAACGAGGCGCACCGTGCCAACGACGACGCACACCGACGAGAAGGTCTGACGCTCTGCCCACGATCGAGCGATACCCGCGCACTCACGTTCGCAAACACGAGGGGAGATCGATCGTGCAAGCGACCGAAGGGTCAGCGCTCCGGGCTGAGGAACCGCTCGGTCTGCCCGGTCATCTCGAGCAACCTCTTCACCGCCGCAGAGGGCGAACGCACTGTGAGCCCGCCGTCGCGCTCGCCCGCCTGCTTGTAGGCGTAGATCAGGGCCGAGAGACCAGAGGAATCGATGAAGCTGATCTCGGCAAGGTGCACGACGACGGTTGAGTGACCCCGGGCGAACACCTCGTCGCATGCCTCACGTAGCCGTCCAGCGCTGTTCGCATCCAGCTCGCCGCCAGCCGACACCACGCCGATGCTGCCTTCAGTAGCCGTTGTGACCCATAGCGCGTGCGGGTCGGTCGGGTCGTCAAGCACGATCCGCACCCTACCCGGCCGATCGGTCGACATGAAGCGGCGCCTGGCGGAAGCGGCTGTGCCGCAGCGGCCCCCGCCAAGCGCGCTTAGCTCCGTGACCGATCGGTCTGATTCACACGCGGGATCGGCCGCCCGAGAGCGCCCCCGCGACGATCAAGACCAGGGCCACGATCAACAGCCACTTCAGCCCTTCGACAAAGAGCCCGACGCCCCCGACGAGCAGTGCGAGGATCAATAGCAGCACGACCGCGCTCATGACACCACGTCCCGTTCGACGACGGTACCGGCCCGGCGGCGCTCGCTGTAGCTCGACCAGAACAGCAGCGAAAACAGGAGGCCAATGGCACCGACTGCCATCAGGATGACCCCGATCGTCTGCAGCTCGATGCCTTCAACGGTGACGTTGACCGCCCATGTGAGCACCGCTCCGACGGCCAGGAAGAAGATGCTTACTCCGTATCCCATGGTTCGATCCTCTCGTTGTGGGCCACGCGGCCCGCGATTGCACCGATCTCATCCCCCGACCCGCCGCGCGCCAAACATCTCCACCGCGGCCGATTCTCGATGAGCGAGTTCGAGCCGGTCTGCCCAGGTCGCGCACCACCCGACGCGGTCGGTCACGAGCCGCTGGGCTCAGGGGGCCCGGACGTCTACCGAACTGGCGCGTGAGGCGTGCACGAACACCCCCACCGGGACGGCGGATCGCTGGTCGCACTTCCGGCTCTGGGTGCCGTCGGTACTGGCTCCTCGACGGAGGGGGCCTGCAGCACATGCGCGTCGAACGGCCAACACCCGTTCCGATGTTGGCCGTTCGACGCGCATGTCGTATCAGGGTCAACTCCCCACGGATGCCCTCACCGGCACCTGGAGGCGATGCCAGCCAGTTCGACGAAGGGCGCTCGATCAGTCCTCACCATGCAAGGGGCGCGGGGGGCCGTCGCTGCGAGCTTGCGGCGGGAGTCCTGGCCGTGCGGTCGGTCAGAACGCGGCGACTCCCGTGTCCCACATGATCGGGACGAACGCGAGGGCCAATCCCAGCGGGAGGAGGGTGAGCGAGGGCTTCAGGCCGGCGCGCGTACGGCTGCCATACCGCCACCCCTCGCCCAAAGCAGCGAGCGCAAAGCAGATCACAGCGGACAGGTAAAAGAA
>JANOQG010000176.1:0-3858 GCA_031422255.1 Actinomycetes bacterium | reverse complement strand
GCCGCGCCGAGGACGCCCACAAGTACACCGACACGCCGTTGTACGTGAAGGCCCTGTCGTTCGTCGCCGGAAATGGCTCGGGCCTCACCGACCCGACCTACGACTACACCACCTTCCCGGAGATCGTCGCGTGCGCCCAGGACGCGTACGCCCAAGCCGGCATCACGGATCCCCGCAGCGAGCTCGCCATGGCCGAGGTGCACGACTGCTTCACGCCCACTGAGCTGGTGCTCATGGAGGACCTCGGGTTCTGCGAGCGAGGCACGGCATGGAAGGAAGTCCAGGCCGGCACGTTCGACCTCAGCGGCGAGCTTCCGGTGAACCCCGATGGCGGCCTCAAGTCCTTCGGCCATCCTGTCGGTGCATCCGGTCTGCGGATGGTGTTCGAGGCATGGTTGCAGCTCCGCAATCAGGCGCCTGCCGACCGGCAGATCGCCACAACGGCCGACCGTCATCTGGCCCTCACCCACAACCTCGGTGGCTACCCGGGGGAGATGGTGAGCTTCGTCTCGATCCTTGGCACTGAGCTCGACTCGTAGGGAAGCCTTCTAGAGTCCCCGCATGCATCTGCGGGCGGATCGGATTGATGTGCGGGCGGCCGTGGTCGACGCGATCGAGGTTGAGTGGTCGCTGTCCGACGATCGGCTCACTTGGTCGCTCGCCAACCGATCGGACGCGCCCGTCGCGGTCGACGCGGTGGCGGTCGTCGCGCGGCTCCACCCGGTTCTCGAACCGCTGCGCATGCTTCGCCAGGGCTACCAATCCTGGTCGCCAACCGCCGTCGCCACGTTCCGCGTGGACCAGGACGGCTCGCGCGCAGAGGGGGTTCGGTCCCTCCCGATAGGCATGCACCACGCCGACTGGGCGCCCTCGGAGGTCGATGAGCTTCGCAGCGAGCTGGTCACCGCGCTCCGGGATGATGCGGGCGCCGCGGTCGTTGCCGGGTTTCTCGGCGGATGGGAGCACGACGGCACCTTCCGTCTGCGTCCGGCCCGTGATGGGAGCGACGGCATCGAGCTCTGGATCGAAGCGTTCCTGGGCGGTGCCGTGCTCGCCCCGGGTGAACGCCGCGAGCTGCACGAGGTCACCATCGCTGTCGGGCAGGGCGATCCAGCGTCACTCCTCGAGGCGTGGGCGGGCGCCCTTGGTTCGGCCGCCCAGGCTCGGACGACGGCTCCCTACCAAGTGGGTTGGTGCTCCTGGTACCACTACTTCCACGGCGTCACAGAGGCCGACCTCCGGTCGAACCTTGCGCTGGCGAATCGGTGGCCCTTCGATGTGTTCCAGCTCGACGACGGGTTTCAAGCTGCGATCGGCGACTGGCTCGACACGAACGACAAGTTCCCGACGCCCATCGACGGGCTGGCGGCCGCCATCGCAGCCGAAGGGCGTACGCCCGGCATCTGGATCGCACCGTTCCTAGCGGGGGCCACCTCGGAGGTAGCCGTCGCCCACCCCGACTGGTTGGCCACGCATCTCCCCACGGGTCGGCCACTGGTCGGCATGGTCAACGACGGCTGGGGCGGCGCGGTCAACACGCTCGACACGTCGAACCCGGAGGTGCTCGAGCATCTGGAAGTGGTGGCGCGCTCCCTTGTCGAAGCGGGCTACCCCTACATCAAGCTCGACTTCACGTTCGCCCCCTCGATGCTGGGTGGTTACGTCGATCGCAGCCGTACCCCTGCCCAACGCGTGCGGGCGGGCTTCGATGCAGTTCGCCGCGGTGCCGGCGAGAACACCTTCCTGCTCGGCTGCGGAGCGCCCCTCGGATCCACCGTGGGTGTCGTCGACGGCATGCGCATCGGCGCCGACGTCGCGCCGTGGTGGCACCCGCAGCCCGATCAATACCGTCCCCCGGGGCACCTCGGCGGCGAACCGGCCACGGTCAACGCGTGGCGCAACACCCTCAGTCGGTCCTTCATGCACCGTCAGCTCTGGCTGAACGACCCGGACTGCCTGATGCTTCGCGCCGAGCGCACAACGCTCGAGCCGGAGCAGATGCGCGCTTGGGCGCTTGCCGTCGGGGTGAGTGGCGGCATGGCGCTGGTGTCCGACGACCTTGCGCTCCTCGGCCCCGATGCCCGATCGCTGCTCGACGAGGTGGTCGCCCTCGGCCGCGAGGCTGATGCCGGCGCTCACCCGCCTCGCTGTCTCGACCTGATGGAGGTCGACCCGCCGACGCGCCTCGCTACGGCCACGGTCGAGCTGGTGGGCGACCCCGACGACGGCATGGCCTACGTCCAAGGCCTCCTGGCGTAGATAGCCCGCGGCTGGGTTGGCCCGACACTCGTCACGTGGTCGACTGCGCTTCGTCAGCGGCGAGGCGTCGGCGGTCGATCTTCTGCATGGGGGTGAGTGGAAGCGTGGCGACGAGGCGCACAGCTTCGGGGAGCTTGTAGCGAGCCAGCTTGGGTTCGAGGAACGAGCGCACCTCTGCGAGTGTCGGCGCTTGGGCCGGGTCTGTCGGCACGATGACGGCCACCCCCACCTCACCCATCACGTCATCAGGACGAGGAACGACCACGACCTCCGCAACTGCCGGGTGATCCGCCAGCACCGACTCCACTTCCGCTGGGTACACGTTGTACCCCCCGCGGATGAACATCTCCTTGAGGCGACCGGCGAGGCGCAGCAGGCCGCGATCGTCGATGAGCCCGAGGTCGCCGGTGCGGAGCCAGCCGTCGACGAGCGCTTGAGCGGTGGCCTCCGGGTCCTGCCAATAGCAAGCCATGGCAGTCGGCGAGCGGAGCCAAACCTCGCCCACCTCCCCGTCGGGGAGGGGATGCGCTGCGTCGTCTCGGATGTCGACCTCGATGCCGCCGCGGGGACGGCCGACGGTGAAGAGCGCCTCCTCGTCGTCGGCATCGAACGCGGTACCCGTGCCACACCCGCCGGATTCCGTGGACGAGTAGCGGATCGAGTAGTCGGCACCGAACCGGGCCTTGGCCTCGCGTACGAGTGCGGGTGGTGAGGCGGCGCCCCCGACGATCAGGTTCTGCACGCAGGCGATGTCGTAGGCCTCCACGTCCTCGCGAAGCAGGAGGGCGATCTGCGGAGCAACGCCGCCGATCGAGGCGATGCGATGGTCGGCGATGCACGCAAGCGCATCGGCGGCGCGCCACCGGCCCAGGATGTGCGTGGTCGTGCCGAGCCGCAGATACCACGGAAGCTTCGTCATGAAGCCGACGTGCGCGAACTGGGTGCCTGCCAGCATCGCGGCCGGGCGGGCCGCAGGATCGCCCCATGCATCGGCCACGTCGATGCGCGTGATGGCCGCGAGCTCACGATCGCGAAACAGCGCCCCTTTGGGCAGGCCCGTGGTTCCCGAGGTGAACACAAGTGCGACCGCTCGGCCCTCGTCGTCAGGAAGTGGGTGCAACGAACTCGGGCGCCGGAGTGCGTCGACCTCGTCCGCTGTCGTCAGGATCAACGCCGGGTCGGCAACCGCGGCGACCGCGACCTGTTCCGGCTCGGCCAGCCTCGGGTTCACCCCGGCCGTGATCGCGCCGACTTTCGCGGCGGCTGCGTACGCGACGACATAGCTCGACTCCGATGGAAGCCGCAGCAGCACGACGTCACCCGGGCTGATCCCGCCCGCGATCATTCCCGTCGCGACCTCGTCGGACCGAGCGTGCAGGTCGGCATAGCTGAGCGAAGTCCCATCTGGGTCGACAAACGCAGCCCGCGGCCCGAACCGCGCCGCCGCCAAGCGAACTGTGCCGGCAATCGTCACGAGTTCTGGCCCGGGCTGGTCGACCTATCGTTCGACGTTACCGGTCCAGAACTCGTGGGGTGGGGGTTCACCGGTTCTTGGGGGCGATTCGCGGGCCGGAGGCGAAGACCCGTTGGCCTTCGGCT
>JANOQG010000175.1:0-3759 GCA_031422255.1 Actinomycetes bacterium | reverse complement strand
TTTGGCGCAGGCGGCGACCGCGACAAAGGTAAACGACCGGAGATGGGCGCCGTTGCGGCACGCCTGGCCGATCGGGTCGTGCTGACCTCTGACAACCCGCGCAGCGAAGACCCCCAGGCAATCATCGACGCTGTCCGGGCGGGCATCGCATCGTCCACGGATCTGCTCGTGGAGCCGGATCGTGGCGCGGCCATCCGACAGGCGCTTGCCGAGGCGGCGCCGGGTGATGTCGTCCTGATCGCGGGCAAGGGTCATGAGACCGTGCAGGTGGTGGGCGACAGCGAGCTCCCGTTCGACGACCGCGTGGTGGCACGCCAGGTGCTCGTCGATCTGCGAGGGTCGCGGCCGTGGTAGCCCTTCTCATCGCGGCGTGCTTGGCCGGTGGCGTCTCCATCATCGGCACGAAGGTCCTCATCGATCTGCTGATCGCGCGCGAGCTGGGGCAGCCCATCCATGAGGATGTGCCCGAGGGTCATACGGTGAAGGCGGGCACCCCCACCATGGGCGGCGTGGCGATCGTTGGCGCCGCGGCCGTCGGGTACGTAGCTGCCCACCTTCGAAGCGGGCTCTTCTTCACCCGCACCGGACTGATCGTCATGGCCTGCATCGTGTGCGCGGGTCTGGTCGGCCTCCTGGACGACGTGATCAAGGTGCGCAACGAGCGCAACCTTGGTCTCACCAAGCGCGCCAAGACCCTGGGACTGCTCGTCGTGGCAGTGAGCTTCGCGGTGGCGTCGGTGCAGTGGACCGAAGTGGCGACCACCATCTCCTTCACCCGTTGGAACAGCCCTGGGTGGGAGCTGGGAAGCGCCGGCTGGTGCGTCTGGGCAGTCCTGTTGATCTACGCCACCACCAATGGCGTGAACCTCACCGACGGGCTCGACGGACTGGCCGCAGGCTCCTCGATCTTTGTCTTCTCTTGCCTCATGGCGATCGGGTTCTGGGCGTTCCGCCATCCCGAGGAGTACCAGATCAGCCATGCCCTGGACCTGGCGGTGGTCGCAGCCGCGATGGTGGGGGCATGCGCTGGCTTCCTGTGGTGGAACGCTGCTCCGGCGCGCATCTTCATGGGCGATACCGGCGCCTTGGCGATCGGTGCGGCCGTCGCGTCCCTGGTGCTCATGCTGAACGTGCACCTGCTCCTTCCGGTCGTGGGGGCCTTGTATGTCACCGAGTCCGTGTCGGTGATCCTGCAGGTCGGCAGCTTTCGAGTGTTCAAGCGGCGCATCTTCCGCATGGCTCCGATCCACCACCACTTCGAGTTGGGCGGCTGGCCCGAGACCACGGTGATCATCCGCTTCTGGCTGCTGGCCGGCGGATGTGCCGCGATCGCGCTCGGGCTCTTCTACGCGGACTTCATCGGCATCGGCGGCCTCGAGTGACCGATCACTTGGTGCTCGGCCTTGGCGTCACCGGTCAAGCCGTGCTCCGCGCGCTCATCGCGCACGGAGAGGGCGCAGTGGCGGTGGATGACCATCCCACTGAGGCAGGTCGGGCATTGGTCGCTGAGCTGGGCGTGCGGTTGGTCGAGGCGCCGGGCCCGGAGGCACTTCGGGCGTTGGTCGCGGATGTAGCGGCGGTGCTCCCGAGCCCGGGTGTGCCTGATCGCCATCCGTTGTTCGCCCTCGCTCGGGAGGCAACGGTGCCCGTGCTGTCGGAGTTCGATCTCGCGCAACGGTGGGACCAACGTCCCCTCGTCGCGATCACGGGCACGAATGGAAAGACGACGGTGGCTGAGCTCACGCGTCAGATGCTGCAAGCCTCGGGGAAGCGTGCCGTTGCCGTCGGCAACCTCGAGGTGCCGCTCGTCGCTGCGATCGACGATCCCGAAGTCGACGTCTTCGTGGTCGAGGCATCGTCGTTCCGGTTGTTGCACTCGCAGCGGTTTGCACCCGCCGTCGGCACCTGGCTCAACCTGGCGCCAGACCACCTCGACAACCACGCAACGATGGCCGGCTACACGGCCGCCAAAGCGCGGCTCTGGGAGCACCAGCAACCCACTGATGTGGCGATCGGCAATGTCGACGATCCGGTCGTGCGTGCGCACCTGGGAGGTGCGCCGGGGCGACACGTCTCGTTCGGTCTCGGCACCTCTGCGGACTACCACCTCGACGGGCAGCGACTTGTCTTGCCCGACGGTGAGGTGCTGGCCACAGTCGACGAACTAGCTCGCGCGTTTCCCCACGACATCGCGAACGCTCTGGCCGCTGCTGCCTCCGCCCACCATGGCGGTGCCACGACGGCCGGGTCCCGTGACGCAGTCCTCGCGTTTCGGGGGCTCCCTCATCGCGTCTCTCTGGTAGGGGAGGCTAGGGGAGTGCACTGGTACGACGATTCCAAGTCCACCGCGCCACACGCCACCCGAGCCGCAGTGCAGAGCTTCCCGTCAGTCGTGCTGATCGCTGGCGGCCGCAACAAGGGTCTCGACCTCACCGAGCTGGCCCGAGATCGTGACCACATCCGAGCTGTGGTTGCCATCGGCGAGGCCGCCCGTGAGGTCGCCGAGGCGTTCGATGGGCTGCGTCCCGTGCAGATCGAGTCGTCCATGGACGACGCCGTGGCTGCGGCGTCCAGCCTGGCCCAGCCTGGAGACGTTGTTCTGCTCTCGCCCGGCTGCGCGTCGTTCGACTGGTACGGCTCCTACGCGGAGCGCGGCGACGACTTCACGCGCTCGGTGCACGCGCTGCACGCGGGAGCGTTGGGATGACGCGTGACGGCGGCGATGTATGGACCTCTCGGCGCCGCCATCCCACGGCGCGTCCGGTGGCCCCGGCCCCGCGCTCGAAGGTCTACGCGGGACTGCTGGCCATCGTGGTCACCCTGAACCTGTTGGGCCTCGTGATGGTCATGTCCGCGTCATCGGTGATCGCGCTCGACAAGTTCGGCTCGGCTTGGTACGTCGTGGCGCGCCAGGGGATGTGGCTGGTCTTCGGCATCATCGCCTGTGGGGTCGTGCTCCGGATCGACTACCACCGGTGGCGACCGCTGGCCGTACCTGCGTTGGCGGTCAGCGTGGGCCTCCTCCTGCTCGTGCTCGTGCCCGGGGTCGGCATGAAGGTGAACGGCGCCACTCGCTGGCTGGGATTCGGCCAGTTCTCCCTGCAGCCATCGGAGCTGGCCAAGCTCACCATCCTGCTCTTCATCGCGGACCTCCTCGCCCGACGAGCCGCGTGGATGGACGACCTTCACCTCACGTTGCGCCCGGTGACCGTGGTGTTCATGGGCGTTGCGGCGCTGTTGATGCTCCAGCCCAACCTCGGCACCACGCTGGTGATCGGCGCCATCGTGTTGTCGTTGCTCTTCGTTGCCGGTACCCCACTGATGCCGCTGTCAGCGTTGGCGGTCGCCGGCGCAGGGGCGGCCACCGTTCTGGCGCTCGGGGCTTCCTACCGTCGCGCGCGCGTGCTCGCGTTCCTCGACCCTTGGAAGGCCTACCAGACCTCCGGCTACCAGAACATCCAGTCGCTTGTGGGCGTGGCTTCGGGCGGGCTCACCGGTGCCGGCTTGGGCGAGAGCCGGGCCAAGTGGGGGTTTCTCCCCGAGGCGCATACCGACTTCATCTTCGCCATCATCGGCGAGGAGCTCGGATTGGTCGGGGCCATGATCGTCGTGCTGCTCTTCGTGGGGCTCTGCCTCCTCGGCGCGCGTGCGGCCCTGCTCGCCCCGGACCGGTTCGGGATGCTCCTCGCGGCCGGGATCACGGTGTGGTTCGGTGTCCAGGCCTTCGTGAACATCGGCGCGGTGATCGGCATCCTGCCC
>JANOQG010000174.1:0-3916 GCA_031422255.1 Actinomycetes bacterium | reverse complement strand
GCCTCGCGCGGCGTGATGGATCCGTCGGTCTCGATGTCGAGAACGAGGCGGTCGTACTCGGTGGACTGCTCCACCCGGGTGGGCTCGATCTGGAAGGCCACGCGGCGCACCGGCGAGAAGATCGAGTCGACCGGGATCACGCCGATGGTGGCGCTGCCCTTGTTGCGATCGGCCGAGACGTAGCCCCGACCCTTCGCCACGGTGATGTCGATGGCGAGCCGGGCCGCCTTGTTCAGCGTGGCGATGCCGAGGTCGGGGTTGAGGATCTCCACATCGGAGTTCGGCGAGATGTCGCCAGCGGTGATCTCAGCCGGGCCCTTGACGTCGAGCCGCAGGGTCACGGGCTCATCGCTGTGGCAGATGAGCACGAGATCCTTCAGGTTCAGGATCACATCGGTGACGTCCTGCGTGACACCCTGGATCGTGTCGAACTCGTGCAGGGCATCGTCGAAGCGGAGCTGCGTGATGGCGGCACCGGGTATTGCCGACAGGAGCGTGCGGCGGAGCGAGTTGCCGAGCGTGTGGCCGAAGCCAGGCTCCAACGGGCTGACGGCGAACGTCTGACGGTTGCCCTGAGCCTCGCCGATCGCCTCGACGGTGGGGCGCTGGATGACGAGCATGATCTACCTCGTGAACTGGGGGGCGGCGGGGAACAGGACTACTTGGAGTACAGCTCGACGATGAGCTGCTCACGTACGGGAACGTCGATCTGGTCGCGCAGCGGAAGTTCGCGCACGATGATCGACTTTCCACCCTCGCCGGCATCGAACCAGGCCGGGAGGCGCGCATCGAGCGTGTCGATGTTGTGCTGGATGACGATCATCGCCTGGCTCTTGTCCCGGAGGGAGACGACGTCGCCTTTCTTTACCCGGTAGCTGGGGATGTCGACCCGGCGGCCGTTGACATCGATCAGTCCGTGGTTCACGAACTGACGAGCCTGCGGCCGGGTACGGGCCCACCCGGCACGGAAGACGATGTTGTCGAGGCGCTGCTCCAAGAACCGGAGAAGGTTCTCGCCAGTGACGCCCTTCGAGCGAGTGGCTTCCTTGTACAGGTTCTCGAACTGGCGCTCGAGAAGGCCGTAGATGTGCTTGGCCTTCTGCTTCTCCTGAAGCTGGAACGAGTACTCGGAGGGCTGACGGCGGCGCGAGCGGCCGTGTTCGCCCGGAGGGTAGGGGCGCTTCTCGAGAGCCTTGCGACCCTTCTCGTTCTCGAAGATGTTCACGCCGAGGCGACGCGAGATCTTGACTTTGGGTCCTGTGTAGCGAGCCATTCTGGGGGCCTCAGACTCGGCGCCGCTTGGGAGGGCGGCAGCCGTTGTGGGGGACAGGGGTGACGTCCTTGATGCCGGTGACCTCGATGCCGACGTTCTGGAGCGAGCGGATCGCGGTCTCGCGGCCGGAGCCGGGGCCCTTCACCTGCACGTCGACCTTGCGGACGCCGTGCTCCATCGCGCCGCGGGCGGCCTTCTCTGCGGCCATCTGAGCCGCGTAGGGCGTGCTCTTCTTGCTGCCCTTGAAGCCGACGTTGCCCGCCGAGGCCCAGGAGAGGACGTTGCCCTCCTGGTCGGTGATCGTGATGATCGTGTTGTTGAACGAGCTCTTGATGTGGGCCACGCCGTGCGAGACGTTCCTGCGCTCGCGCTTGCGCGGCCTCCGGCCACCCGGCTTCGGCTTGGCCATCAGCTGTGCCCCTGATCGGCGGTGAGCGCTGAACCAGTGCCTGCGGCATTGAACGGCTTGATCATTACTTCTTGACCTTCTTCTTGCCGGCGACGGTCTTCTTCGGGCCCTTGCGAGTGCGGGCGTTGGTCTGGGTGCGCTGACCGCGGACCGGCAGGCCCTTGCGGTGGCGAAGACCCTGCCAGCAGCCGATCTCCATCTTGCGGCGGATGTCCTGCTGGACCTCGCGGCGCAGATCACCTTCGACTTCGAGGTTCTGATCCACAAAGGCGCGGATCTGGTTCACCTCTTCGTCGGTGAGGTCGCGCACACGGGTGCTGCGGTCGAGACCGAGGCCGTCACAGATCTTCTGCGAGGTGGTTCGGCCGATGCCGAAGATGTAGGTGAGCGAGATCTCCAACCGCTTTTCGCGGGGGATGTCGACGCCGGCGATACGTGCCATAGGTGCGGTGCTGTCTCCTCTTAGCCCTGGCGCTGCTTGTGCCGGGGGTTGGTGCAAATGACCTGAACGCGCCCGTGGCGGCGGATCACCTTGCACTTCTCACACATCTTCTTGACGCTGGGGCGGACCTTCATCAGGCGTTCTCGTTCACTTGTAGCGATAGGTGATCCGACCTCGAGTGAGGTCGTAGGGGGTGAGCTCCACCTGGACGCGATCCCCGGGCAGGATGCGGATGTAGTGCATGCGCATCTTCCCCGAGATGTGGGCCAACACCTTGTGGCCGTTTTCGAGCTCCACCCTGAACATGGCGTTCGGGAGGGGTTCGGTCACCGTGCCTTCCAGCACGATCGCGTCTTCCTTGGGCTTGGCCAGAGTGATGCTCCTGAATTGCGGGATCGACCGGCCAGGGCGTTGCGCGAGAGGCGGGCGCGTGCAGCGCGCCAACTCGTCCCAGGGCCGAGGGGTGATGCTAGCGCGGGCACGGCGGAGGTCCAACTCGACGGTCCGCGTCGGCCACAGCCCCCTGCAGCGGGTGTCACCCTACCGCGCCGTTCAGGGCAGGGTGAGGATCTCCGGGCCGGAATCGGTGATGGCGATCGTGTGCTCGCTGTGGGCGGCCAGGAGCCCGTCGCGTGTTGCGACGGTCCACTGGTCGTCGAGCACCTTGGTATCAGCCCGGCCCTGGCAGACCATGGGCTCCACGGCGTAGGTCTGGCCAGGGGCCAGCTTGCGCCCCCTGCCGGGCTTGCCCCAGTTCGGGATGTCCGGTTCCTCGTGCATTGCCAGCCCTATCCCGTGGCCGGTGTACTCACGAACGACCGAGAAGCCGGCTTGCTCTGCCACGCCCTGCACCGCCGCACCGATGTCGGAAAGCCGACCCCCCGGAACCATCGCCCTGATCCCAGCAGCCAGCGAGGCTTCAGTGACCTCGATCAGCCGCGCCGCCTCCGGGGCGATCATCCCGACCCCGGCTGTAAATGCGGCGTCGCCGTGCCAGCCTTCGATGATTGCCCCGCAGTCGATGGAGATGATGTCGCCCTCATCGAGCCGATAGGACCCAGGGACTCCGTGGACGATGACATCGTTCGGGGAGGCGCAGATGACGCCGGAGAACGGCGGATGCCCGTAGCCGAGGAAGTTCGACCGGGCTCCCCGCCGTTCGATGACCTCGCGGCCAATGCGATCCAGGTCCAACGTGGTCACCCCAGGCCGAATCGCTTCCCGGATGCACGCGTGCATCTCAGCAACGACCCGACCAGCGAGCCGCATCTTTGCAAGATCAGAAGAAGACCGCTTCACAGGACGGCAGGATAAGGCTCGCAAGCTCGAGAGCGACAGGCTCACCGTGTAGCGATGGACCGAAGAACGACTGCCGCGGCCTCAACGCCGCCAGCCGGAGTCGAGCGTCAGGCTCGGCGCGCGTCGATCGCAGCCACCAACCGCCGGGTGACTTCGTCCGCTGTTCCCAGGCCGTCGATGGCGGTCAGCAGGCTGCGCTGCTCGTACCAGGCGATCAGAGGAGCGGTCTCCTGCTCGTACAGAGCGAGTCGCTTCCGAATGGCATCAGGGGTGTCGTCAGCCCTCTGCACCACCTCGCCACCACAGTTGTCACATACCCACCCGTAGCGCGGGGGGGCATCCACGGAGTAGTTGGTGGCGCAGTCGACGCACACTCGTCGCGCCGCCAGCCGCTCGAGCACAACGTCGGTGGGCACGACGAGATCAAGACCGAGGTCGAGCGGGTCGGCAGCTGTGATCCTGCCGAGCATCTCAGCCTGACCGACGGTGCGCG
>JANOQG010000173.1:0-2424 GCA_031422255.1 Actinomycetes bacterium | reverse complement strand
CTGCTTCTCCGAGGCGCGTTTGCCCAGGTCGGCTACTCGATTCGAAGACCGCTGATCGCCCGCGCGATGACCAGCTGCTGGATCTGCTCGGTGCCTTCGAAGATGTCCATGATCTTGGCGTCTCGGTGGAAGCGCTCCACGGGGTACTCGCGGACGTAGCCGTAACCGCCGAGGATCTGGATGGCGCGCTCGGTGACCCACGTGGCGGTGCGGCCGGCCTTGAGCTTGCACATGGAGCCTTCGGCATTGGTGTAGCCACCGTTGTTGGCGAGCCAGGCGGCACGCCACACGAGCAAACGGGAGGCATCGATCTCCGTGGCCATGTCGGCCAGCATGAAGGCGATCGCCTGGTGCATGACGATCGGCTTGCCGAAGGTCTCGCGCTCCTTCGCGTAGCCCAGGGCGTACTCGTACGCGGCCCGCGCGATGCCAACGGCCATTGCCGCTACGGCCGGTCGGGTGCTCTCGAAGGTGGCCATCGCCGGCTGCTTCTCGCCCGACTTGGCGCCTTCGCGCGCCTTGGCCAGCTTGGCGTCGAGCTTCTCCTTGCCGCCGAGGAGGCAGGCGCCCGGGAGGCGGACATCCTCGAGCACGACCTCGGCCGTGTGTGAGGCGCGGATGCCGTGCTTCTTGTACTTCTGGCCCTGCGACAGGCCCTTCGTGTTCGGCGGGATGATGAAGCTGGCCTGGCCCCGGCCCTTCAGCGCAGGGTCGACCGAGGCCACCACCACGTGGATGTTGGCGATGCCACCGTTGGTGATCCACGCCTTGGTGCCGTTGAGCACCCACTCGTCGTTGGCCTCGTCGTAGACCGCGCTCGTTCGCATGGCACTCACGTCGGAACCGGCGTCGGCTTCGGACGCACAGAAGGCGCCCACCTTCACATCATCAGCGTCGCCGTAGCACTGGGGGACCCACTCCATGACCTGCTCCGGGGTGCCAGAGGCCGCGATGCCCGCTGCAGCGAGGCCCGAGCCGAAGATCGACAGTGCGATCCCCGCGTCTCCCCAGAAGAGCTCCTCGATGGTCACCGGCAGCGTGAGGCCGGTGGGGTCGCCCATTGCGTTGGCCATGAAGTCCGTGCCGTAGAGACCGATCTTGGCGGCCTCCTGGATGATCGGCCACGGGGTCTCCTCGCGCTCGTCCCATTCCTCACCGGCGGGGCGCAGCACGGTGTCGGCGAACTCGTGAACCCAGCCTTGGAGCTGCAGCTGGTCGTCGTTGAGCGTTAGGGAGAACTCGGCCATGAGGGCACCTCGTGGAGACAGGGGCGGAGCGACCGCCACGACCCCGACAAGTTACCGCTCGGTAACTAAGCGAGCCAACCCTGCGCACCTGAGCCAAGGGTGTCATATCGGTTCGCATATGAGTACGCTCACAGTCATGTATGGGTCGTTCTTGCAGGAGATCCGGCGGTCCCGGCGGCTGAGCCAAGGCGAGCTGGCCGAGATCGTGGGGATCAGCCAGCCCAACCTCTCTGCCTACGAGAACGACCGGCGGGTCCCTGGCGCTGACACGCTCAACCGCTTGCTGGTGGCGTGCGGCTACCAGCTGGTTGCGAAGGCAGGCGATCGCGCGATCCCGTGTCCGTTGCCTCGGGTGGGTTGGTTCCCGGACGAGGACGACCCACCACGGCTCGCGGACGATCCCGCCGACGAACGGTCCACGGTCGATGTGCACACGCCCCCGGCTGAGCGAGCCGCGATGCTGACCGCGGTGCTCGAGCTCGCGGACAACCTGCGATGAGCCTCACCGACGCGATCCTCGAGGTCCACCGATTCCTGGACGCGAGGGCAGCGCCACATGCGTTCGGCGGCGCACTTGCGCTCGCTCAGTACGCCGAGCCTCGCGCCACCGCGGACATCGACGTCAACGTCTTCGTTCCCGACGCTGACCGGGACGACCTGATCGAGTCGTTGGCCACGTTGGGGTACACGCCGGAGCAAGATCCAGCGGATCTGGTGCCCACAGCGGGTCTCCGGCTCCGACGACTTGCCGATCGCTTTCCCCTCGACCTCTTCCTATCGCTCGGTCCTGCGTACGACGAGATCGCCACTCGAACCCGCCGCTTCCCGTTCGGGCCTGAGCTCGTCGAGCTGCCCTTCCTATCGGCAGAGGACCTGGTGGTGTTCAAGCTCTCCTTCGGACGCGCCAAGGACTGGGTCGACATCCGACAGATCATCGCGTCGGGGGTCGTGCTCGACGACGCCTACATCGAGCGCCAGCTGATCGAGCTGCGAGGCTCGACGATGTACCCGCGCATCGCGCGACTTCGCTCGCTTCTGGGCTGAGCGACCGTCAGCGGCGGCGCCAGGTTGGGCCTTCGGGCGTGTCGTCGATGTCGATGCCCTCCGCCGCCAGCTCGTCGCGGATGCGATCGGAGGTGGCGAAGTCCTTGGCGCCTCGGGCGGCTTGGCGCTCGGC
>JANOQG010000172.1:0-31976 GCA_031422255.1 Actinomycetes bacterium | reverse complement strand
CTCGGTGGGAGCAGCGACGCGGCGGCGCGCCGGGCAGCCCGCCTCGGGGTCAGCTTTCGGCCCTCCACAAACGACGTGTGGCACACCTACCGCGCCGAGCGCGTCGCGCTCGGTGGCTCCGATCCCGGCGACTTCTCCGGTGGCGACACCACGGCCACCTTCCTGGCCACGGATGTCGACAAGGCGTGGGACGCCATCGGTCCCTATGTGCTCCACGAGGCCAACGCTTACGGAGCGTGGGCGGCTGCGGCCGGCGCCGACACGGGCTACAGCGAGGCGGTCGACGTCGCTGCCCTTCGCACCACTGGCCAGTACAAGGTGCTGACCCCTGACGATCTCGTCGCGCAGCTCGAAGCACAAGGTCCACGCGGCTTCGCGCTGTTCCATCCGCTCATGGGGGGGATTTCGCCTGACCTCGGCTGGTCGAGCCTGCGCCTGCTCGAGCACGAGGTGCTGCCAAGGCTGTCGGCCTGAGCGGACACACCAGAATCGGTCTCCGGGGTGGCGTTGCTGCGATGTCAGTAGGTTGCGGCTCGATGGCTGATGCGCGGGAGACCAAGTCGATCATCGTGACCCCGGAGGTGCACGACTATGCCGTCGCTCACGGCACACCGCCCGACGCGGTGCAGCAGTCACTCATAGCGGCCACCGCAGCCCTCGGTGGGGTGAGCCGCATGCAGATCGCCCCCGAGCAGGGCACCTTCATGACGATCCTCACGAAGCTTGTGGACGCGCGGTTCGCCGTCGAGGTGGGCACGTTCACCGGGTACTCGTCGCTGTGCATCGCGCGGGGTCTCGCCCCTGGCGGCCGACTCCTCTGCTGCGACGTGAGCGAGGAGTGGACGGCTGTCGCCCGCGAGCACTGGGCCCGGGCAGGAGTCGAGGACCGCATCGAGCTGAAGATCGCTCCGGCAGCCGACACCCTGCGGGCGCTTCCAGCCGATCCGCCGATCGACATCGCCTTCATCGATGCGGACAAGACGGGCTACCGCACGTACTACGACGAGATCGTCGCTCGGCTGCGGCCCGGCGGCCTCGTGCTGCTCGACAACGTGCTGTGGAGCGGCAACGTCGTGGACGAGTCCGATCAGTCCGACGACACGGTGGCCCTGCGCGCGGTGAACGATCACGTCGCCGCCGACGATCGAGTGGAGGTCGTGATGCTCCCCATCGCCGACGGTCTCACCATCGCTCGGAGGAAGTAGGCCTGGGAGGTGCGAACGGAAGGTCGCGGTGCGAGCCTGCGAACGTTCGCTGAAGCGCCCCCTTGCCTGGCGGCAGGAGCAGCTCGCCGGGCTGCGTCGGCTGATGGAGGAGGCCGAGGAGGAGCTGAGCGATGTCTTCAGCCACCGCAAGAGCGTGTTGCGCAAGCCCACCCGGCCCGACGTCAGACTGCTCTATCCGCCGTACAAGGGCTTGGTCGAGACGATCGTGCGCACGATCGTGCGCTAGCCAAACTTACATAGGGTCCGCTATGTTTTCCGGGTGGCTACCCAAGGAGAACGGAGGGCGGAGACGCGCCGGCGCCTGCTCGACGCGGCGGCCGAGCTCTTCGCAACACGCGGAATCGAAGGGGCCTCCGTCGACGCGATCGCCGAGCATGCCGAGCGCACCTCCGGTGCCATCTACGACCACTTTGGCGGCAAGGACGGACTGCTCTACGCCTTGCTCGACGAGTGGGTGAACAATGTTGCCGCGGTGATCTCGGCCGAGCTCGTCGCCGCGTCCACGCTCGATGACCGCCTCGCGGCCCTGTGGCGCAACGTGGCTCATCCGCCGACGCGCGAAGGCCAGTGGATTCGGCTCGAGCACGAGCTGTGGGCCTTCGCATCGCGCGACGAGCGTGCCCGTGCGCAGCTCAGTCGGCGCTACGAAGCGGCCTGGGCCGGTGTCGACGCCGCCATTGGCGAGTGGGCCGCCGACGATGATCTGGACAGGCCTGCCGGGCTGGTGGGCCCCGCAGTGATCGGTGTGTTGCTCGGCCTTGAGATGATGCGCCGCCTGGATCCGAACGCCATAGATGACCACACCGCCGTAGCCACCCTTCGAGGGGCTGTTGGTGCGACGCAGATGCAGAAGGAGCACGCCGGATGACCATCACCCAGCCTCACCTCGAGGGCATCGACCTGTTGGCCGCCAGCTGGGGGAAGGGCGAGCCCCACGATCAGTTCGATCGGCTCCGTGCCGAGGCGCCGGTGCACTGGCACCCCGTGCCGAACGACACGGGGTTCTGGGCCATCACCAAGCATGCCGACGTGCGATCGATCAGCCACGACCACGGCACGTATTCGGCTGAGCTGGGCGGCACGTTCATCCCCACATCCGACGAGGAGTCGCTGGCGCAGCTCCGCCTCACGATCCTCAACATGGACCCGCCGAAGCACAACCGCTACCGGCGACTCGTGTCGAAGGGGTTCACGCCTCGGATGATCGCGGCGTTGGTCGAGGAGATCGAGTGGCGCGCTGCGGCAGTGGTCGACGGCATCTGCGAGCGCGGCGAAGTGGAGTTCGTCGAGGAGATTGCAGCGCAGGTCCCCGTGCAGATGATCTGCAAGATGATCGGCCTCGAGAAGGAGGCCTGGCCTCGGATGTTCGAGATCTCCAACCAGCTCGTCGGCTCCCGCGACGATCCCGACTTCCAGGAGGTCCCGGGGGCCACCGAAGCGGCAGCGATGGAGATCTACGCGCTGTGTGATTCGGTGGCGGCCGATCGGCGCGCCAACCCGCGCGACGACATCATGACTCTCCTCGTGCAGGCCGAGGTCGACGGTGAACGGCTCGACGACTTCGAGCTCAACATGTTCTTCCTCACGCTGGTGGTGGCGGGCAACGAGACAACCCGCAACCTCATCAACCACTCGATGCTGGCGTTGATCGACCATCCCGACCAGGCGCAGCGCCTCCGGGACGACCCATCCCTGTGGGATACGGCAACTGACGAGATGCTCCGCTGGGGGAGCTCGATCCACAACTTCCGCCGCACAGCCACGAAGGACACGGAGCTCCGCGGGGTGCCGATCAAGGAGGGTGACAAGGTCGTCATGTACTACGCGGCGGCCAACCGGGACGAGGACGTCTTCGTCAACCCACACGCCTTCGACGTCGGCCGCACCCCCAACGACCACGTGGCCTTCGGGGGCGGTGGCGTGCACTTCTGCCTCGGGGCCAACCTGGCCCGAGCGGAGATCCGGGCCACCATGCGCCAGATCGTGCAACGCCTCCCTGACCTCGAGCTGGCCGGCGAACCCAAGCGGCTCCACTCCGACTTCGTGAACGGCATCAAGACGATGCCGGTTCGCTTCACACCCACCTCGCCGTCCCAACAGGAGAACTGACCATGCACACGAAGCTCTGTGAGGACCTCGGCATCGAGTTCCCGATCTTCGCCTTCACCCACTGCCGCGATGTGGTTGCCGCGGTGAGCAAAGCCGGTGGCTTCGGCGTGCTCGGCGCCGTGGGCTTCACTCCTGAGCAGCTCGAAGTGGAGCTGCAATGGATCGACGAGCACGTGGGCGACAAGCCCTATGGCGTGGACATCGTGATCCCCGGCAAGTACGAGGGCATGGATGACATGGACCCTGAGCACCTTGCTGCCGAGCTGCGAGCGATGGTTCCGCAAGGCCACGTCGAGTTCGCTGACCAGATCCTGCGTGACGCCGGCGTGCCCGATCTTCCAGCCGAGGAGGACGAACGGATGCGTTTGCTCGGATGGACCGCAGCCACCGCCATGCCGCAGATCGAGGTGGCACTCGCCCATCCGAAGGTGCGGCTCATCGCCAACGCTCTGGGCACCCCGCCGCAGGACGTGATCGACCACATCCACGATGCAGGTCTCAAGGTCGCTGCCCTCTGCGGATCGCCGTACCAGGCGATGAAGCACAAGGACGCGGGGGTGGACATCATCATTGCGCAGGGCGGTGAGGGCGGCGGTCACACCGGTGATGTGGGATCCATCGTGCTGTGGCCGCAGGTGGTCAAGGCCATCGCACCCACTCCGATGCTCGCGGCCGGAGGCATCGGCTCAGGCCAGCAGATCGCCGCTGCCCTCGCGCTCGGTGCTCAGGGTGTGTGGGCCGGATCGTTGTGGCTCACCGTCGAGGAGGCCGACCTCCCGCCAGCGCAAAAGCAGCAGCTGCTCGACGCGGGATCGCGTGACACCGTGCGCAGCCGCTCGTTCACCGGCAAGCCGTGCCGCATGCTCAAGAGCGACTGGACCGAGGCCTGGGAGCGGGCAGACACGCCTGATCCACTGCCGATGCCGATGCAGTACATGGTCTCCGGCAACTGTGTGGCCCGCGGTCACCGCTATGCCGACAAGGCACAGTCGGTTCAGTTCAACCCCGTTGGCCAGGTCGTGGGCCAGCTCAACTCCGTGGAGAAGACGGCTGCGGTCATCCAACGCCTCGTCGAGGAGTACATCGATTCCGTCGATGGCCTCAACGTCCTCCAGGAGGCCTGAACCCCGCGATCTGTCGTCGGGTGTTGTCGTCTCGTTCGAGCCCTACCCCGCGAGCTGATCGCGGAGCTCTCGCTTGAGGAACTTGCCCGCGGCGTTGCGTGGGAGAGGGGCTGGAAGCATCCGGACCACGCTCGGAACCTTGAATCCGGCGAGCCGCTCGCGCACGTGCGCCTGGATCTCCTCCACCTCGAGCGTCTGGCCCGGGCGGACGTAGATCGCGGCCGCCACCTCTTCGCCGAGTCGCTCGTGGGGCACCCCGAAGACGGCCGCCTCGTAGACGGCGGGGTGCTCGTAGATCGCGGCCTCGACTTCGGCGCAATACACGTTCTCGCCAGCCCGGATCACCATGTCCTTGGCGCGATCTTCGACGTACACGAAGCCGTCCTCGTCGATCCGCCCAAGGTCGCCGCTGCGCAGCCACCCGTTCACAATCGTCTCGGCAGTGGCTTCGGGCTTGTTCCAGTAGCCACGGATGAGGTGTGGCCCCTTGAACCAGATCTCACCGCGTTCGCCGATCGGGAGGTCCTGGTCCTCGGCATCGCGCACGGCCAGCTCGAGGATGGGCGTGGCACGTCCGGTGCTCGTCGGGTGCGTGAGGTAGTCCTGCCCGTTGTTGCCCGGCCCGTAGGCGTTGGTCTCGGTCATGCCGTAGCCGATCGATGGGCCGCCTCCGCGGAAGCTCGACGCAACCCGCTTCACGAGCTCCGGCGGCGCCGGCGCCCCGCCTCCCCCGATGCTGGTCAGGCTCGACGTGTCCGTCTCCTCGAAGCGAGGCGACTCGAGGAGATCAAAGCTCTGCGTGGGTACGCCCACGAAGTTCGTCACCTGTTCGCGCTCGATCAGCTCGAGGGCGCGGTCGGCGTCCCACTTGTACATGATCACGAGCTTCAGGCCGGCGGAGAAGCACGACAGGAGGACGGGAACGCACCCTGTGACGTGGAACAGGGGCACGATGAGGATGAACGCGGGAGGGAGGCCAGTGCCTTCCTCCTCCGGTCCGCCCTCGCGACGGAGGCGATCCAAGACCGTCTTGCAGCCAAAGCCCATGAGCGCCTGCACGACCGCGCGGTGGGTGGACACCGCCCCCTTGGGGTGCCCGGTGGTGCCAGAGGTGTAGAGGATCGTGGCGTCGTGGTCAGGGGTGACCGTGACGGCGGGCATCGGCGCGCCGAGCTCACGCAGCTCCTCCCAGCGGTCGACACCGTCCGGGAGGGTGCCCGGCGCGCGCACGACGAGAACGCGGCAGCCGATCCGGGCAGCGCTGGCGGCCCCGCGCTCCGCTCGCTCGATGTCGGCCACGAGCACTGAGGCCCCGCAGTCCTCCAGTGCGTAGTCGAGCTCGTCGGCGGTCCACCACGCGTTGAGCGACACCGAGATGGCGCCGACTGAGGTGATGGCCGCTAGGGCGATCACCCACTCGGGGTAGTTCCGCATGCCGATGGCGACGCGGTCGCCGGGCGTCACGCCGTAGTGGTGCACGAGAAGCGACGCCATGGCGTCTACGTGCACCATCACCTCGCCGAAGCTCCAGCGCTCGTCCTCGTACACGAGGAACGTGTCATCCCCGCGTGCGCGCGCGCTGGCGAACACCTCCCGCAGGCTTGGGGGAGCGTTCTTGAACGCTTTCACCTCGATCCCACCAACCTTGATGGTCTCGATCTCGAACCGTTCGCCAGGTCCCGTGACCGCCGCAGCGGCTTCCTCGTAGGTCAGCACGTCGCACTTGCTAGCAGAGCCCTCAACGCAAGGGTGTGGTCCAGGGTCGACGGTTGGGTTCAGCGCTCGGCGGCAAGGGTGGCCATCCCCGCAAAGAGGGAGAGGACGTCGTCGGTGGGAGCCAGGCTGAGATCCCGGGCCAACGCGGTGAGGTTCACCACGAGGCGCTCGCTTTCGCTCCACCCGGAGTAGGGCCCAGCCGCGAGGTCGCGGGAGGCGTCGAGGGGGGTCATGCCCCCCTGAAGACGGGGAGTTCCCTCTTGCACGAGCCACTCGAAGTAGCCCCGCTGGTCCTGTACGCAACGGCGGTCGCTCAATGGTCCATGGCCAGGAACGATGACAGCGGGCTCAAGAGCGAGGATCCGGTCGCACGCGGCGATCCAGTTGGCAACCGGGCCGGCCCAGACGATCGGGTGTCCGCCGTGAAACACGAGGTCGCCGGTGAAGACGACGCCATGATCGGGGAGATGCACCACGACGTCGCCTCGGGTGTGGGCGGGACCCAGCTCGAGGAGGTGCACCACACGGTCACCAACTCGCAGGGTCAGCTCACCGTCGAAGGTGGTCGTGGGGGGTGCGACCTCGATGCCCTCGAAGGTGAACGCCCCAAAGATGTCCTGCAGGTAGGAGCCGGCGATGCCGAGGTCGGGCGCCGCGCTGAGCAGCGCGGCGAGCATGGCTGGGGGCACGTCGTCCATCTCGCGTGCGCTTGCGTTGGACGCCACGATGTCGGCGCCGCTCACCAGCTGGTTGCCGTAGCAGTGGTCGCCGTTGGCATGGGTGTTCACGAGCGTGCCGATGCTTGCGGCCGCAGGGGTCACAGCCCGCAGTTCCTCGAGCATGGTGGCCGTGAGCTCGAGGTCGAACAGGGTGTCGACGAGCAGGGCGGCGTCCCCGTCGGTGATGAGCCCGGCGTTCGACCAGCCCCACCCTCCATCGGGCTGGAGGTAGGCCCAGGTGTCGTCGGCGATCTCGTGGGCGCCCTGTTGGTAGGTGGTCACCCGCGGGAACGTAGCCGGAGCGCTTGGTCAGAGGGCGTCGATGACCATGACGACGCCCAGGCCGATCGCCAGCGTGAGCGCGATGTTCTTGGTCCTCCACGCCACGAGGCCGGCCGCGACGCCTGCAACGAACCGCGGCTGCCAGAGATCGAGGGATCCCTCAGGCCGGAGCAGTGCGGGTAGGACGATCGACGCCAGAGCCGCAGGCGGGATCTGGCGCAGAAGCCGTTGCATGTTCGGCGGCACATCGGTGAGGCGGTGGGCGAAGACAAGGAAGGACGCGCGCATCGCGTAGGTGCCGATGCCGCTGGCGATGATTGCCGTCCAGACGCGGGTGTTCATGGAGCCAGGCCGGGGGTGGGCGGCAGCGGGGTGTCGTCGTGCGCGCGACGGTCCAGCGCCGCTTCGGCCAGTGCCCCAGCAGCGATGCCGCCGAGGGCGCCAAAGAGCACACCAAGGTGTGCGGCTCCCGCCTCGCCAGCGAACAAGGCCACAAGGCCACCGACGAGCGCGGCCACGATGGCTGGCCGACTCGTGATGGACGGAACGAGGAGTACGAGGAACACGAGCGGCACGGCGAAGTCGAGCGGGAGCGAGTCCGGGACGGCACTTCCGATCAGCACTCCGATCACCGTGCAGATCTGCCAGTTGACGTAGAGCGTCAGTGCGGCACCCAGGTAGAACGGCACACGGGCCGCCTGGTTCGCTGCCGCGCCGGGAGTGCCATCCACGGAAGCCTCCCGGGTCCAGCGCGAGATCGACACCGCGTAGGCCTGATCGGTGAGCAGGTAGGCCATGAACAGCCTTCGGCGCAGGGGCACCTCCGTGAGGTGCGGCGCAAGCGAGGCGGAGTAGAGAAGCATTCGCAGGTTGATCGTGCAGGCGGCGATGATCGCTATGAGCGCCGAACTGCCGTCGGCGAGCGCATCAGCAGCCGCCAGCTGCGAGGCCCCAGCGAAGACGATGGTGGACAGCCCGATCGCGGCGTCGCCGCCGAGCCCGCTTGTAGCTGGTGTCGCCCCAGCCACGAGCCCGAAGGGGATCACGCCCACGAGCATCGGGGCCACCGCTCGGGCACCTGCCCAGAGCTCGGCTCGGGCGGTGGCGGTGGGCACCGCAGCATCATGCCGTGCAATCCGCCCCTCGCTGCTGAGGTTTCGTGCAGAACGCCGTACTCTGATCGAGATGATCACGGCCGCCACCGTGGGTCTTGCTGGCCCACCCCCGAAACCACTGCTGCGCGGTTGGCTGCACGTGGTGTGCTTCTTCCTCGCCATTCCTGCCGGTGTGACGGTGGTGGCGCTGGCCACCGAGCCGCGAGGACGCATCGCGGCCCTCGTCTACGCCGTCGGCCTCATCGCACTCTTCGGTGTGAGCGGGTCGTACCACATCGGCGACTGGTCCTCGACGAAGCGATCCTTCATGCAAAAGCTCGACCACGGCACGATCTTCGTGATGATCGCCGGCAGCTACACGCCCGTGTGCGTGCTCGTGCTCCGGGGATGGATGACGTGGGCGATGCTGGCGCTGGCCTGGTCAGGTGCGGCAGTGGGCTTCGCACTCGCGTTCACTGGCGGCCGAGCGAGCCGTGCCGCCCGCGGCACGCTGTACATCACGCTCGGCTGGGCCTCGGTGGTCATCGCTCCGCAGCTGTGGAGGCACCTCAGCGTCGCCGAGCTGCTGCTGCTGGCCGCCGGAGGCCTGCTGTTCACGGTGGGCAGTGTCTTTCTCTTCACCCGGTGGCCCGATCCGTTCCCCCGCGTGTTCGGGTACCACGAGGTGTGGCATGCGCTCGTGGTGGCCGCAGTCGTGTGCCACTTCGTGGCCATCGCCTCCGTGGTGCACTCACCCCCTGCGGTTCTGTGAACGGATACGTCCGCATAGCGGACGTATCCGTTCACAGAACGGGGTGGATCACCGACCTCGGCGTAGCCGAAGGGCACCTCGCACACCTCGTAGTCCTCGGGCCAGGCTCCAGGAACGGCTTGTCCTCGATGAAGCCCCGGTCGCCGTCAGGGGTGTACGGGTAGGTGGACTCGGACTCGGCCGGGTAACAGATGCTGTCCGGCACGAGGAACCCGTCGAATCCCGCCGCGTCGGCCGCCCGGGCGAGGGGCAGGTAGTAGCCCGGATCCGTCATGGCCTCCGCGAACGTGAACCTCACGCGTCGACGAGCCGCTCGGACAGCACCCAGAGCGCGTCGGCCGAGGCGCGGTCGAGTGCGTAGGCGCGCACCCCAGACCGCGACAGGGGGTCTTCGGTGACGTCGGCGATGTGGCAGTCCTCGAGATAGACGCCCCCGTGTCCGCTGAGATCAGAGGAGGTGGCTGCGTACACCGTGGTGGCTGCGCCCTGCGGGATCGACTTCCAGAGCGTCTGGTCGCCCGGGGGCATGCGATCCATCAGCTCCTTGAGCGCGTTGTCCGTCAGGTGCCGACCGAGCTCGGTGTGGATGCCGCCGGGATGCACGGCGAACGCCCGCACACCCTGATCCCGGTAGCGCTGGTCCAGCCCGACCGCGCACAGCACGTTGGCCGTCTTGGCTCGGCCGTAGGCCACCCACGGGTCGTACTCTTGGTGCTCGAAGGCGAGGTCGTCGAGGTCGACGTCACTGAAGCGGTGCCCGGCGGAGCTGAGCAGCACGACGCGGGCGTCGCCAGTCGCGATGAGGGCGGGCAGCAGACGGGTGGCGAGGAGGAAGTGACCGAGGTGGTTCGTGCCGAACTGCAGCTCGAAGCCGTCGACCGTGGTGCCGTACGGGCAGGCCATGATCCCGGCGTTGGCGATGAGCACGTCGAGGCGCTCGTGGTCGTCGAGGAAGCCGTTCGCGAACGTGCGGACGCTGGCGAGGTCGGCGAGGTCGAGCAGTCGCAGCTCGAGGTCGGCATCCGGGACCGTGGCGAGGATCTCGTCCCTTGCGGCCGCGCCTTTTGTGAGATCGCGCACGGCCATCGTGACGGCCGCCCCGTGTGCCACCAGAGCGCGGGTGGTCTCCACGCCGAGCCCAGCGCTCGCGCCGGTTACGAGCACCCGCTTTCCGGCGAGGTCAATGCCCTCCAGGACGTCGTCGGTGGTGGAGTCGAAGCCGAGGGTGCTCATGGCGGGCGATGTTGACACGGATTGGTACGAGGGCCGCCTCGCCTGCTCCGATAGAGGGCGTGGACGACGCCTTCGCCGACCTGTTCGAGGCCAACGAGCGCTATGCCGCAGTGGAGCACGAGGTCGCCGACTCTGGCGTCGCAAGTCGTGGCCTCGCAATCGTCACGTGCATCGATTCCCGCATCGACCCGCTTGCGGTCTTCGGACTCGAGCCCGGCGATGCCAAGATCCTCCGCAACGCCGGAGCGCGTGTCACGAATGATGTCCTCCGTACCCTGGCGCTGGCGGTCGCCACCCTCGGCGTCACGCGCATCGCCATCGTGCAGCACACGGACTGCAAGATGACCTCCGCCACCGATGCCGAGCTGATCGAGGCAATCGGCGAGGTCACCGGCCGCGACGCCATCGGCTTCGAACCGCTGGCCATAACCGACCAGTCAGCCGTGCTCCGGTCCGACGTCGCATCCGTGCTCGAGAGCCCACTCATCGTCGACGGCACGGTCGTCGTCGGTCTTGTCTACGACCTCCATTCGGGGCGGCTCACCACGGCCGTCCCCCCGAGCGCCCGCTGACCCCGCCACTGTTGACCTTCAGAGTGACGCTGGCCGAGATGGCGTCCTGTCCCGCGCTGATGATGTCCGCACGTTCGTGAAAGACCACTTCGGAGGGTTCACCTGACCATGCGCTTCGCACTGTTCTACGAGATACCGGTCGCCCGGCCCTGGGGCCCCGACAGCGAACGCTTGGCCTACCAGCACACGCTGGAACAGGCGGTGGCAGGCGAGCAGTACGGCTGGGACGCGTTTTGGACGGTGGAGCACCACTTCCTCGAGGAGTACTCGCATTGCTCGAATCCTGAGGTGCTCTACGGCGCCATCGCCGCCCTCACCGAGCGCATGCGCCTGGGCTTCGGCGTGCGCCTGATGCCCAAGCCGTACAACCACCCCGTGCGTACCGCAGAGGCAGTGGCAGTGCTCGACCTGATCTCCAACGGACGCGTCGATCTGGGCACGGGCCGCTCCTCCACCCGCGCCGAGCTGGAGGGCTTCGGCATCGATCCAGCGGACACGCGCGGCATGTGGCAAGAGGCCATCCGCCACGTCGTCGGATGCTGGACGAACGACGAGTACGAATTCGATGGCGATCACTGGTCCATGCCGAAGCGACGCGTGTTGCCCAAGCCAATCCAGTCGCCGCACCCGCCAATCTGGGGAGCCACCAGCTCCGAGGACGGCCACCGCCAAGTGGGTGAGCTTGGGCTCGGGCTGTGCTCGTTTGCCGTTGGCGTGCCGCCCGAGGCGGTGGCCGAGAAGATCGCGATCTATCGCGAGGCCATCGCTGGATGCACAGACCCCATCGGTTCGTTTGTGCACAACCAGGCATCCACCTTCACCATGTCGGTGTGTGCCCCCACCAAGGCGGAAGCCCGCGAAACGGCTCGAGAGAGCTTCGAGTGGTACCCGAGGGCTGGAGCGCGTCTGATTGCGTCGGTGGCCGAGATGCAGGCTGATCGCGGCCAGGACCTCGGCACCTACGGCTACGCCGCCGATCTCAAGCAGGTGGCCGACGACGGCTCGCTCGACCTGTTGAGCCTGGAGTACCTGGAGGACAGTGGTGCCTGTGTGCTCGGCACGCCGGATGACTGCATCGAGACGATCAAGCGGTACGAGGCAGCGGGCGTCGATCAGCTCCTCTGCCTGGTGAACCCGTACAAGATCCCGCACGACGCGGTCATGCAGACGATCAAGATGATGGGCGAGCACGTTCTCCCCGAGTTCCAGTCGTCGCTGCCCGGGCAGTAGACCGGCGCCATGTCAGATCCCGCGGTGCTCGTCGAACGCAACGGCCACGTGCTCACCATCACGCTGAACCGGCCAGAGAAGCGAAACGCCTTCAACGCGGAGGTCCTGTGTCTCCTCTGCGACGCGTGGGACCTGCTCGACGCAGACCCAGAGCTGCGCGTCGGGATCATGACCGGGGCAGGCGGCAACTTCTCAGCGGGAGCGGACCTCGACCGCCTCGTCGGCGCGCTCACCTCTGGCCAGCCGGCCGAGGACGAATACGAGGAGCGAATCCGCCAGGACTTCGCACTCATCTACAAGGGCTTCCTGAAGGACCACTACGTCAAGAAGCCGATCATCGCGGCCGTCGAGGGCTACTGCTACGCGGGCGGCATGGAGATCCTGCAGGCCTTTGACATTCGCGTCGTGGCCGAGAACGCGCAGCTGGCAATTTCCGAGGTGCAACGCGGCCTGTTCCCGATGTCGGCGAGCACCATCCGGTTGCCCCGTCAGATCCCCTACACCGTGGCAATGGACATGCTGCTGGTCGGCAACCCGATCACGGGCGAGCGGGCCTATGAGGTGGGTCTCGCCAGTCACCTCACGCGCGACGGCGAGGCGATGGAGACGGCGATCGCTGTCGCCAGTCGCATCGCTGCCAACGGACCCCTCGCCGTTCGCAACATCAAGGCCTCCGTGATGGCGTCGCTTGAGCTGAGTGAGGCGGACGCCTTCCAGCGCGAGCTCGAGCTAGGCATGGAAGTCATGGCCAGCAAGGACGCCCGGGAGGGTCCTCGAGCTTTCATCGAGAAGCGTTCGCCCAACTTCACCGGGGCCTGACCGCGACGCCGCCGCGTCCACATCGGCTACCGTCCCGCCCCGATGGAGCGCGACGGGCGGGTCTCCGAGGACCCAATGGGGTTCCTCACAGAGGCACAGCTCGCCTACTGGCAGCAGATGCCTGGATTCCTTCTGCCAGCGGCAGCGGATCGTCTCTACCAAGCCGCTGCCGAGGTGCCGCCAAGCGGCCGGATCGTCGAGCTGGGGACCTTCGCCGGCAAGTCACTGGTGTGTCTCGCGTATGGGGCCAAGAGTCGTGGGTCGGTGGTGCCAGCCGAGCTCACTGCCATCGATGTGCAGTTCCACGAGCGGTGGACGGACACCGTGTCGTACTTCGGGCTGGGCGACGTAGTGGAGCCCCTCGAGATGAGCAGTCTGGACGCCGCCGATAGCTGGACGGCGCCGATCTCGCTCCTCTACATCGACGCCCACCACGGGTTGGCTCATGCCCGGGCAGACTTTGTCGTCTGGGAGATCTTTGTCGTTGAAGGCGGTGTCATCGCCCTCGATGACACCGTGGGGTTCTTTCCAGGCTGCTCGCTTCAGGTTCAGATGGCGCTGTCCGGGGGCAGCTATGAGGTGATCGACGATGTCGGGGGCGTCACCTTTCTCCGCAAGCTGGCGCCGCTCTTCCATGGCATCGGGGTCGCCCCGCTCCAACGGGAGACGGCCTTCGCCACAATTGCGTCGGCCAGCGCGTGGTGCGGTGCGATGGATCCGTCGCTCAGCCTCCCCAACCCAATCCGCTTCGCGCTGGCGCAGGACCTCATCAACACCCGTCTGAACAACGCTCTGGCGGACCTCGATCGGGTTAGAAGCGAGGCGGATGTCCTGCACGACGAGCTCGGGCCCACCATCGCGTATCTCGAAGCCATCGTGCACCTGAGGCTCGGCAAACCGGAGGCGGGCCTGCGATTGCTCGAGCCGTTGGCCCACGGGGCGCCCGCGATGCTCTTCCACTACGACATCGACGTTCGGCCGATGGCGCAGTTGCGGTGCGCCCAAGTGCTGGACGTACTCGGCCGTCGGGCGGAGGCAGTGGCGTATTACGAGATGGCGAGCCGCGGCGATTCCGTTGACGAGGTGGCGGCCTGCGCAGCGGACGGACTGGTGCGGCCGTTTCAGCTCCTTGAGCCGCGGCCGGGCCGGTTGCTCCGGGAGTACGTGTTGGACTCGCCGTTCGACCGCTACCGCCGATCGCGCGCCCGCGTGGGCCTCCACTGAATGCGGAGACCTACGGCCGCGCGGCATGAGTAGGGTCATTGTCATGTTCTTCTCACTGCGTCCGGCACGCACTCGCTAGTCCGGTGGATGCGCGCCCGTCGCCCTGACCCCGGCGCTCGTCATCGCCGCACTCGGGGGCCGTCCGGATTGTCCCGCTGATCTGTGAGAGGAGGATCACCATGACCAAGAAGCCATCCCGCTCTGGCGGCCGCGTCACCCCCAAGGGCACGCAGCCGTCCGGTGCCAAGTCCGGGGGCGACCCCGGCGTTCGCCCGCCCTTCGACCAGGCCCGCCCGCTTCAGTCCCCCGTTCGTCCGTCGGCCGCCCCCAGCGGCCCCACCCGGTCCGGCCGGCGCGGCAACCGTTAGCCCATTCCCTGGCGTTGGGCTGAAAGCATGACGACATGCTGCTGGCCGACCTCGTCGCCACCTCAACTGCCGTAGCGGCCACCCGCTCGCGCACCGCCAAGGTGGCAGCGCTTGTCGAGCTGCTGCGCCGGCTCGAGAGCGATGAGGTGGAGCCTGCCGTCGGCTTCCTCACGGGCGTGCCCCGGCAGGGGCGCATCGGCGTGGGGTGGCGGTCGGTCTCGGACGTTGCGCCGACGCCGTCTGCTGAGCCGTCGCTCGAGGTGCTCCTGCTCGACGGCGTGCTCACCAGGCTGGCAGCGGCGTCTGGAGCCGGGTCGGTCGCGGTTCGCCGAGCCCTTCTGGAGGACCTCTTCGCTCGGGCCACGGCACCCGAGGTCGCCTTCATCCGCGGGCTGCTCACCGGTGGGCTCCGTCAAGGGGCACTGGCCGGCGTGATGACCGACGCCGTGGCCACCGCTGCCGCGGCTCCGATTGAGGTCGTGCGCCGGGCCGCGATGCTTTCAGGGGATCTGGGGCGCACCGCAGGCCTCGCGCTGCACGAGGGCAGTGCGGCGCTGGAGGCAGTGCGACTCGCGATCCTTCGTCCCATCCAGCCGATGTTGGCCGCCAGCGCGGCCGACGTCGGTGAGGCGTTGGTCCACACAGGCCAGGCGTCGGTCGAGTGGAAGCTCGACGGCGTTCGCGTGCAGGTGCATCGGCTTGGCAGGGAGGTGCGGATCTACACGCGGAACCTCAACGACATCACCCACCGGCTTCCTGGAGTGGTGGCGGTCGCGCTGGGCCTGCCGTCGTCGACCTTCGTCCTCGACGGGGAGGTCGTGGGCATCGACGAGGACGCCAATCCGCAGCCCTTTCAGGACACGATGAGCGCCGTCGGCCGCGATGACGCACGAGGGCGAGGCGATGGCCTGTTGGTCACCTTCTTCGATGTGCTGCACGTTGACGGTGTCGACGCAATCGACGAGCCGCTGTCGGCGCGCCTGGAGCGGCTCGACGCGCTCGTAGGCCCAATGGCGGTGACCCGCACGCTCACCGCCGACCCGGTGGCGGCGCAGGCAACGCTCGCCGCATCACTCGCCCACGGACATGAGGGTGTGATGGTGAAGGCCCTCGACTCGACCTACGACGCGGGTCGCCGAGGTGGCTCGTGGCGCAAGGTGAAGCCGGTCCACACGCTGGATCTTGTGGTGCTCGCAGCTGAGTGGGGCCATGGTCGGCGGCAAGGATGGCTGTCGAACCTGCACCTCGGAGCACGCGATCCATCAGGCGGTTTCGTGATGGTGGGCAAGACCTTCAAGGGCCTCACCGATGAGCTGTTGACGTGGCAGACCGCCGCTCTCCTCGAGCGCGAGGTCGAGCGCGACGGCATCGTGGTGTTCGTTCGCCCCGAGCTCGTCGTCGAGATCGCTCTCGACGGCGTGCAGACGAGCACTCGCTACCCCGGTGGAGTCGCGCTTCGGTTCGCTCGAGTGAAGGGGTACCGCTCCGACAAGGATCCGAGTCAGGCCGACTCGATCACGACGGTCTCCCAGCTGCGGTAGAACGCCTACGCCCGCGAAGCAGACGTAGGCGTTCGGTGCACAGAACGGGTTGTCCTAGCTGCTGCGTCGGCGTGCGTTGCCGCCGGCGGGGCGGCCCGGACGGGCAGCTCCAGCACCAGCGGGTCGTCGGCCGGGCTTCGCGCCAGGGCGACCAGAGCGGGCCGGGGTCCCGGAGCGCTCTTGTCCGTTGCGGCCCTGGGAGGCCGCAGGCTTGCCCTTGCCGGCCGTGGCCGGCTTGGGACGAGGTGTCCACTCGTTCTCGCCCACCATGCGCGGGCTCTCGCCCTTGCGATGGCCCTTGCCGCGAGCGGGCTTGGGGCCGCCGGGCCGAGCGGGGCGCGCGCTGCGCTCCGGACGGGGACGATCCTCGGCGCGGGCACGCTCCCGGCGCGAGACGCCGTCGAGCTCGTCGCCGCGATCGACCGGCTTCGGGGGGGTTGATGCGAGGACCGTGGCCGCTGTGGCCACGGTGGCTGCCTCGATCGGTTCGCGGCGACGCAGCTCGCGCTGCATCTTCCGCACGTCCTTCTCCTTCTCGGGGGAGACGAGCGTGATCACGGTGCCGGGCTCGCCGGCCCGACCGGTGCGTCCGGAACGGTGGACGTAGTCCTTGTCCGTGGCGGGCGGGTCGTATTGCAGAACGCACGCCACGCCATCGACGTGGATGCCACGGGCAGCCACGTCCGTGGCGACGAGCACGTGCACGTCGCCCTTGCCGAACGCCCGCAACGCCTTCTCTCGCTGGCTCTGGCTTCGGTCGCCGTGGATCGCTTCCGAACGTACCCCCGCTTTGTTGAGCTGCTTCGACAGCCGTTCGGCACCGTGCCGGGTGCGGCTGAAGATGATGGCAGGCCACGACCGCTCAACGATGGCCGTCGCCACCTCGATGCGATCGGCGTGGGACACGGCCCAGAAGCGGTGAGTGACCTCGCCCTGCACCTCGAGCGACGCTGCCTCGTGGTGGGCTGGGTTCGTCTGGTAGTTGCGGATGAGCACATCGACGTCGCCGTCCAGCGTCGCCGAGAAGAGCATCGTCTGGCGGGTCTTGTTCGTCATGTCGAGCAGCCGGCGAACCTCGGGGAGGAACCCCATGTCGGCCATCCGGTCGGCTTCGTCGATGACCACGATGCTCACATCGTCGAGGCGGAGTGAACCGCGTTCGAGGAGGTCCTTGAGGCGGCCGGGGGTGGCCACGACCACCTCAACGCCCTTCGCAAGCGCCCGCATCTGGCGGTCCATGCCAGCGCCGCCATAGACGGCGAGCACCTCGGTCTTGGTGCCCCAGCACAGAGCCATGAGCTGCTCCTGCACCTGGGAGGCAAGCTCGCGGGTGGGCACCAGCACGAGTGCCTTGGGGCGACGGGGAGCGGCCTTCTCGACTCGGGCCAGCACTGGCAGGCCGAAGGCGATGGTCTTGCCTGAGCCGGTCGGGGCCTTGCCGCAGACGTCTCGGCCCGCCAGCGCGTCGGGGAGGGTGGCGGCTTGTACGGGGAAGGGCTCGGCGATGCCGAGCACCGCAAGGCGCTCGCACAGGCGTGCGGGCACGCCGAGATCAGCAAAGGTGGGGGGCATTGGGGGGGTCTCCTGCATCGAGGGGGCAGGCACGCGCGCACACTCGATGGAATGAATCGGCCGGTTGCCGATCTCGTGTCGAGTGCAGCGATTCGTACGCTGCTCCTGGGTGGCAGTCTCAAGCCACAGCTCGACACGGCCCGCCAGCGGCTGCTGGCGCACAAGCACCATACCGGGCCAGGAGTGCGAAGCCACCATCCGCGGTTTGTTGCCGACCCATCGTGCTGGCCGTTGCGACTGCAGCGTCCAACGAACAGACGGTCGTAGTGTGCGCCGCCATGGAATCGCTGATGGCGCGCAAGATGTGGCGAACGCTCGAGCCGTACCACGGGATGATCTACTTCGCTCCGGAGGCGGCGGCCGCCTACGAAGCCATCGGTGTCACGGGGTTGCAGGGCTACTTCGCCTCTCGGGCGGCGCCGATGGGGGCTGTGCCGGGGGAGGTCGTGGTCGCCACCTTCTTCAACTTCAACCCGGAAGTGGTGCGCGCGGCCATCCCGGCAGCGTGGGCCGCCGCCACGCCTGCTCAGCTGGTGGCCGCTCGGTTGGCTGGCGCGGACGCCGCGCTCCGGCGCTCCCTCGGCTCCTCACTCGACGGCGCTTCCGTGGGCCGCGCCGCTGAGCTGGCCCGTACCGCCGCCGACGGTTGCACAGCCGCCGGCCGACCCCTCTATGCAGGTCATGCCAGCCTGCCCTGGCCCGCGCCGAGCCACCTCGCGCTGTGGCATGCCATCTCCCTGCTCCGGGAGTTTCGCGGTGACGGCCACATTGCCTGTCTCGTGGAGGCTGGCCTGGACGGGATCGACGCCCTCGTCATCCATGCGGCCTCCGGCGAGGTGCCCCGATCAGTGCTGCAGAGCTCACGCCACTGGGACGACGCGACGTGGGACGCGTCCGTGGCCCGGCTGCACGACCGAGGTCTGGTGGACCGCGACGGGGCGTTCACCGAAGCCGGAGCGTCACTGCGTCAGCACATCGAGGATCACACCGATGCGCTGGCCCTCGCGCCCTGGGCCGCCCTCGGTGAGGACGGCTGCGACGAGCTCCGTAGCCTGGTTCGGCCGCTCAGCAAGGCGATCGTCGAGGGCGGCACCTTCGGGTTCCGGTAGCCCGGCACGACAAAGAACAGAGGTGTAACTTGCGACCCATGGCGCTGCTGCGGTTCTCCTACGGGACGATGGGATCCGGGAAGAGCACCCTCGCCCTCCAGATCCATCACAACCTCTCCACCCGGGGGCTCCGGGGCCTGCTCTGCACACAGCTCGACCGCGACGGCGCCCACGTTTCCTCCCGCCTCGGTGTGTCCGCCCCAGCCGTGGATGTTGGGCCGAAGCTCGACCTGTTCGAGCTCGCTTCGACGTATGCCGAGTCCAACGGCGGGCTCGAGTACCTCGTCTGCGATGAGGCGCAGTTCTACACACCCGACCAGGTGGAGCAGCTCTGCCGAGTGGTCGACGAGCTCAACGCCGACGTGCATGCGCTCGGCCTGCTCACCGACTTCCGGGGCCGTCTCTTCGAGGGCTCCGCGCGCTTCCTCGAGCTGGCGGATGAGCGTCAAGAGCTTCAGGTCGAGGCTCGGTGCTGGTGCGGGGCTCGGGCCACACAAAACGCGCGCCTGGTGAATGGGCACCAGGTGTACGACGGCGAGGTGGTGGTCGTGGGCGACACGGGCGGCGACGCCGAGATCGTGTATGAGCTGCTCTGCCGCCGCCACTGGCTGCGCGGCGAAACGGGCCGAGCGGCGGCCGACGCGGCGGAGCTCGTCGACGACGCCACACGCGGCGACTGAGCGGCACCCTCATCCGGCGGGGGTTCGCTCCTCCATGCCCCACGGCGAGCCATGGTCCACGAGCAGGTCGAGGAACGGCGCGGCGGGGAAGGCCTCTGGTCCGAGCACGCCGGTTCCTGCCCACACGCCGGTGGCGAGGAGCTCAAGCGCGATCACAGGGTTGATTGCCGTCTGCCAGACGACGGCCTGTGAGCTGTCTCGGCGCATGGTCTCCTCGTTGTCGACCAGGTGGTACAGATAGACCTCACGTGGGCTGCCGTCCTTGCCCGTACCGGTGACCCAGGTGCCGGCACAGGTTCGCCCTCGCATGCGATCGCCGAGACCCGCGGGATCGGGGAGGCAGGCCGCCACGACATCACGCGGCGACACGTCCATGCCTCGCACCTTCACGGTGGCGGTGCGGTCGAGGCCGACCTTGTTGAGCACCTGCAACACCTCGATGAACTCGTCACCGAGGCCGTACTTGAACGTCACGCGCTGACAGTCGATCCACCGCGGGATGAGGAGCACTTCCTCGTGCTCGACGTTCACGCACTCCACGGGGCCGATGCCTTCGGGGAACACGAAGGTCTCTGGCTCGGAGAACGGCGGGGTGGTGAACCAGCCACGGTCCTTCTCCCAGATCACCGGCGGGTTGAGGCACTCCTCGATGGTGGTCCAGATGGAGAAGCTCGGGGCAAAGGCGTAGCCGTCGACCACGAGGTCGGCGCCGTCGCGCACTCCGCACTCGTCGATCGCGCTGAACAGCTCGTCAGCGGCGTAGCGGGCGAACACGTCTGAGAGCCCGGGCTCCACGCCAATGCCAACTAGGGCAAGCAACCCTCGCCTCTCCCATTCCGGCGCTTCGGCGAACTGCTCGTCTCCGAGCTTCACGCCTGACTCCTCGTGGGGGCGCTCGGGGTGGGCTTTGGACAGGGACATCGCCATGTCGAGGTAGGTGGCTCCGGCATCGAAGGCGCCGCCGAAGATCGGCATCACGAAGCGCGGGTCGGCCGCGTTCAAGATGTGGGTGCTGCCGTGAGCACGCGCGCATTCGGCCACCGCAGCGCGGTCGGAGGCATCGATCGCGGCACTGACGAATCGAGGATCGCCCGTCTTCTCCGCGGCTGTTCGGGCTCGAGCCTCGTCGAGGTCGGCCAACACCACCTGCTCGAAGAAGGTGCGGCGGCGAGCGATCATTGCGAAGGCCGAACCGACCCCTCCGCTCCCTACCACGAGGATCTTCATCAGGATCTCCTGTCTTGGAACTGGAACCAGGCAGATACGGCCGGCAGCCATGCTCGTCGAAGTGCGTGCAGGGGTAGTGGCTTGTGGGCGAGCTCGGCGAAGGGTGGCAACGGTTCGCCACAGAGCGCACCAGCCATGCGATGGCCCATCCAGGTGTTGAGGGCCACCCCTGAGCCGTTGCAACCGGTGGCGTACCAGATGCCGCCGATGCTCCCGCAGTGCGGGAGGCGATCGATGGTGAGGGCCACTTGGCCGCCCCAGGCACGCTCGACCGGCACCCCGGCGAGCTGTGGGTGCACGGTCAGCATCGAGGCATAGAGGAAGTCGCGTGCTTCCTCGAGGCGCACGGCCCCAAGCCGCTTGCGGCCACCGAACACCATCCGTCCCGCATCGTCCAGCCGCCAATACCAGAGCAGATTGCGGTCGTTGAAGCACATGCGGTGGGTTGGGAGCACTTCGGCTGCCAGCTCCGGGCCGAGCGGTTCGGTGGCAATGATGAACGAACCCATCGGAAGAACGCGGCGGCGAAGGGCCGGGACGAGTGCGTCCGCGTAGGCATTGGTGGCCACGAACACTTGCGCCGCGTCGATCTCGCCGCGCGGGGTGGTGACTCGCCACCCCGCGCCGCGGGAGGTAACGGCGGTGGCGGGAGTGTTGGCGTGCAGCGACGCACCGGCGGAGTCCGCCAGGCGCGCGAGGCCGGTGTGGAACCGGGCCGGGTGGATCCCGCCGCTGCGCTCCACGACGAGACCGGCGACGAAGCGCTTCGATCCGATCTCGGCCGCAAGGTCGTCGCCACGCACGACGTGGGCCGCCGATCCGATTGAGGTGAGCTCCGCCCCCAGCTCATCGAGGTGGTGCGCCGAGCGATCCGAGTGCGAGAGGTAGAGCTGCCCCGACCGTTCGTAGCTGCAGTCGATGGCGTGCTCGGCCACGATCGCTTCGACGTGATCGAACGCGTCCTCGACCTCCTGGTGCAAGCGCAGCCCGAGCTCGCCGTGAGTGCGCTCCAGTGAGCGCGGCCCGGCCTTCAGCTCCGGCAGGACCATGCCGCCATTGCGGGTGCTTGCCCCCCACCCGAGGTCGTGCGCGTCGAGCAAGACGACCGAGCGGTTCCGACGGGCCAGCTCTGCGGCGGCCGACAGGCCGCAGTAGCCCCCGCCGATCACCACAACATCGGCGGTGGTCGGAAGCTCGGTGGCGGCGACAGGATGGGGCGTGGCCGTGTCCTGCCAGAGCACGGAGGCCCGGTAGCCCGAGCCCAGCGGCGTCGCCATGGCCGGGGATGCTACCGATGCAACTGGTCCTGCAAAGCGGGATCGATCGTTTCATCCTCCTGAAACAGAGGATTCGGTTACGATCCACAGGCTGGACAACCGATTCCGTCGAGCGCACACCTTCGCTCGGCTCAGGAGGCGATAGCGCGCGTGACGTTCCAGGGGGACGAGACCAGGGGATCCGATGTCATCGTCCTCGACCACGTTGCGAAGCGCTTCGCTGACTTCGTGGCCGTGCACGAGGCCGATTTCTCGATCAGTCGGGGCGAGTTCTTCTCGATGCTCGGCCCATCCGGTTGCGGCAAGACCACCACCCTGCGGATGATCGCGGGGTTCGAGTCCCCCACGAGCGGCCGCATTCTGCTCGACGGAGAAGACGTGTCGCGCACGCCTCCCTACCGCCGCAACGTGAACACGGTCTTCCAGCAGTACGCGCTCTTTCCTCATATGTCCGTGTTCGACAACGTTGCCTTCGGGCTACGCAGCCGAAAGGTCCCCAAGGACGAGGTCACCCGAGCCGTGGGGGAGATGCTCGAGATCGTCCGCATGTCGGAGTTCTCGAAGCGTCGGCCAACACAGCTCTCCGGTGGCCAGCAGCAGCGGGTTGCGCTGGCGAGGGCCCTCGTGAACAAGCCGGCGGCCCTGCTGCTCGACGAACCGCTGGCTGCCCTCGACCTCAAGCTTCGCCAAGCGATGCAGCTCGAGCTCAAGCGAATCCAGCGCGATACGGCTGTCACCTTCATCTTCGTCACGCACGACCAGCAGGAAGCGCTCACCATGAGCGACCACATCGCTGTGATGAGCGATGGGTGGGTCGAGCAGATCGGCAGTCCCACCGAGATCTACCACCGTCCGTCCACTCCCTTCGTGGCCGGATTCATCGGTGAGGCCAACCTCATCACCGGCTCGCTCCAGAGCCGTACCAGCGGCGTCGCCTCCGTGGCAGTCGCGGGCGGAACGCTGGCGGTGCCCGACGCATCCGCCGCGACCGGGTCGGTGCTCGTCATGGTGCGGCCTGAGAAGGTCAACGTCGGGCGGCTCGCCCCCGCCGAGGGCCACGCGGGCATCCCCGCCACAGTGCAGGAAGTGATCTTCCGAGGCGCGACCGTCCACGTCACGCTCGCGGCAACGGATGGGGCCCCCCTCGTTGCTCATCTGGGCGACGATCGCTCGCTCGACGGTCTGCGACCTGGAGATCCTGCCTGGGCCACCTGGGAGCGAGACGCCGCCTACCTCGTGCCGTCAGACCCCGGCCATGCCGACCCAACGCGTGATCCCCGCAATCTGATCAGTTCCACAACCGGAGGCTCCGAATGACTTCTGACCGCTCACCCCGAATCCGCCCGCAGCGACTCGCGAGTCCATTGCTCACCCGACGCGCCATGCTCGGCCGCATGGGAGCGCTCACCGGTGCCGGCCTCCTCGGGCCAAGCCTGTTGGCCGCTTGCGGTGGGGATGACAGCGGTGGGTCCTCAGGCACGACCGGTGGTGGAGGAGGCGATTCGAAGGCCCTCTGGTTCGAGAACTGGCCCGGCTACATCGACGAGGAGACCGTCGGGCTCTTCACCGCCGCCAGCGGCCTCGACTTCAAGTACACCGAGGGCTTCAACGACAACGCATCCTGGTTCGCCAAGAACCAGGCACTTCTGGCAGACAAGAAGCCGATTGGCCCGGACATCGTGGCACCGACCTACTGGATGACTGGTCGCCTGATCAGCCTCGGATGGGTGCAGGAGCTCCCGCTCGACAAGATCCCCAACGCCGCGAACCTGGTGCCGGCCCTCCAGAAGCCGGACTGGGATCCCACCGGCAACTTCAGCCTGCCGTACCAGTCCGGCATGACCGGCATTGCCTACAACATCTCAGTCACGGGTCGAGAGCTCACCAGCTTCGCTGACATCTTCGACCCGGCGTTCAAAGGGAAGGTCGGGATGCTCACCGAGTGGCGCGACACGGTTGGGCTCACCATGTTGCTGCTGGGGGAGGATCCGGCCACAGCCACGATCGACAGCGCGGCTGAGGCGCTGGACAAGATCGAGCAGGCAGCCAAGGGCGGTCAGGTCCGGCAGTTCACAGGCAACGATTACATGGACGACCTCGCCTCCGGGAACTTCGCGGCATGCGTCGGCTGGTCCGGCGACATCTCCCAGCTCGCCCTCGACAACCCTGACGTCCGCTTCGCGATCCCCGAGGAGGGTGGCATGCAGTGGTCAGACACCATGGTCCTCCCCGCCGGTGCCAAGAACGTTGACAACGCCGCGGCGTGGATGGACTACGTGTACGACCCCGAGAACGCCGCCCTCATCACGGAGTACGTCGGCTACAACTCACCGGTGGCGGGAGTGCAGGAGATCCTCGCGGCTGGTGACGACCTCCAGAAGGCGCTCTCGGAGAGCTCGCTCCTCTTCCCGGACGACGACACGCTGAGCCGGCTCCACGTCTTCGCAAGCCTCGACGAGGAGGCCGAGGCGGCGTTCGAAGAGCGCTTCGCCACGATCATCGGAGCCTAGGAGCTACCTCCGGATGGCCGCGGACGACGAGGGGGACCGAACCAAGCGGCACGCCGGCTTCGTGCCGTACGCACTCCTGTCGCCGGGGATGATCTGGCTCATCCTCTTCTTCCTGGTGCCGTTGGCAACGCTGCTCAAGACGTCGCTGTCGAGCAAGCCCAGCCGGTTCGTGCCCGACGTCGAGTTCGGGTGGGAGACGTCCAACTACACGGATGCACTCAGCACGTACTCAGAGCAGTTCATCCGCTCGTTCGTCTATGCCGGTGCCGCGACGCTCCTGTGCGTGGCCATCGGGTACCCGGTGGCCTACGTCATCGCTACGCGTGGCGGGCGGTTCAAGAACGTGTTGTTGGGCCTGGTCGTCGTGCCGTTCTTCACGTCGTTCTTGATCCGCACGCTGTCCTGGCAGGCCGTGCTGTCCGACAACGGCCCAGCCATCTCGTTCCTCGACCGCCTGCACCTGATGGGGGTGCTCGACGCACTCGGAATTGCCGAGAACGGTCGCCTCTTGGCTACCCACGCCGCCGTGATCGGCGGGCTCACCTACAACTTCCTGCCGTTCATGATCCTCCCGATCTACGTGAGCCTCGAGAAGATCGACCTGCGTCTCACGGAGGCGGCCAAAGACCTCTACAGCAATGGCTGGCAGGCATTCCGGAAGGTGGTGCTCCCGCTTTCCCTCCCGGGGGTCTTCGCTGGCAGCCTGCTCACGTTCATCCCGGCAGCGGGCGATTTCATCAACGCCGCGTTCCTCGGAAGCCCGAACAACTCGATGATCGGCTCGGTCGTCCAGAACCGCTTCCTCGAGCAGGGTGACACTCCCACGGCGGCGGCGCTGAGCTTCATCCTGATGGCCATCATCACGGTTGGCACGTTGATCTACGCGCGCCTGCTGGGCACGGAAGACCTCGTCTGATGGCGTCGGACCGACCTCCCGAGGCCGCTCTGGGGCGCGTCGGCCGTTGGTCGTTGTCGATGGTCGCCGCGGCCGGGTTCGTCTTCCTCTTCATTCCGATCGCGGGGATCGTCGCGTTCTCGTTCAACGACCCCGCGGGGAAGTTCAACATCGTCTGGAACGGGTTCACGCTGGACAACTGGAAGGACCCGTTCAAGCCAGGCCCGCTGACGGACGCGATGGTCCTCTCGCTCAAGGTCGCGGGTGTCGCGGCGCTTGCCGCGACGGTGCTGGGGTCCCTCATCGCGCTGGCGCTCGTGCGCTACAGGTTCAAGGGCGGCGCCCTTGTGAACCTGCTGTTGGTGCTTCCGCTCACCACCCCAGAGATCGTGATGGGCTCGTCGCTGGCCACGCTCTTCTTCGACATCGGGATCGACAGGTCGTTCCGAACGATCGTCGTTGCGCACGTGCTCTTCTGCACCTCGTTCGTCGCGCTCACGGTGAAGGCGCGGATCCGCGGCTTCGACTGGTCCCTGGAGGATGCGGCCATGGATCTCGGTGCCACGCCGTGGCGGACCTTCAGCCGGGTGACGCTGCCGCTGATCACTCCAGGGATCCTGGCTGCAGCGCTCTTGAGCTTCGCCCTGTCGATCGACGACTTCATCATCACGCTGTTCAATGCCGGCCCCACGGACGAGACGTTCCCGCTACGGATCTACTCGGCATCGAGGACCGAGCTCCCCGCCCAGATCGATGTCCTCGCGTCGATCGTGCTCTTCGCCAGCATCGGGATCCTCCTCGCGGGCACTGTCTTCAAGCGGCGGCTCGACGACGGCTGAGCCGCGATTGCGGTGCTGCGACGTGCTCTGATGACCGCATGGGGATGAGCCAACGGACCAAGCGCAAGCACATGGAGAAGGCGGCCGGACTCGTACCGCAGGATGGGGCACGAATCCTGGACTATGCCCTCGGCGGGGCCGGCGGGCTACCGCCATCGCTGCTCCGCTGGGCACTCGGCGCGGGTTGGCTCGCGCTCACGCTCGTCCTGTCGGTGCTGTTGCAGACCTTCGTGTCCGTGGGCTTCCTTCCGATGATCGCGATCTACTTCGCCGTCAACAAGCCGCGCGGAGTGATCCTGAGCGACCGGGGTCTTGCCTCGTTGCGTTGCGGATTCTTCAATGGTCGCCCCACTGGCCTGCTCGGCCTCGCTCCACTCACGGCCCTCGATCAGAGGATCGACGCTCGGTCGGGAAGCACGAAGCTCCAGATAGGCGACGACCAGACCTGGCTCGCGGACAAGGACCTCGCCCGGTTCCTCGACCTGGCTCCACCCCCGGCGGGCCCATCACCGACGCCTGCATTGGGTTGAGCGTGCTGCCTCGGACGGGACTAGCGGACACCCCAGCTGTAGGTCTGCTTCACGAGGCTCATGTACGTGAACACCTCCGTCTTCGTGACGCCTTCGATGGCACGAATGCTGTCGTTCACGAGGGCCAGAAGGTGTTTCTGATCAGTGCAGACTGCCTCGACCAGGAGGTCGAAGCGACCGGCAGTGATCACCACGTACTCCACTTCGTCGAGCTACTCGACAGCGGCAGCCGCCTCGCGGACATCGCCGGTGACCGTGATCGCTACCATGGCCTGCACCGCGAACCCGAGGGTGGCCGGGTCGGTGACGGCGACGACCTGCATCACACCGCGGTCGATCAGGCGCTGCACGCGCTGCCTGACCGCTGCCTGTGACAGCCCCACCTGCGGACCGAGCTTCGAGTAGGGCGCCCGCCCGTCGATCTGGAGCGCCCGGATGATGGCCTTGTCGGTGTCGTCGAGCTCAGCCGCCGGCTCGGCCATCACACGGTGCCGTGACTGGGCACGCCAGCGGGTCTCCCAAGGGCTTCGGCCACCACAGCGTTCACCACGTGCCCGCCTTCGGTGTTGAGCCCGTGGGCCAGCGAGGGATCGCGCCGCCCGGCCTCGGTGGCACCGTGGACGGCCACCTCCACGAGGTAGGGGAGGGTGGCGTTCATGAGGGCGTGGGTTGACGTGGCGGGCACGGCCCCCGGCATGTTGCCGACGCAGTAGTGCACGACGCCGTGCACCACGTAGGTGGGTTCCTGGTGTGTGGTCTCCCGTGAAGTCTCCACGCAGCCGCCCTGGTCGATGGCCACGTCGACGATCACGGCGCCCGGCTTCATCGTCCGCACCATCGCGTCGGTGATCACGATGGGGGCACGGCCGCCCGCCACGAGCACGGCGCCGATCACGAGGTCGGCGTCGGCGATGCATCGCTCGACGGTGCCTCGGTTCGACGCCAGTGTCGTGATGCGGCCCTTGTGGATCTGGTCGACGAAGCGAAGGCGGTCGAGGTTCTTGTCGAGCAGGTTCACCTCCGCCTCCATGCCAGCTGCGATCCAGGCCGAGTTCCAGCCGACGTTGCCCGCCCCGATCACCACGACGCGAGCCGGCTGCACGCCGGGTGCACCGCCGAGGAGCACGCCCCGACCGCCTTGGGGCGCCTCGAGGAACCGAGCCCCGGCCTGCACGGCGAGGCGGCCAGCAACCTCACTCATCGGTGCCAGGAGCGGCAGCGCACCGTCGGCTCGCATCACCGTCTCGTAGGCAATGCCGGTGGTGCCAGCCGCGCAAAGCGCGTCGGCCACCTTTGGGTAGGCCGCGAGGTGGAGGTAGGTGAACAACGTGAGGTCGGGGCGGAGGTACCCGAATTCGCTCGCTTGGGGCTCCTTGACCTTCACCACCATCCCCGCGCGAGCCCACACCTCCTCCGCGGTAGCCACCACCTCCGCGCCAGCCGATCGGAATGCGTCGTCGGGGATGCTGGCGCCCTCGCCGGCGCCGGCCTGCACCAGCACCTCAACCCCGCGGCTCTCCATCTCCCGCACACCGTCGGGCGTGAGTGCAACGCGCCGCTCGTCGGTCTTGATCTCCATCGGAACGCCAACGGACAAGGTCACCGGTCGAGCTCCTTCCATGCCTCGAGCAGCACCTGGTGCAGGGTGTTGGAGATGAGGTCGAACTCGTCGGAGCCCGACACGAGCGATGGCGACAGCTGGATCACCGGATCACCGCGGTCATCAGCGCGACAGATGAGGCCGAGCTCGAGCAGACGCTTCGACAGGAAGCCGCGGATGAGCCACTCGCACTCCGCCTCAGAGAACTCGGCGCCGTTCTTGGTGAGCTCGATGCCGTAGAAGAACCCCATGCCGCGCACCTCGCGCACGATCGGCAGATCCGTCAGCGTGTCGAGAGCCGAGCGGAACTCCGTCTCCAGGACCTGCACCTGGCCCGGCAGGTCCTCCCTCTCCATGATGTCGAGGTTGGCGAGGGCGACGGCACAGCTCACCGGGTGACCGGCGAAGGTGATGCCATGGAGGAACGACGCGCCATCCCCGAGGAAGGGCTCGGCCAGGCGATCCGAGATCATCACGCCCCCCAGCGGCGCATAGCCCGAGGTCACCCCCTTCGCGAAGGTGATCATGTCGGGCTGATAGCCCAGTCGACTCGAGCCGAACCAGTCGCCGAGGCGGCCGAACGCGCAGATCACCTCGTCCGAGACGAGTAGCACGCCGTGTCGGTCACAGATCTCGCGAACGCGTTGGAAGTACCCCTCGGGCGGCACCAGGCAGCCACCCGCGTTCTGCACTGGTTCGAGGAACACGGCGGCCACCGTCTCCGGGCCCTCGGCGATGATCATCGCCTCGATGGCGTCGGCCCCGGCGAGCGCGTCGTCGGGGTTGGCCCGCTGCGCTTCGAGCGTGTTGGGGACGTGCCTTGCCTGTCCGTTCAGCAGGGGGCGGAACGGCTCCTTGATGCCCTCGAGCCCGGTGATGTTCAAGGCGCCGAGCGTGGTGCCGTGATACGCCGTCTGCCGGGCGATCACCTTTACGCGGTCGGTCTGCCCGATGGCGATGAAGTACTGGCGGGCCAGCTTCCAGGCCGACTCGACTGCCTCTCCGCCGCCCGTCGTGAAGAACACGCGGTTGAGGTCGCCAGGGGCCATCGCCGCCAAGCGTGTCGCGAGCTCGATGGCGGTGGGGTGTGCGTAGGTCCAGAGCGGGAAGTACCCGAGCTTGCTCGCCTGAGCGGCAGCCGCGTCAGCGATCTCCTGACGACCGTGGCCCGCTTGCACCACGAACAGCCCCGCGAGGCCGTCGAGGTAACGCTTGCCGTTGTCATCCCAGACGTAGGCACCCTCTCCCCGCTCGATCACGGTGAGGGGGCTTCCGGGCTCGCCGGAGAGGCGCGAGAAGTGGAGCCAGAGGTGGTCGGCCGCAGCGGCCGCCAGCTCGTCACTGGTCATGGTCATGTGTTTTCGCCTCCGACGAGATGTGCGGAATCCATCGTCAGAAGAGGCTCTGACCACCGGATCACCCAGATTCTGCCAGAATCACGACTGGATCGCTTGCAACGGAGGCCTCGATCGATGCGTGACCAGAACTTCATTGGCAACGAATGGCGAGCCGCTCGCTCCGGCGCCACCGATGACATCCTGAACCCGGCCACCGGCGGAGTGATCGGCACGGCACCCGCCAGCGAGGCTGCCGACGTCGATGATGCGGTACGAGCGGCGGCCGCGGCCTTTCCGGCCTGGGCGGCCAAGACCCCGCGCGAGCGCAGCGAAGCCCTGCACGAGCTTGCCCGCCTCATCGAGGACGACATCGCGAACCTCTCGGCGCTCGAGTCCCTCAACGTCGGCAAGCCGGTCTCGATCATGGAGTTCGAGATGGACCTCACGCTCGACAACTGGAAGTTCTTCGCCTCGGCCGGGCGGTTCCTCGAGGGGCGGGCCGCCGGTGAGTACATGGAGGGCTACACGTCGATGCTGCGACGCGAGCCGCTCGGTGTCATCGGTTCGATTGCCCCCTGGAACTACCCGCTGAACATGGCCACCTGGAAGGTTGCTCCAGCGCTCACCGCCGGCAACACCGTCGTGTTGAAGCCATCCGAGCTCACCCCCTACACCGCGCTCCGGCTCGCTGAGCTTGCCGCCGACGTGCTCCCACCTGGTGTCCTCAACGTCGTGTGCGGGCAGGGCGAGACGGCCGGTGTTGCCCTCGTCGACCACCCCGACGTGGCGATGGTGTCGCTCACGGGCTCGGTGGCCGCAGGCAAGGCCATCGCTCGCGCCTCTGCTGAGACGCTCAAACGGGTGCACCTCGAGCTGGGTGGAAAAGCACCCGTCGTCGTCTTCGACGATGCCGATGCGGCCGCGGTGGCGGCTGGGGTTCGAGCAGCGGGCTATTACAACTCCGGCCAGGACTGCACAGCAGCGTGTCGCGTGATCGCCGGCCCGAAGGTGCACGACGATCTCGTGGCGGCGCTCCAAGCCGAAGTGAGCCAGATTCCCTTCGGCGACCCCACCGACGCGGACACCGAGGTCGGCCCGGTCGTCTCCGCTGATCAGCTGGCGCGGGTGAGTGCGATGGTGAGCCGAGCAGCGGACGCTGGCGCGGAGGTGCTCACCAGTGCGTCGGCCCCTGGCGGTGGGGGCTTCTTCTACGCCCCGGCGATCGTCGTCGGTCCTGCTCAGGACAGCGAGATCGTGCAACGGGAGGTCTTCGGCCCAGTCGTCACTGTGCAACGAGCCCCCGACGAGGAGACGCTGCTCGCCTGGGCCAACGGTGTCGACTATGGCCTCGCGGCGTCCGTGTGGACCCGCGACGTCGGCCGGGCCATGCGCATGGCCGCCGGACTCCGCTTCGGCACCGTCTGGGTCAATGACCACATCCCGATCATGAGCGAGATGCCGCACGGCGGGTTCAAGCAGTCCGGCTACGGCAAGGACATGAGCATCTATGCGGTCGAGCACTACACCGAGCTCAAGCACGTGATGATCAAGCACGCCTGAGGCTTAGGACCCGAGCGGATAGGCAGACGCCTGACCACCCGAAGCCTTCGGGTCAGTCGGGGCGGGGGAAGCCGAGATCGACGGTGCTGGTGGCGGGGTCGGGCCAGCGCGTCGTCACGACCTTGTTGCGCGTATAGAAGCGCACGCCCTCTGCGCCGTACATGTGGCTGTCGCCGAACAGCGATGCCCGCCAGCCCCCGAAGCTGAACGCAGCGACGGGCACGGGGATGGGCACGTTGATGCCGACCATGCCCACCTCGACCTCCTGCTCGAAGCGGCGCGCTGCCCCGCCGTCGCGGGTGAAGATCGCCACGCCGTTGCCGTAGGGGTTCGTGTTGACGAGATCGAGCGCGTCGTCGTAGCCGGCGACGCGCACGACGCACAGCACGGGCCCGAAGATCTCGTCCTTGTACACCTCCATGTCGGCGGTGACGTGGTCGAGGAGTGAGGCGCCGAGAAAGAACCCGTCGCCAGCGACGGTGGTGGCCCGGCCGTCGACGACCGTGACTGCGCCAGCTGCGGCTCCCTTGTCGAGGTACGAAGCCACGCGGGCACGGTGCTCGGCTGTGATGAGCGGACCCATCTCCGATGCGGGATCGTTGCCTGGGCCGACGACGAGCTTGTCGAGACGGAGGCGAATGGCGTCGATGAGGGGGTCGCCCACGCCACCGACGGCCACCACGACCGATACCGCCATGCACCGTTCCCCTGCCGAGCCGTACGCAGCGCTCACCGCAGCATCGGCGGCCAGGTCGATGTCTGCGTCGGGGAGCACCACCATGTGGTTCTTGGCACCGCCGAGGGCCTGCAC
>JANOQG010000171.1:0-2254 GCA_031422255.1 Actinomycetes bacterium | reverse complement strand
GGTTGGGAGGGTGGGCCCCTCACTGCACTGGAGATTGCCTGGATCGACGACCCTCCGCCTGAGTTCCCCGCTCCACACATGCTGACGTCCAGCCGACGGGCATAGCTGCCTGATTGAGTTCGGGTGTCGCTGCGGGGTTGTTCGTAGCGTCGGTGGAGCGCCGGTGGTCTTCGCTCACTAACTGCCTGCCGGCCTTTGGGTCTGGCTTTCTTCCGAGGTGCGGGCTGCCGGTGTTCCGCCGCGGTGTGGCTCGAAAGAGGGCAGCAGCTCGAGCATCTGAAATCAGGAGTGCCCACCGCGGTCCCATCCCCGAGATTGGAGGATCAGCGATGGTCATGATTGGCATTGATCCGCATAAGCGGACCCACACCGCGGTCGCGATCGACCGTAGTGAGCGGGTGCTCGACGAACGGCTCGTCCGGGCAACCGACACGCAGGTGCCGGAGTTGTTGGAGTGGGCCAAACGCCTCGATGGCGGTGATCGCCTGTGGGCGATCGAGTCCGCCGGCGGGCTCGGTTACCTGTTGGCCCAGCAGCTCCTCGCTGCCGGCGAGCAGGTGGTGGACATCCCCGCGACCCTCGCGTCGCGGGTGCGGCTGTTGGGGTCGGGGCGGTCGGAGAAGAACGACCCGAACGACGCCCGGTCGGTCGCCATCGCGGCGTTGCGAGCGACCGAGCTGGTCCCGGTGCGGGTCGAGGACCACGCCACGGTCCTGCGGTTGTTGTCGCGTCGCCACGCCGAGCTGGGTTGGGCCTACAACAAGACAGCGTGCCGGTTCCATGCGGTGGTGGCGGACCTGGTGCCGGGCGGGATCGGCAAAGAACTCGTTGTTTCCCAGGCCCGATCGCTCCTCGAGGGCCTCCAGCCGGTCGGTGTCGTGGCCTGCGAGCGGCACGGGTTGGCGGTGGAGATGCTCGACGAGCTCGAACGTCTCAACCGCCAACGCAACGCGCTCCGCAAGCGGATCGGCGTGGCGGTCGCGGCGTCGGGGACGACGCTCACCGAGGTCTTCGGGATCGGCGACGTCGGCGCCGCGGTGATCTTGGGTCAGGTCGGTGACGTGGCCCGGTTCCCCACCGCGGATCGCTTCGCCGCTTACAACGGGACCGCCCCGATCGAGTGGTCCTCCGGGAACCCGAAGCACCCGATCCGGCGGCTGTCGCGCCGCGGGAACCGCACCTTGAACCACGTGATCCACATCGCCGCGGTCACCCAGCTCCGCCACCGCCACAGCCCTGGCCGAGCGTTCTACGACCGCAAGCGCGCTGAGGGCATGACCAGCCGCTCCGCCGTCCGAGCGATGAAACGACGGATCAGCAACACGATCTACCGACACCTCATCGCCGACGCCAACCGGCAGAGCTGAAGAGGTCCGGGAGGGCAACCAGGGACGACTCTTCAAATCCTGCGTGGCCGGCTGAACCCTGAACACCGGCACTTCGGACCAGCCACTCCCGGACCACCCACGACCATAGAACCGATCCCCACCGTCGTCGACGGCCTCCTTCAACGCGCCCCGACAACCCCCTCGAGAACCCCTTGACGAACAAAGAGGGATCGGGATGCAACGCGGGCGCCGGGCAGAGCGGGCAGGATGCCCGCGTGAATCCGATGGGCCCCAAGCCATTGCCGAACCTTGAGGCCATGGTCACCGAGGCTCGCTCGCTGGGATTCGAGTCCGATCCGTCGTCGGTGGCGATCCTGGGGACGGGTTGGCCAGTGCTGGTCGCGCTGCCGTGGCTCTCATCGAACACGAGGAGTCGATTGCTCATCGTCGGCCAGGACAAGTCCGCGATGTTGGCGACGGACTACGCCCGCGAGCACCCAGTGCGAGTGCTCTGGTCCGGGGACACCACTCGCCTCGATTGGCGTCGGTTCAGGCGTTGGTTCGGGCGAGTCGATTCGCCGTACGGCGATCGCTTCTACGCAGATGCTCGGTGGGAACGACGGAAGCTGGAAGAGGTTGCCCGACGCACGGCATAGGCCCTGAGGAGGCGGCAGAACTGCCGATCTGCACGCGCAGCAGCGGTATCCCGGGCAGGATGCCGCGGTGGAGTGGTGGGGGACGTTCATCGGGTTGGTGTCGGTTGCCTACGGGATCGCCATTGTCCGTGGGTACTCGTGGGCCACGCGGCTACGCGGCGGTACACAGATGTCAGACGGTGAGCGTTGGGTGTTCGGCGTGATCTCAGTCGCGGTGGGCGTCCTGATCGTGGGCCTCGCGTGGACGGTAGAGCTCCAGTGACCCTCATC
>JANOQG010000170.1:0-10551 GCA_031422255.1 Actinomycetes bacterium | reverse complement strand
AGGGACCGGCCGATTCGTTCGTCCTCCATGCCCCGCTCGAGCTTGTCGCTCGCAGCCGACTGCTGCCGCTCGTCGCGCCGATGGCCCGACGAGGTGCGCGCCTGCGTCTGCTGAACCTCGCCGCGAGCTACGAGGCATCAGGTCCGTCTCTCGGTGCGGGCTCGGACGATCTGTCGCCGCTGAGCAGGGAGGACCTGGCCGCCCCACTCCCAGCGCTCTTGCGGGCACTCGACGAGGGTGATCTGCCGGCGGTCGACCGAATGGCGCTGCACATCGTCGGGTCTGGGATCGACCCCGTCGGCCTCGTCCGCGGACTCGCCGATGCGCTCATCGCCAGAACCAGCGCCGCCGCCCACGCCCCGATACTCCTCTCCTACCTCTTGGCTGGCGGACCGACATCACGCGCGCTGCTTCCGCTGCTCCGGCCGATGGCTCGCGAGATCGCGCGCATGCCCCAGGCCCGGATCCGCTGGTACGACGACGCACTTCCGGCCACCGCTGCGGGAGGCGTCACCGCTCCGAGGCTCGAACAGGTACTCGCAGACGCGCCCAGACTCGGCGTGCCTGGCAGCGCATTCATCCATCCGCTGATGATGCAGGTCGATGAGGGTGGCCTCGCTGCCGAACTACTCGGGCCGGTCATGCTCGAATCGACGAAGCGAGGCGCTGACGCGGCGAGGTCAGTCCTCCGGATCGCCGTGCGCTCGATGCTGGACGACAGCCCGGACCGCGCGAAGTACGGCTGGACCCACTGCTTGACGATGCCACAGGCAGTCCTCGCGCTCACTCCCCACCTTGATCGACCCGATCGGGCACTCGCGGTCGCCGCCACCCATGTTCTCGGGTTTCGCGCAGCGCTTGGCACCGCCGATCTCGATCCTGCCTCAACGCTCCCGTCGGGAGGTCGGCCCCAGTGGGAACGAGCGACCGCGCTCGCGTCCGACGCAGCCACGCGCCACGATGCGCACATCGTGAAGTACTCGCTGGCCGTGATCGAGGGGTCGTGCGCGGACCAGGAGGCGGCCGACCTCTACCTCTCCGCCGGCGAACGCCTGCTCGAGATCTGGGGGGAGCCCGGCGACGATCCAGACGACACGCTTGCCCACCAGTCCTGAGGCCCTGGCTCGGCGGGGGCGCTCGGACAGCGACGGAACTGACCCGTGGGTCAAGTCTCCCTATGATCGGCCAGGTACGGGCAACACGATGTCGACACCGGGGGTCATCTGATGGGTTGGGACTTCTCCACTGAGCCTGAGTTCCAGGAGAAGCTCGACTGGGTCGAGCAGTTCTGTCGCGAGGAGGTGGAGCCGCTGGAGTACGTCTTCCCGTACGCCGTCCGGTCTCACGAGCCCAAGGTGCGAGCGCTCGTGAAGGGGCTGCAGGACCAGGTGAAGGCGCAAGGCCTCTGGGCCATCTTCCTCGACGAGGAGCTCGGTGGTCCCGGCTACGGCCAGCTCAAGCTCGGCCTGCTCAACGAGATCTTGGGCCGCTACTCCTCTGCTCCGCAGATGTTTGGCGCGGCTGCTCCCGACACCGGGAACATGGAGATGCTCGCGGCCTACGGCACCGACGAGCAGAAGGCGCGCTGGCTCACGCCGATGCTCAACCAGGAGATCTGGTCGGCATACTCCATGACCGAGCCACAGGGCGGCTCAGATCCGAACCTCTTCCGGACCTATGCCACCCGAGACGGCGACGAGTGGGTGATCAACGGCGAGAAGTGGTTCACGAGCGCCGGCCGGGTGGCCGACATCCTCTTCGTGATGTGCACGAACGGCATGTTCGTGGTCCCCCGCGCCACGCCTGGCGTGGAGATCCAGCCCGAGCCCCGCAACCACAACCACATCATCTACAACGAGGTTCGGATTCCACTCGACCACCTGCTCGGCCCGGAGGACGGCGCCAAGGTGCTGGCGCAACGCCGCTTGGGCGGCGGGCGCATCCACCACGCGATGCGCACCATCGCTCAGTGCAAGCTGGCCTTCGACATGATGTGCGAGCGAGCGCTGAGCCGCGAGTCCCATGGCAAGACCATCGCCGAGCACCAGATGGTGCAGGAGAAGATCGCCGACTCCTACGCCCAGATCCGCATGCTCCGACTCTTCGTGCTCGAGACAGCATGGAAGATCGACAACACGAGCACGCAGGAGACCCGCACCGACATCGCCGCCGTGAAGTACTCGATGGCGAAGGTCCTGCGCGACGTGTCGTTCAACGCGCTGCACATCCTTGGCTCGCTCGGCACCACCAACCTCACGCCCCTGCAGGCGATGTATGCCGCGGCGCCCACGATGGGCATCGCGGACGGCGTCGACGAGGTCCACAAGTCCACCGTCGCTCGCAACGTGCTGAAGGGGTACCGACCGCACGAGGGCTACTGGCCCACCGAGTACTTCCCTGCCAAGCGCGAAGCGGCCCGCGAGAAGTTCGAGCCGCTGTTCCAAGCCGACCCCGACCTGCGCACGCTTGCCGACGGCTACGCCAAGTACTTCGCCGGCCGTACCTGACCCGGTAGGCGAGGGATGCGTCGGCCCCTCGCGGCGTCGCACCAATCGGCGGCAGGGAGCGCCCGCTTCGGGCTTGATCTGCCGCCGGTTCGCTCAACGGCGGTGCATCGCCGCAATCGGCGGCAGGGAGCGCCCGCTTCGGGCTCGATCTGCCGCAGGTTGACGACGGTGTCGCCGACCTCGGTGGCGGGTCAGGCGCGGGTGATGACCTGCTCGCCATAGCGCTCGAGGGCGGCGAGGGCGCGGCCGAGGTCGTCACCCGGTAGCGCCACCTGCACCCAGGTGACTCCGATTGCGGCGAGCGCCGCCAGTGCCTCGAGGTGCGCGTCGGCGTCGAAGGCATCCGAGGCTGGGTCGCCGCCTACGTCGGTGGAGAAGCAGATGTCGACGGTCCCCAGGTCCCGGCTGGCCGCATCGAGGCGGGAGTGCAGGTCGTCGACGGCCGCAGCGAGGGCCTGGGCGGTGTCGAGCGGGGCCGTGCGAGCGGTGCGGGCGACACCGGGGCCTGCGGGGAACGGAGCCCACCCGTTGCCGTAGTCGGCGACTCGTTGGCGAGATCGCGCGCTGTTGCCGCCGATCCAGATCGGCGGGTGGGGATCGCTCACGGGCCGTGGGTGCGACGTGATCCCGCGAGCGCTGAAGTGGCGCCCCTCTATGGTCACCTCGTCGGTGGTCCACGCGGCGATGAGCACTGCGAGCGCCTCGTCGAACAGCTCGTTGCGCTCGGCGTGGTTCACCCCGACGGCTGCGAACTCACCCTTGAGGTAGCCAGTGCCGACGGCGAGCGTGAACCGGCCGCCAGAGAGGACGTCAAGCGTGGCGGCGGCCTTGGCGACCACGAAGGGGTTGCGATACGGCAGCACGACGATGTTCGGGATGAGGCGGATTCGTTCGGTGGCGGCCGCACAGAACGACAGCGCCACAAACGGGTCGAGGGCGTCGTGCCCGCCGCCGTCGAGCCATCGCTGCGACGGCGCGGGGTGGTCGGTGAAACCGATGCCGTCGAACCCGGCCGCTTCGGCGGCGCGGGCCACTGCGGCGACGCCGGCACCGGTGACGAGGTCGGGGTGGTACGGGTGCGACACCAGCGGATAGGTGACGGCGAACCTCATGGCAGCAACCTAGGACGTCGTCGGCGTGATCGATGAGCGCCATCGTGCTAACGAAGAGCACTGCGATCCAAGGAGAACCATGACGACGTCGGTGCACGACCTCGACCTGCCGGACATCGAGATGCTCGGCCTCGACCGGACGGAGTCCGTGGCGGCGTATGAGCAGGGGTGGGGTCAGCACTGGCTCGCCCGCATTCCGCTGGGGTACGCCGTGAGCCGCCACGAGGATGTGATGGCGGTGCTGCGCGAGCGACGATTCCACTCAGCGCTGTCGGTCCTGCCCCAGATGGCAGGCGTCGATGGACCGATGACGGAGCGTCAGCAGAAGTCGATCCTCGCGCTCGAAGGCGCCGAGCACACACGGCTGCGTCGACTTGCCGCACCCGCCTTCACCCCTCGTGCCACCGATCGACTCCGGCCCTTCATGCGTGAGGTGGTCAACGACCTCGTCGACGCGGTGTCGGCCGACGGCGCGTGCGAGTTCGTGCACGACGTGTGCGAGCCGTACCCGATCCCGATCATCTGCGAGCTCCTCGGCGCACCGAAGGAGGACTGGAAGCTCTTCTCGCAGTGGGCCACCGACATCTTCCGGATCTTCAACAACGACATTGCTACCGACCTACCCGCCATCCAGGCCGCCACGGCGGAGCTCGATGCCTACGTGCGGCGCATGGTCGAGCAGCGCCGCCACGAGCCAGCCGACGACCTCCTCAGCCACATGATCGCGGTCGAGGAGGAGGGTGACCGCCTCTCCACCGACGAGCTCGTGATGATGACCGAGGCAGTCCTCATGGCCGGCACCGACACCACCCGGAACCAGCTTGCTTGCTCCGTGGCGCTGCTTGCCGAGCACCCGGAGCAGTGGGCGCGGCTGGTCGCCGACCCAGGGCTGGCAACTCGGGCTGTCGAGGAGACGATGCGCCACCTCGGGGCGGTGCGGGGCACCGCGCGCATCGCCTCGGAGGACATCGAGTACCGCGACGTCCTCTTCCCCGCCGGCACGCTCGTGGTCACCAGCCTCGCCGCCGCCAACTTCGATCCTGAGGCCTTCCCGGACCCGCATGTGTTCGACATCGGTCGGGAGCCGACCGGGGCAGCCCAGATGACGTTCGGGTCGGGCATTCACTTCTGCCTGGGCGCCTCGCTGGCGCGGGCCGAGCTGCAGGAGGCTCTCACGCTCCTCGCCCGGCGAATGCCGAACATCTCGCTCGATGGTCCCATCGAGTGGAAGCCATCCACGGTGGGGATCTGGGGCCCGAGCCGCCTCCCCCTGCGCTTCACGGCAGGGGCCTGACGCTGGACGACCTCCTCCCGCTCGTCATGCATGACGCCAAGGAGGCCGCGGCGCCGCGGTGCGCCGATGGCGAGCGCCATCACGCCCTGACCCGGGCCCCCTTCGCGTCGTAGATCGAGTCGCGTACGACCTCGGCGCCGATCCACTCGCCGAACACCTCGATCTCGACGCGGCGGCCGAGTGCGGCCTGGTCGCTGGGCAGGTAGGCGAAGGCAATGGCCAATCCCACCCGGTAGCCCTGGTTGCCGCTCGTGACGCGTCCGACGATGGCGCCGTCGATGCGCACGGGTTCGGACCCCAGAGGCACGGCGAGCGGGTCGTCGAGCACGAGGCAGCGCAGTCGGCGCGCCGGGCCCTGTTCCATGATGCTGACCAGCGCGTCACGACCCACGAACCCGCCCGGCTTGTCGAGTCGGACAGCGAACCCGAGCCCAGCTTCGTACGGGTTCTCCTCGGGGGTGATGTCGGTCCCCCAGACTCGGTAGCCCTTCTCGACGCGCAGCGCGTCGATGGCGCGATAGCCGGCTGCCATGAGGCCGTGCTCCTCGCCGGCCGACCACAGGAGCTCCCAGAGCGCGGCGCCGTACTCCGTGGGGCAGTAGAGCTCCCAGCCCAGCTCGCCGACGAAGGTCACGCGCACGGCCAGCACGGGTACGGCTCCGAGGGAGAGCTGCTGAGCGGTGAGGTAGGGGAAGTCCTCGTTGGTCAGCGATGTGCGGGTCAGGGGTTGCATGAGGACCCGGGCGGCGGGGCCCCAGAGGCCGAAGCAGGCCCAGCCAGCCGTGACGTCCCGGGCCGTGCAGCCGTCGCCCTCAGGCAGGAGCGACTGCTGCTTGTGGATCCAGGCGAGGTCGTGGTTCCCGAACGCCGTGCCGGTGACGAGCAGGAAGCGATCATGGGCGACCCTGGTGGCGGTGAGATCGCACTCGATGCCGCCGCGGTCGTTCAGGAGCTGGGTGTAGGTGACCGAGCCGACCGGGCGATCGATCTCGTTGGCGCAGATCCGACTGAGGAAGGCGGGTGCGCCGATGCCAGAGACCTCGAGCTTCGAGAAGCTGGACTCGTCGAACAGCGCCGCGGAGTCGCGGCATGCCAGTGCCTCGGCGCCGATCGCCGGGCTCCAGTGCTCACCGGCCCAGCCGGTTGGGCGCCCCGATTCGTCGCCTCGATCCTCGTTGGGGGCAAACCAGTTGGGCCGCTCCCAACCGCTCTTCTCGCCGAACACGGCGCCGAGGGCGCTCAACGCCGGATAGGCGGGGGAGCGTCGCAGCGGCCGCCCGGCTTGCCGCTCCTCGTTGGGGTAATGGATGTCGTAGTAGGTGGCGTACACCTCGACGGTGCGCGCCACGGCATGGTCACGGCTCCGGTACTGCGGGCCAAAGCGGCGGATGTCCATCTTCCACGTGTCGAACCCCGGCTCGCCCTCCAGCATCCACTCGGCCATGACCCGACCGACCCCGCCAGCACCTGCGATCCCATGGGCACAGAACCCGGCCGCCACGAAGAACCCCGCCACGCTGCTCTCACCGAGGATGAACTCGTTGTCTGGCGTGAAGCCCTCGGGTCCGTTCACGAGCTGCACGATGTCGGCATCCTCGGCCGCGGGGACGCGCTCGCACGCGGAGGTCATCAGTGGTGCGAAGCGGTCCCAGTCCTCGGCGAGGAGGCGGTTGTTGAAGTCGGCGGGCACACCGTGCACCGACCACGGAGCTGGGTTGCGCTCGTACCCGCCGAGCACGAGCCCTCGACCCTCAGGCCGGAAGTAGACGAGGTTGTCGGGGTCGCGCAGCTGCGGAAGGTCCGGTGTGACGCCCTCGATGTCGCGGGTGATCAGGTACTGGTGGGCCATCGGAACGATCGGCACGTTCACGCCCACGAGGGCTGCCACCTCGGGTGTGTACATCCCGCATGCCGCTACCACCATCTCAGCCGTGACGCTTCCGTGGTCGGTGACGACGGTCTTGATGCGACCCTGCTCGACCACGAGATCGGTGACCCGCACGCCTGATTCGACGCTCACACCTCTGGCCTTGGCGGCGCCGAGCAAGGCGTAGGTGAGCCCACTTGGATCGAGGTAGCCATCGGTGGGGAGCCAGATGGCTCCGAGCACGCCGGTCGGGTCCATGAGTGGGAACCGCTCGCTGGCCTCCTTGGCCGACAGCAGCTCCATCGGGAGCCCGAAGGTCTTCGCCCATCCGTGCTGGCGCCGGAGCTCGTCGAGCCGAGGTTGCGTCGAGGCGAGCCGCAACGACCCAACCTCGCGCCAGCCTGGTGATCGCCCGGTCGCTTCAGCCTCGCCCTCGAGCTGCCGGTAGAGGTCGACGCTGTGCATCATCATGCGGGTGAGAGGGAGGGAGCTCCGCAGCTGGCCCACGAGCCCGGCCGAGTGGAACGTGCTTCCGCTGGTGGGCTCCGCCCGGTCGAGCACGAGCACGTCGGTGCAGCCCGCCTCGGCAAGGTGGTAGGCGATCGATGCGCCGCCCACGCCCGCACCGATGACCACGATCCGAGCATCGTCACGCATCGCTGGACGCGTCCTCGAGAAGGCGAGCGAACCCGGATTGGCCGGCGTTCTCGAGCAGCCTGTCGTAGTGCGTCTCGGCATAGCTGAGGAAGTCGACGTCGAGATCGCTCACGCCTGCCTGCACGATGCCCCAAGCGCCCTCGCGCAGGTCGCTCATGATCTTCATCAGCCGCAGGCGGGCGAGGCGTTGGCCGCTCACCGCTCCGAAGTACGCCTTTACCAGCGCCACCTCGGCGTCCGGATCCAACTCGTTGTTGACGGCAAAGTTGCCGAGGTCGAAGTACGCGTCGTTCATGCCGGCGTACTCCCAGTCGATGAGGCGCAAGCCCTCTGGGGTGTGGAGGAAGTTGGCAGCGAGCAGGTCGTTGTGACAGGGGCACCTCGGCTCAGGCGAGGCTGCCAACGCATCCCGGATGTGGTTGCCGATCACCATCGCTCGGTCGTGGCTGCTCGGCACCGCGACCCCATGTGAGCGGGCGGTGGCCGCGTAGTCCTGAGGCACGCGATGCCAGTCGAACACCCCATCCAGGGCCGGGCCTCCATGGACGATTCGGAGGATGGCGGCCACCTCGCTGAGCAGCGGCTCTGCTCGAAGCTCGGCCGCACACGGCGATGCACCCTCGAGGAATCGCGTGACGAGGGCCCCACCGGGTTCGATGAAGGCGATGACTTCGGGGCCGACGCCGAGGGCGGCTGCCTGGCGGGCAGCCTGTTCCTCGTGGCGCCGGTCGATGCCCAGGAGATGGGTGTTCTGGCCCGGCGAGCGCACGACGAAGCTCGCTCCGTCCACGGTCACGCGGTGGTTCTGGTTGGTGATGCCGCCCTCGAGGGGCTCTATCGTTCGAGGCCTGCCCGACCACCCCGGTACGCGATCGAGCAGGTCACCGATGGTCAATCCACTACGTGGAGCTCGAGGTCGGCCTCGATCGCTCGGAGCTCCTCCGGGGTGCCCTGGATCTTGGGACCGGTGAACCACTTGCGAGCCGACAGGATCCAGTAGCCGTACACATAGGCGACGAGGATCAGGAAGGCCACCGGCGCGTAGTTGAAGCTGGCGAAGGTGATCGGGCTGAACTGGGGCAGCAGGAAGTAGATGCTGATGAAGACCACCCACGCCACCGCGATCCAGCCGACGATGTAGCTCCACCGACCAAGGTGCCACGGTCCGCGCTCGAAGCTCTCGCCCTGCCGCAGCCGGAGGAACACGGGGATGATGTAGGCGATGTAGAGACCGATCACACCGATCGACACGATTGCGAAGAAGGTTGCGGGGAAGCCACCTGCCTCACGCAGCGACGGCACGCCGGCGAGGAACGCGAGAGCGGCGCAGATCCAGATCGAGTTGGTTGGCGTCCGGGTGCGCGGGTTGATGCGGTGCCACATCTTGTGGCCAGGCACGGCTCCGTCCCTCGAGAAGGCGTACAGCATCCGGGAGTTGGCGGTGAGCGAGGCGTTCCCACAGAAGAACTGCGCCACGCAGGCGATGCCCACGAGGATCTTGGTGCCGTCCTCGCCGATCGCGTTGAGGAGGATTGGGATCGGAGCCGTGATCAGGCCGCCAGCCGCCGTCAGCGTGTCGAAGTTCGGCTCGATGGCGAAGGTGACCGCGAGCAGGAGGACGTAGCCGGCGATCCCCGAGAGCCAGACGGAGGTGACCATGCCCTTTGGCCCGGCCACCGAAGCGTTCTCCGTCTCCTCGGACATGTGGGCCGAGGCGTCGAAGCCAGTGATCGTGTACTGGGCGAGCAGAAGCCCGATGAAGAAGACGTAGATGCCGGATCCGGCGCCAGTCCAGCCTGTGTTGTTCTGGAAGTCGGTGAAGACGTACCGCGCCGACGCGTGCTGGTCGGGGAGCACCACGAGGAACCCGACGAACACGGCCACGCCGATGAGGTGCCACCACACGCTGATGTCGTTCAGGAGGGCAGTGGCCCGGATGCCGAGCGTGTTCAGGGTCGCGTGGAGCACGAGGAGGATCCCGTAGATGAGGAGCAGCGTGCGCGGTGTCGCCACGAAGTCCGTGGTGAGGGAGAGGAAGGCGCCGACGAAGTTCGCTAGGGCAAAGTCGATGCTGGCGGTGATCGCCACCTGACCGATGAGGTTGAACCACCCGGTGGTCCAGCTCCAGAACGGGGCGTTCCGCTTGGCGAGCTTCGCCGACCAGTAGTACAGGCCGCCAGCTGTGGGGTAGCTGGAGCAGACCTCGCCCATCGACATCGCGACCGTGAGCGCCGCGAACGTGACGATCGGCCAGCCGTACGCGATGGCCGGCCCCCCGCCCGCGTACAGCGCCAGGTAGAAGGTGGTGAGACAGCCAGCCAGGATCGAGATGATCGAGAACGACACCGCCATGTTGGAGAAGCCCTGCATCTTCCGGCCGAGCTCCTGGGCATAGCCCAGCTCGTGCAGCCGCTCGATGTCGGTCTTCGCAACCGAGGTCGAACCGGGTGAGTCAACGGCCATGCCATCATCCCTTCTGCGCCGACCCCCCGGCGGGCGCAGGCGGCTGTTTACCAGGTCCTGGGACGGCGTGCGTCGCCGTGTGGTTGACTGCCCGCCGTGTCCGCTTCGTTGAGCGTCGAACAGCTGGCTGAGCTCGTCGAGGTCGGTGAGGTCGACACGGTCGTGGTGGCCTTCACCGACATGCAGGGCCGACTGCAGGGGAAGCGCTGTCACGCCAAGTTCTTCCTCGACGAGGTGCTCGGACACGCCTCCGAGGCCTGCAACTACCTGCTCGCCGTGGATGTCGACATGAACACGGTCTCGGGCTACGCGATGTCGTCGTGGGATACGGGCTATGGCGACTTCGTGATGCGACCCGATGTGTCGACGCTGCGGCTCTTGCCCTGGCAGCCCGGTACGGCGTTGGTGATCTGCGACCTCGAGTGGGAGGACAGCACTCCCGTCGTGGCGTCCCCCCGTCAGATCCTCCGCCGTCAGATCGAGCGGCTGAGGGAGCGCGGGCTCGTGGCCTACGCGGGCACCGAGCTCGAGTTCATCGTCTTCCAGGACACCTACGAGGCCGCGTGGGTGAGCGGGTATCAACACCTCACGCCCGCCAACCAGTACTACGTCGACTACTCATTGCAGGGCACCGCGCGCATCGAGCCGCGC
>JANOQG010000169.1:0-3125 GCA_031422255.1 Actinomycetes bacterium | reverse complement strand
CCGCACCCGGCGAACACGCCGATCGCACCGTCGAAGGACTCCGGTACGTGTCCGGCATCCTCCAGGGCCTCCCAGGTGGCCATCAGGAAGTGGCGGTGCTGCGGGTCCATGATCCCCGCCTCCTTCGGCGACAACCCGAAGAAGTCGGCGTCGAAGTCGAAGGTGCCGGCGAGCGTGGCCGCCGCCCGGACATAGCCCGGCTGGCGGAGCTGCTCCCGAGCGACGCCAGCCTCCAGCAGCTCCTCCTCGGAGAGCTCGCGGATGCTCTCTACGCCCTGGGTGAGGTTGTGCCAGAACGCGCCAGCGTCGGGTGCCCCCGGCAGGTGCGCCGCGAGACCGATGATCGCAATGTCACTGTCCGCCACGTCGGCTCCTCAGCGGCGCGCCCGGCGGCGCTGCATGTTGTCGCGTCGGCGCGCGGCACGGTCGAGGCTCGATTGGCGCACCTCCGCGGAGGAGTCATTGGACAGCGCCGCTGCGAACCCACGCACGGTGGGGTGTCGGTAGAGGTCCGTGAGGGCGATCGGCTGGTCGAGCTGATCCTTGAGCCGACGGTGCATGCGCACGATCAGGAGCGAGTGGCCCCCGATGTCGAAGAAGTTGTCGTCGACGCCGATCCCGGTGGTGCCGAGGGTCTCCTCCCACACCGCCAGGACCTCGCGCTCGAGGTCGCTGTCCGCCGCAGCCGGGGCTGCCCCAGCCGAGCGGCGACCGAGCACCTCAGCCAGCGACGGCAGGCCGTTGCGATCGATCTTCCCGTTCGGCGTGTGCGGCAGGTCGTCGAGCACTGAGATGTGTGCAGGCACCATCACCTCGGGAAGGGTTGCCCGCAGGTGCGCCTTGACCGCAGCCGGATCGATCGAGCCGTTCCCGTCACGCGACACGTAGGCCATGAGCTGCTGATCGCCTGGCGTGTCCTCGCGCACCACGGCGACACATTCCCGCACGCCAGGGAAGGTCCCGAGCTGCGCCTCGATCTCACCAAGCTCGATCCGGTAGCCACGAACCTTCACCTGGTGGTCGATGCGGCCGAGGAACTCGATGGTTGCGGATCCGTCGGGCCGGGTCCGCCAGCGGGCCAGGTCGCCCGTCAGGTACATCCGATGCGGGTCCCCCCGGAAGGGGTCCGGCACGAATCGCTCTGCGGTCAGCTCTGGGCGCTCGTGGTAGCCGCGGACCACGCCGTCCCCACCGATCCACAGCTCGCCCGCCACTCCGGGGGGCAACGGCTGGCGGTGCTTGTCGAGGATGTAGATCTGAGTGTTCGCGATCGGTGTTCCGATCGGGATGGTGTCGAGGTCCCCCGCCAACGGCCATGTGGTCGACCAGATCGTGGTCTCTGTCGGTCCATACATGTTGGTGACGTTCCCGCTCCGGGAGAGTGAGCGGAGGTCCTTTGCCAGCGCCACCGGGAAGGCTTCTCCACCAATGAAGAGGTGCTCGACGTTCGCCAACGCGGCGCGGGAGTCGTCCTGGAGGGTCAGCATCCGGGCCATCGACGGCGTGCACTGCAGATGGGTGACCCCGTGGCGGGTGAGCTGCGCGGCGATGGACTGGTCGATCCCGTCGTGGCCGCCCTTGCGGTCAGGTGAGGCGTTGCACGCCTGGCGGACACGGTCGAGCATCGGCAAGCTCGCCAGCACGTCATCGGTGGGGACACCGAAGTCGATCAGGCAGGCGACCTCGTTGACGCCAATGCCCTTGAGCTCGTCGACCAGGCGGCGACAGCGGGGCTCCGCTCCGAAGAGGCCGCTGGTCTCGTAGTAGCGGAGAAAGGCGAACTCGAGCACGGCATCGAGGTCCTCGGCGGACAGGTCGGTAAACGCGTCGTCGGCTAGCCCGCCGTCGGCGGGGGTGGACCCTGCCGGCCGTTGGAAGGCGGGGAAGCTCCAGGCGTACTCCCGCAGCAGCGAGAACGACTCCCCGAGGTACGCCTTGAGCGGCTCCCGCACAGCCTCCCTGACCGCATCTTCGTCCTCACCGACGAACGTGTGCAGCATCAGCGTGACGATTCCAGCGTCCGGGTCGAAGCCCGCAGTGGCCCGCGCTTCTCGGTAGGCAGCGAGCTTGGGTGCCAGTTGCTCGATGGATTGACCGAGGAGGTGGGTGAGGACGTTGGCACCAATGCGACCAGCTTGGATGTAGGTCTCGGGGTTCCCAGCCGACGTGATCCACACGGGTAGTTCCGGCTGGACTGGCCTCGGGAGCGTGGTGACTTCCACCGCACCGGTGGGCCCTTCGAAGGCGACGGTCTCGCCTCGCCAGAGCTGTTGGACTACCTCGAGGCCGTCGAACATGGCCTGCTTTGCATTGGCGTAGTTCTCGGGCCGCAACACGAAGTCGTTCGGCTGCCACCCAGATGCCACCGAGATGCCGACGCGGCCGTTGGACAGGTTGTCGACGATGCTCCACGCCTCGGCCACGCGAATCGGATGATGGAGCGGCATCACGACGGAGCCGGCTCTGATCCCGATGTTCGAGGTGACGGCGGCGACCGCGGCGCCCGTCACCGCCGGCTGGGGGTAGAGACCGCCGAAGGCGTGGAAGTGCCGCTCGGGCGTCCACACGGCACGGAAGCCGTGACAATCGGCGAACCTTGCCCCATCGAGGAGCAGCCGATACTTGTCCGGGCCGGAGCCTTCCGATGCGTCACCTGAGAAGTAGAAGAGCGAGAAGTCCATCGTGAGCTCAGGGTGGAGCTCGATGGCGTCGTCGTCGTTGGCCCGCTCCCGGTCCAGATAGACCACGACCGTGAAACCACGAGTGATCGTGTACAGCAGCTCGAGCACTGAGATGTCAAAGGACAGGCTGGTGACAGCGCACCAGGTCGCGGGAAGGTCGTGCGGCACTCGCTCGTCCATCCCGACGAAGAAGTTGACGACGTTGCGGTGCTCGATGAGCACGCCCTTTGGCAGCCCCGTGCTCCCCGACGTGTAGATGCAGTACGCCAAGTGGTCGGGACGGACGGACACGGCAGGGCGCTCGCTCGGATGCGCGTTGATCGCCACGCGGTGTTCGTCGAGCTGCACGACCGTCAGGGCGGGGTCGTCTCTGCAGGGGAGCGTGGGCAACAGCGCCGCCTCGGTGAGGATGACGCGGCACCCGCTGTCGCGGATCATGTGCTC
>JANOQG010000168.1:0-17635 GCA_031422255.1 Actinomycetes bacterium | reverse complement strand
CCTCGTCGGTCGGCCGTGTGCGCAGACGCAACACGAGTCGGTCGCCCGCCCATCGGATGGAGTGGTAGTTCCGCCAAAAGGTCTGGATCTCGGCCACGGCCTCGGCGACGTCGTCGGTGAGGAGATACAGCTCATCGTCCTGGGGCGAGACGAGCCCAGCGGTCATGAGCTCGGCGCGCACGTAGGCAGCCCAACTTGTCCAGTAGGTGCCGCCGGGCACATCCAGGAGCACGACCGGGGTGGGGTTGGCTTTGCCGGTCTGGAGCAACGTGAGCAGCTCGAAGGTCTCATCCTGCGTTCCGAACCCACCGGGGAGCGACACGAAGGCAGAGCTCTCCTTGATGAGCATGAGCTTCCTCGTGAAGAAGTACTTCATGGCGACCACTCGATCGCCGCCGGCCAACACCTCGCTGGGTGCCTCCTCGAACGGCAGGCGAATGCTCACGCCGATGGCGTGATCGCGTCCGGCACCTTCGGCGCCCGCCGCCATGATCCCTGGACCGGCACCGGTGATCACCATCCAGCCGGCTGCGGCAAGCTGCGCGGCGAGGGTGCGAGCTTGGTCGTAGAGCGGGTCGTCGGAGCGGGTGCGCGCGGAGCCGAAGATCGTGACCTTTGGCGCAGCCTTCAGCGGAGCGAACAGCGCAAAGGCGGCGCGCATCTCCTTCAGTGCCGCGGCGGTGATCTTGAGGTCGAGCCGGTCAGCGTCGTCGCCGGCGAGTCCCACGGCCGAGCGAAGGATGTCCCGCAGCACGTCGCGATTGGCTGTGGCGCCGCTGGCGACCAGAAGGTCTTGAACCAGGTCGTCGGTGGGGGACGGCATGAGGGCTACGCGCGATCCGCCTAGGTGGCGTCGACCCGCTCGGGGCGGCCGTAGAGGGTGGTGCGCTGCTCCAGGCGTCGGCCGAGGGGTTCCACCCAGCCTCGGAAGCCGTCTTCATCCATCATCGTCCCGTGACTCGCGCCGGCGGCCCGCGAGATGTTCTCGTCCATCAGCGTGCCACCGAGATCGTTGGCGCCGGCCTGGAGGATCTGAGCGGCTCCGCCGTGACCCATCTTCACCCAAGAGACCTGGATGTTGTCGATCCAGCCGTGGTAGGCGATGCGGCCTACCGAGTGCATCAGGAGGGCCTCGCGGAAGGTGGGGCCGCGCCGCGCCTTGTGCTGGAGGTAGATCGGAGCGGCCATGTGCACGAAGGGCAGCGGCACGAACTCCGTGAAACCGCCCGTCTGCTTCTGCAGCGCCCGTGTGCGTACCAGGTGGCGCGCCCAGGACCGTGGCTGCTCTACCGCACCGAACATGATCGTGACGTTCGAGCGCAGGCCGACAGAGTGTGCTGTGCGGTGGGCCTCGAGCCACTCCTCCGTGTTGATCTTGTCGGGGCAGAGCAGCTCGCGCACGGGATCGTCGAGGATCTCAGCGGCAGTGCCGGGCAGCGTCTTGAGCCCTGCAGCCATGAGGCGGCGGAGGTAGTCGGCCAGTGGCTCGCCAAGGCGCTTGGCGCCCTCGGTGACCTCGAGCGCGGTGAAGCCATGGATGTGGATCTGGGGGGCGACCTGCTGCACTGCCCGCGCGACGTCGATGTAGTAGTCGCCGTCGAAGTCTGGGTGGATGCCGCCCTGCAGGCACACCTCGGTGGCGCCGGTCTCGACGCCCTCGAGCACTCGGGCCTGGATGTCTTCGAGGGTGAGGAGGTAGGGGGAGCCCCGAAGGTTCAACGACAGGGGGCCCTTGGAGAACCCGCAGAAGCGGCACTTGAAGGTGCACACGTTCGTGTAGTTGATGTTGCGGTTGCGCACGTAGGTGACGACGTCGCCCACCACAGCCCGACGCAGCTCGTCGGCGACCTGAGCGACGGCCGCCACCTCCGCGCCGCGTGCCGAGAAGAGTGTGGCGATCTCGTCCTCGCCCACCTCCTGGCCAAGAAGCACGCCGTCGAGCACCTCGCCCACTGGTCCGTGCCAGCCCTGACGGCCCGATGCGGGGACCAGGACCGGGGGCTCCACCGCGGCACCGGAGTACCAAGCCGTGTTGCGCCGACCGATCTGCACGACCTCGGCACCGGTGCCAGCTTCGACCGCGGCCTTGATCTGCTCAGGGAACACCGCGCCGGGGTCATCGCGACCGAGGCCCTCGGCGTCACTGCGGTCGAGCACTGCGAAGCGCGTATCGGGGTGGAGCCAGCGCTCGGGATCGAGAGCGAACTCTGGGTACACCGTGAGCCGCGGCGCGAGGGCGAAGCCGTGCGCCTCGGTTACCTCACGCAGGCGGTCGAGCGCCGGCCAAGGCCGTTCGGGGTTGACGTGATCGGCCGTGACTGGCGATACGCCGCCCCAGTCGTCGATGCCCGCATCGAGCAACGGACCAAAGTCGTCGGAGAGGTTCGGCGGCGCCTGCAGGTGGATGTCGGGCGGAAGGATCACGCGGGCGAGCGCGATGGCCTGGAGGTAGTCGTCCGCCGGGCAGGGCGGGGCCGCATGCATGGTGGTGCCGGCCTTCGGGAGGAAGTTCTGGACGATCACCTCCTGCACATGACCGTGACGATGGTGGGAAGCGGCGATGGCCTCGAGTGCCTGAATGCGATCGCCCACCGCTTCCCCAATGCCAACGAGGATTCCGGTGGTGAACGGGATGCCGAGCTCGCCGGCCCACTCGAGGGTGGCCAGGCGTCGCGCTGGGTCCTTGTCGGGTGCGCCCCGATGGCAGCCGAGGTCGGCCCGGAGCGACTCGATCATCATTCCCTGGCTGGGAGCGACGGCCTGCAGGGTGCCGAGGTCTTCCTTGCTGAGCGCGCCCGCATTGGCGTGAGGGAGCAGTCCCGTTTCGACGAGGACCAGCTTCGCCATGGCTGCGAGGTAGTGAACCGTCGAGGTGTAGCCATGCTCGGTGAGCCACTCGCGGGCTATGGGATATCGGTCCTCGGGTCCCTCGCCGAGGGTGAAGAGTGCCTCGTGGCAGCCGGCCGTGGCTCCGGCCTTGGCGATGGCAAGCACCTGGTCGGGCGTGAGGTACGGCGCCTCGAGCCGCGCCGGCGGCTGCGCAAAGGTGCAGTAGCCGCAGCGGTCGCGGCACAGCATGGTGAGCGGTATGAAGACCTTGGGCGAGAAGGTGACGCGCCGGCCGTGGGCTTCATCACGCACGGCACGTGCCTGCGCGAGCAGCGTGGGCATGGGAAGGAGCGCAAGCTCACGGTGCTGCGAGGCCGGCCCGGACATGGCGGCACCCTATCGCCGCGGTCTGCGGCTCACGCGGGTCTGCTGGTGGCGGCGCTGTCGGCGATCCAGACGACATGGTCGCCACGCACTCGGGACGCAGGGCAGGTGGGGTCGCCGGCTAGGGCACGATCAAGGGCGTCGCGCTTTGCCTCGCCCTCGACCGTGATGAGGACGAGCCGAGCTCGTTCAATGCCAGCGAAGGTCACGGTCATGCGCGGGTGGGGGTTGTGGCCGCTGGGGTCTTCGTTCATGACGACCAAGCGGCCCGGATCGGCGTCGAGTCCCGGGGAGCCAGGGAAGAGCGACGCGACATGGCCGTCCGCGCCCAGGCCGAGATGCACGACGTCGAGCCGCCCCAGCTCACCGAGGCGCAGCTGGTATGGGTCGGGGCCTTCGTCGCAGAACATCGGGAAGTTCGCGTTGACGGCACCCACCTGCTCAAGGAGCGCTGTGCGAGCGAGGTGGTAGTTCGAGTCGGGGGAGTCGTGAGGCACGCAGCGCTCGTCGCCCCAGTAGATGTCGACCTTCCACCAATCGATCTGACTCCCCGCGTCGTCGGCGAGTCGCTGATAGCAGGAGCGGGCGGTTTCGCCTCCGGAAACGGCCAACGAGAACCTGTCATGGGGTCGCGCGTGGAACGCTTCGATGACGCGCTCGGCGAACTCACCGGGAACGTCATCGACCACGACCAGGTCGCCCTGCACCTCAGGCCGCCCCCAGCTCGTTGGACTTCGCGTCGAGTGCGTCGATCAGCTCGTCGAACGCCTTCGAGAAGGCCGCGACGCCCTGGTCTTCCAGTACCTGCGCGACGTCCTCGAGGTCGATGCCAGCCGTGGCGAGGGCATCGAGCGTCGCCTGCGCGGCACCCGGATCGGTGTCGACGGTGCGAGCCACGGACCCGTGGTCGAGGAAGGCGTCGATCGTCTCCTCGGGCATCGTGTTGACGGTGTCGGGTCCGATGAGGAGATCGACGTAGCTGGTGTCGGGGTAGGCCGGGTTCTTCGTGGAGGTGGAGGCCCAGAGGGGGCGCTGCACGCGGGCGCCACGGGCCACGAGGGCGTCCCAGCGTTCGCCGTTGAACGTCGCGCGGAACCTTGCGTAGGCCACCTGGGCCTGCGCCACGGCGGCGGTCCCCCGTAGTGCGAGAGCGGCCGGAGTGCCGATCTCATCGAGTCGGCGGTCGACCTCGGTGTCGACTCGTGAGATGAAGAAGCTGGCCACGCTGGAGATCCGACTGAGATCGCCCTCGGCCTGCTCCAGCCCGGCCAGGTAGGCCTCCATGACCTCGGCATAGCGATCGAGGCTGAAGATCAGCGTGACGTTGATGCTGCGCCCCTCGGCGATCATCGTCTGGATCGGCGCAATGCCTTCTGCCGTGCCCGGGATCTTGACGTACAGGTTGGGCTGGGCGATCGCCTCGTGCAGACGACGAGCGGCAGCCTCAGTGCCGGCGGAGTCTCGAGCGAGCGACGGAGCCACCTCCACCGATACATAGCCGTCGATGGCGTCGCTGTCGTCGTAGACGGGCCGGAGCAGGGCGAGTGCACCCTCGATATCGCTGGTGACGAGGCTCCAGTAGGCATCGGTGACCGAGGTGCCTGCGGCGACGAGCTGGCCGAACTGCTCGTCGTAGTCCGTGCCGTTGCTGATGGCCTTCTGGAAGATCGACGGGTTCGAGGTGAGGCCGCGGATGCCGCGCTCCACCCACCGGGCCAGCTCACCGCTGGTGAGCCAACCCCGACGGAGGTTGTCCATCCATGGGCTCTGCCCGGCGCTGTGCAGGTCGTGCAGTCGTGTGCGGTCGGTCATGCGAGGTCCTCCAGCTCGAGGAGGAGCTGGCGGGCGCGGTAGGCGACGTTCTCCGCAGTGAATCCCAGCTCGGCCAGGACGCGGTCGCCGGGAGCGGAGGCTCCGAAGCCGTCGATGGCGACGCTGTCGTCGGCCCATCGCTCCCAACCGAATGAGCTTCCAGCCTCGACGGACAGGGCCGGGACCTCGGGCGGCAGGATGGCATCCTGTACGGCATCAGGCTGCTCAGCGAACAGGTCCCAGCACGCCAGCGAGACGACCTGCGCGTGGATTCCCTCAGCCGCGAGCCGCTCGGCCGCCGCGAGTGCGATGTGCACCTCGCTGCCGGTGGCCACGAGCACGATGTCGGCGTCATCCGCCGGGCGGATCACATGGGCTCCGTGGTCGAGGCGCACCCCGACGGTGCCGTCGAGAACAGGGAGATCCTGGCGGGAGAGGATGAGCGCGGTCGGGCCGTCATGGGCCACGGCTAGACGCCATGCTTCGGCGGTCTCGTTGGCATCGGCGGGCCGGATCACCCGAAGGCCGGGGATGGCGCGGAGCGCTGCCACATGCTCGATCGGTTGGTGCGTCGGGCCATCTTCACCCACGCCTACCGAGTCGTGGGTGAAGGAGTACACGACCTTCGCCCGAGACAGTGCAGCAAGCCGCACCGACGGCCGGCAGTAATCGCTGAACACGAGGAAGGTTCCACCCACGGGGAGGACTCCGCCATGCAGTGCCATGCCGTTCATCGTGGCGGCCATGGCGTGCTCGCGAATGCCGAAGAACAGCTGACGACCCTGAGGCTCGTCGCAGGACTGCACGCCGTGATCCTTGAGGACTGTGCCGGTGTTGCCGGTGAGGTCGGCTCCGCCCGCGAGCAGCGAGGGAACGACGTCAGCGAGCGCCTGAAGCACCTTGCCGCTCGCGACCCGTGTGGCGATGGAGTCGCCCGCGGCCCAGGTGGGAAGGGCGTCCTCCCACCCCGGGAGACCAGTGGCGGAGAGGGTTGCGTCGTAGATGGAGCGGTCTCCGGTGAAGGCATCGAGGCGCTTGGCCCATGCCTCGCGTTCATCGGCTCCCCGTGAGCCCGCAGACCGGTAGAGCGCGATGACGTCCTCCGGTAGGTAGAAGGCTTCGTCGGGCAGGCCCATGACGGCTTTGGCCGCGCGGATCTCGTCGTCCTTGAGGGCGTATCCATGGGCTGCGGGATCATCGGTCTTCGTCGGCGACGGGAACCCGATGTGCGTGCGCAGCACGATCAGTGAGGGCTGGTGCTCGACCGCTGCGGCTCTCCTCAGGGCGGCTTCCATGGCGTCGAGGTCGTTGGCCGCCTCGCCGAGCTCCTCCACGTACCAGCCATACGCCCGGAAGCGCTCGGCCGCGTTGTCTGTGAGCGAGAGCTCCGTGGGGCCGTCGATGCTGATGTGGTTGTCGTCGTAGATGCACACCAGGCGCCCCAGACCGAGGTGCCCAGCCAGCGAAGCGGCCTCGTGCGAGAGCCCCTCGGAGAGGTCGCCGTCACCTGCAATGCACCAGGTGTGATGGTCGACGACGTCCTGGCCGAACCTCGCGCGGAGCTGCCGCTCAGCGAGTGCCAGACCCACCGCATTGGCGAGGCCCTGGCCCAACGGGCCGGTGGTCACCTCCACGCCATCAGTGTGGCCACGTTCGGGGTGGCCCGGCGTCTTGCTGCCCCACTGGCGGAAGTCCCGCAGGTCCTGCTCGCTGAGGTCGTAGCCGGTGAGGTGAAGCATCGAGTACAAGAGAATGGAGGCGTGGCCCGCCGACAGCACGAAGCGGTCGCGGTCGGGCCAATGCGGGTCGGATGCGTCGTACTTCATCACTCGCGTCCACAGCACGTGGGCAAGGGGAGCCAACGCCATGGCGGTGCCCTGGTGACCCGACCGGGCCGCGTGAGGGGCATCCATGGCGAGGCCGCGTACGACGTTGATGGCTCGTTCTTCGAGGTCGGGCGCGGTCACGCGGCCCACCCTACAAGAGCCCTCTACCGGTACCCTCCGACCTGTGACCGAGCCCGACGCGACCCTCTCGACGCGCGAGGCGATCCTCGTGGAGGCCCGGCGCTGCTTCGCAGAGCAGGGCTTTGACGGTACGTCCCTCAACGACATCGCGGCGGGTGTGGGTATTCGGAAGCCGAGTCTTCTGCATCACTTCCCATCCAAGGAAGCGATCTACCAGGAGGTCTTCGAGTCGTCGCTGTCGGACTTCATCGTGCGCGTGGAGGCTGCCGTCGCCGAGCGGGACCAGGCCGGCTGGACCAAGCTCGACCACGTCGTCACAGCCGCGTTCGAGTTCTTCACCGACAACTCGGAGTTCGTGCGCATCATGCGACGGGAAGCGCTCGATGGTCAGGGCCACCTGGGCGTGGACCTCGGGACGGTCCTCAAGCCGCTCTTCGACCGCGCGGTCGGCTTCTTCACGAGCGAGATCGGCGAGGGTCGCTTCCGCAAGCATGACCCCGAGCAGCTCATCATCACCGGCACGAGCGCGATCATGGGCTACTTCTCGGATGTGCCGTTCTGGCGCGGCGTGCTCGGACGCGATCCGTTGTCAGATGTCTCGCTCGAGGCCCGCCTTGAGCACTTCCGCGAGTTCTTCCGAGCCGCCCTCGAGCCCTAGCCGCTCCCGGCAGCGTCAGAGGACAGCCAGGGCTAGCCGCACAAGGTCGTCCACGGCGTTGGCATCGGCCGTGATGGCGTTTCGTTCGACTTGCCAGGTCCCGTCGTCTGCTTGGCCGAGGACCGGCCGAATCGAGCAGCGAGGGCCAAAGACGCTGATCGATGCCCGACGCGAGGCCTGCCAGCGCGCCGCCATGGCCAGGATGTGCTCGACGCCACGTTCTCCATCGAGGACATCGAGTGCTTGTAGTGCGAGGCGGGCGTCTCGATGGACCTGGGTCACCCATGGCCCGGCCTCGTCTTCAATGCCCGGCGCGGCGCAGGAGGCGGCGTTGCCGAACATGGTCCGCGCCGGACGGAGGTCGCCCTGGACAGCCGAGCGCACAACAGCATGGGCTGCGTCGGTGTCGCAGGCCTGGGCGAGGGTCAGCCACCCGAGATCGGCCGCGGCCGCACGCCAAGCCTGCTCCGGATCGTCACCCCGCACGAAGGCGGCGATGGAGGCAAGCGGGAGTCGGTTCGCAAGCGGTTGCACCATCGGGTTGGCCAGGTAGCCAGCACACGCGCTCACGAGGCCTGACTCCCGCCCGCGCAGTGGTCCCAGAAAGAGACGGTCGCTCATGAGCGCGTCGTTCACGGGGAAGTTGTCCCAGAGCAACGGTCGGCGCCCCCCGAGGCTGTCGGCTCGGGCGTTGGCATCGGCGACTGTGATCGTGTCGTTCACCACGGCACGGCCCGTCCATCCGATCGACACGTCCACGGGTATCCCCGCCGCCAGTGCGTCGAGGTGAGGTGATGGCCGGATGCCGACGTATTCGGTGGGTATCAGCGCGAGGGCCGCCCGGCCGTCGAGGTGCTCATGCAACCAGGTGGTGACCCGAGCGTGGGCTGCCCCCTGGGGCTCACCGCCAAAGGGGATGTCGTCGAAGCAGAGCATGACCAGGGATGCGCCGGCGGCCAGCACCTGGTCAACCTTGCGCCCGAGCGCAGCGCGGTCCTCAGCGTCGTCATACCCCATCGAAAGACCAGGCGAGATGGCGAACCCGAGCCGGTGCTCGCCGGCGGAAGCGAATCGCTCGAAGGCGGCCAGCTCCTCGGCGTCGTACGGCTCGCGCCAGGACTCGCGGTGCTTCGGGTCGTCCTTCGGCGCGTAGACGTAGTCATGCAGGCCGCCAGCGACGCACCACGTCATCAGCTCAGCACGGGCATCCCACGACCACGGCGGCCCGTAGAACCCCTCGATCAGCCCGACAGGCGCGCTCCCCACGGACCGCTACCGTACGCCCCCATGCCCACCCTCTCCGAGGCCGAGTCGAAGCGCCGGCTCGCAGGTCACGGGATTGCGTTCCCCGACGAGCGGGTGGTGCAGTCCGCACCTGAAGCCGTTGCTGCTGCCGCCGCGCTTGGACATCCGGTGGTCCTCAAGCTGGGCGGAGACGCCATCGCACACAAGACCGAGCGAGGCTTGGTCCGACTCCGCTTGGGTGACGCCGACGCAGTGGCCGAGGCAGCGGAGGCCCTGCTGGCTGCGGCTCGACCGGACGATGGCGACGTGCACCTCCTCGTCGCTCCGATGCTCGCTGGCAACCGAGAGCTCATTGCCGGGCTGCACCACGACGAGCAGTTCGGCATGACCGTGATGCTCGGCGTGGGCGGGATCCTTGCCGAGGCGGTAGCCGACGTCGCCTTTCGACTCGTCCCGGTCTCGCGGTTGGAGGCGGGCGAGATGATCGAGGACCTTGCGACGCAGAAGCTCCTGGGCGAGTTTCGCGGTGAGCCTGCGGTTGATCGTGAGGCGCTGATCGATGTGCTCGTCGGGTTGTCGGATGCGGCCATGGCGGACGACTCCATCCTGAGCGCCGACCTCAACCCGCTGATCGTGGTCGACGGGCGTCCCGTTGCCGTCGACGCGCTCGTGGAGGTGGCGTGATGTCCGCCGTTGACGCCGACGGGTTCCGGGCGCTCTTCGACCCTCGTGGGGTGCTGGTAGCAGGCGTGTCCACCCACCCGGGCAAGTTCGGGTTCGTGTCGCTGCACAACATCTTGGCGTCCGGTTACACGGGTGCTGTGTACGGCACGAGCCGGGAGGCCGGCGAGGTGCTCGGGACTCCGATCGTGGCGTCGGTAGACGATCTCCCGGACGGCGTCATCGACTTGGTCTTCGTGTGCACGCCGGCGCCCGCCAACGCTGACCTCCTGCGGGCATGCGCCAAGAAGGGCATCCGGGCGGCATTCATCGCGTCGGCTGGGTATGGCGAGGCGGGGGAGGAGGGGCAGCAGATGCAGGCAGACCTGGTTGCCCTTGCCGACGAGCTGGGAATGCTCGTGGCGGGTCCGAACGGTCAAGGCGTGGTGTCCACTCCCGCCAAGCTCTGTGCACAGATCGTGGCCCCCTATCCGCCGGCCGGCGGTATCGGCATCGCATCGCAGTCGGGGAACTTCATCTCTTCGTTCATGAACTACGCGGTGCAAACCGGGGTGGGGGTGAGCAGAGCGGTATCCGCGGGGAATGCGGCGCACGTCACGATCCCCGACTACCTCGACTTCTACGCGCAGGACGCCGCCACCCGCGTGGCGCTCGCCTACGTGGAGGGCGTGCCTGACGGACGCACATTCTTCGAACGCACCCGAGCCGTGGCTGCATCGATGCCGCTTGTCCTCGTGAAGGGCGGCGCGACCGCAGGGGGGCAGCGGGCCGCCGCCTCGCACACCGGCTCGCTCGCGTCTGATGACCGCGTGTTCGACGGCATGTGTCGGCAGGCGGGCATCACGCGCGCCGCAACCATCGAGGAGGCCTTCGAGGCGGCCGCAACGTTTGCGACCCAGCCGCTGCCGAGAGGCAACCGGGTCGTGGTGCTGACGACGGCAGGTGGCTGGGGTGTGGTCACGGCCGATGCCATCTCGCGGTCCTCGCTTGCGCTCACCCCGCTGCCGGACGACCTGCGAGCCGCACTCGATGGCAAGCTCCCGCCCCGATGGAGCCGGAACAACCCAGTCGACCTTGCCGGAGCCGAGACTCGTGACACCATCCCCGAGGTGATCGATCTCATCGTCGGCCACCCCGAGGTGGACGCGGTGATCTATCTCGGGCTGGGCATCCAGTCGAACCAAGCGGCGCTGATGCGTGGCGGGCAGTTCTACCCAGACCATGGGATTGAACGCATCGTCGAGTACCACGAGCGCCAGGACGCTCGCTTCGCGGTGGCCGCAGCGGAGGCCTCCGACCGCTTCAGGAAGCCGGTGCTCACCGCCACCGAGCTGGCGATCACGCATCCCGGCAACGCCGGGCCGGCAGCGGTTCGCCTCTCCGGCCGCCTCTGCTACGCCACGGCCAACCGAGCAGTGACCGCACTCGATCACCTCTGGCAGCGCGCCAACCATCTCCAAGCGCGCGTCAGCGCGTGACAGACAGCGGTTGCATTCACCATGACCACCGCGATGCCGATGTTCCCACTGGGTTCGGTGCTCCTGCCGTCAGCGGGTCTGCCCCTCCATGTGTTCGAGCCGCGCTACCAGGCGCTTGTTCGTGATTGTCTCGCTGGCGACGGCGAGTTCGGCGTAGTCCTCATCGCCCGGGGGAGCGAGGTGGGGGGCGAGGATGTGCGAACCGACGTGGGAACGGTGGCGCGGATCGTGGAGTCTGCCGAGCTCCCGGATGGCCGGTGGGCCGTGATGGCCCTCGGCGTGCGGCGGATCCGCGTCAGGCGCTGGCTGCCGGATGATCCGTACCCGTTGGCGGAGGTGGCCGACTGGCCAGATGCCGACCCTGGCCAGGGCTACGACGATCGGCTCGCAATCGTGATGGGGCGACTGCGTCGGGCTCTGGCGCTGGCCACCGAGGCCGGAGACGACGCCGCTCCGGCGACCATCGAGCTGAGCCCTGATGGTGTTCTGGCGGGCTATCAGATGGCCGCGGTGGCGCCGATTGGCCCCCTCGATCGGCAGCGCGTTCTGGCAGCGACCTCCCCCGAGATGCGGCTGGAGGCCGTCGCGCAGCTCCTCGATGACGCGATCGAAGTGCTCGAGATGCGCCTCGGAAGCCCTGGGTGGGAGTAGTAGGGTCCTCCGACCGTGGCCACGACTGACGACGACACGCCAAAGAGCATTCCGCAGGTCGCCACCGAGCTGTGGGAGCTGTCGACCGCCTATGCAAAGCAGGAGACGCTCGATCCTCTCAAGGGTCTCGGGCGATTTCTCAGCTACGGCCTGACTGGGGCCTTGCTGTTGGGCATCGCTGCGGGGCTGCTCCTTCTGAGCCTGCTGCGGGCACTGCAGACCGAGACCGGTACTGCGATGTCGGGCAACCTGTCCTGGATCCCCTATCTGATCGTGCTGGCGGCGGCGGTAGGGGTGCTCGGCCTGGCGGCGTGGCGGATCACACAGCGGAAGGGACCCGGACTATGAACGCTCGACCCAGCACTCCCAACCCGATTGGGCGCGTCGACATCGAGAAGAAGCTTCGTGAGCTGCAGGGTGGCGTCACCGAGACGAAGGAGGCAGCCACCAACACCTTGCTCACGGTCGGTGCGGTGGTGGCCGTCGGTGTGATCGCGATCGCGTTCATGCTCGGGCGTCGCAAGGGCAAGAAGCGCACCACCGTGGTCGAGGTTCGTCGCATCTGATGGGTCTCCTCCCTTTGCTCGAACGCCTTGGTGCCCGGCGCAGGCGACCCGGCAGCAGCGGCGTGTGGACCGCGGTGGCGTTCGCGGCATTCTTGCTGCGGCACTACCGCCGTCGAGTGGACCGCAACGCGGTCGCGCTGCGCGAAGAGCTGCGGCCGGGCGAGGCCCTGCTGATCACGCACGAGCGATGAAGGTCCTGCTTCGTAACCCCAAGCGTGAGCTCGAGGTGAAGGGTCCGGTGCGGGTCCACGCCCTCCTTGATCGCCTCGAGATGCACCGCGACACCGTGCTCGTCATCGTCGGCGACACGCTCGTACCCGGTGACGCCCTGCTTGAAGACGGGGATGAGGTCGAGATCCGCCCTGTCATCTCCGGTGGCGCCGAGTGAAGTGCACCGTCTGCAAGGGATCGGCCGTCATCGACGTGCGGCGGGCCAATGCCAACTTCTGCACGGAGCACTTCCTGAAGCTCTGTCGCGATCAGGTTGCGCGAGCCATCAAGGACTTCGACATGCTGTCGCCCTCGGACCGAGTGCTCGTGGCGGTGTCGGGCGGCAAGGACTCGCTCGCGGTCTGGGACATCCTGCTCCAGCTCGGGTACCAGGTCGACGGTCTGTACCTGGGCCTCGGCATCGGCGACTACAGCGATTCCTCCGGCACCTTCGCCCGCTCGTTCGCGTCGGAGCGCGGCCTGCATCTCGTCGAGGTCGACCTTCCGACCGATCATGGCTTCGACATCCCCACGGGAGCGAAGGCGGCAAAGCGGGTGCCCTGCTCAGCCTGCGGTCTCTCCAAGCGGCACCTCTTCGATGAGGCGGCTCGCACCGGCGGCTACGACGTCGTCGTCACTGGCCACAACCTTGATGACGAGGCTGCTGTCCTGTTCGGCAACGTGCTGCACTGGCAGGCCGACTATCTCGGTCGGCAGCTCCCGGTGCTCCCGGCCCGCCACGGGTTCCCGAAGAAGGTGAAGCCACTGGTTCGCCTTGGAGAGCGTGAGATGGCCGCCTACTGCGTGCTGCGGGGCATCGACTACATCGTGGAGGAGTGCCCCATGGCAACGGGCAACAAGCACCTCGGCTACAAGGAGGCGCTGAACGCGATCGAGGCACAGTCACCCGGCTCCAAGCACGACTTCTACTTCGGGTTTCTTGCTCGAGCTTCGCATCGCTTCACCGCTGACTCGGAGGCCGAGCAACGCGAGCTCGGTGCCTGCGAGCGTTGTGGGGCGCCCACGCCCGGCGACGTCTGTGCGTTCTGCAAGCTCGTTGCGCGGGCGACGTCTGTTCCCGTCGAGCTCAGCAGGCGCGCATGAGCGGCATCTTCCGCGACGGTGAGCAGGTGCTGCTCATCGACAGCAAGAAGCGGCGCTACCTGCTCACGCTCACCGAAGCGAAGGAGTTCCACTCGCATTCCGGCATCGTGGGTCACGACGCCATCATCGGCGCACACGAGGGCACTGCGTTTCGCTCCACCCACGGCATGATCTACACGGCAATCCGGCCCACGCTGTCGGACTTCGTTCTCAAGATGCCGCGTGGCGCCCAGGTGATCTATCCCAAGGACCTCGGGCCGCTCCTGATGATCGCCGACATCTACCCCGGGGCGCGGGTACTGGAATCTGGGGTTGGCTCGGGAGCGTTGTCGATGACGATGCTCCGGGCCGGTGCCGACATCGTCGGATACGAGCTGCGCGACGACTTCGCGTCGCGGGCGGTCAAGAACGTCACGGAGTTCCTCGGCCCCGAGGTGCTCCCGCGCTATCGGGTGGAGCAGCGCGACTGCTACGAGGGGATTGACGAGACCGACCTTGATCGCGTGGTGCTCGACCTCCCGGAGCCATGGCTCGTGGTGAAGCACGCAGCGCGGGCGCTCCACCCCGGCGGGTTGTTGGTGGCGTACACCCCCCAGATCACCCAGGCTGTGCAACTTCGCGAGATGTTGCTGGAGAGCCAGTTCGGCATGGCCGAGACGGTCGAGGTGCTGCAACGGAGCTGGCACATCGAAGGGCTCTCCGTGCGGCCCGACCACCGCATGGTTGCCCACACCGGGTTCCTCACCCACGCCCGCCTGCTCGGTAGCCCGAGCTGAACGTCCTCGACGTCCTCCTCCTCGTCTGCGGGGTGGGCGCGGGGTCCGCCGGCTACCGGCTCGGCCTGGTCGCCAGGGTCACCTCGTGGATCGGCATGCTCGCCGGGGTGATCCTGGGCACGCAGGTGTTGCCGCCGGTTCTGCGGGCGCTGGCCGATGCAACCGCCCCGCAGTTGCTGCTGGTCACGGTGGGCACCCTGCTGGGCATGGCCTTCATCGGACAGGCAGCGGGACTGATGCTCGCCAGCTTCCTGCATGTGGCGATCCCCAGCGGGAGCGTGCGCCAGTTCGACCGGGTGGCCGGAGCGGTCGCGGGGGTGCTCGGCGTAGTCCTGGCCGCATGGATGCTGCTTCCGCTGATGGCGGATGTGCCGGGCTGGGTTGCGGCCGAGGCGCGCACGTCGACAGTGGCGCGCGTCGTCCACGACCGGCTGCCGGATTCACCCGATGCCGTCGACACGCTCCGCCGCCTCGTGGGCGACGACGGGTTCCCACGCGTGTTCGGTGCGCTCGATCCCGCGCCGACGCTGGGTCCGCCGCCCACCAGCACCAACATCCCCGATGCGACCCTCGCCGCTGTCGTGCCGTCCACGGTGAAGGTGTCAGGGGTTGCCTGCAGTCGTGTGCAGGAGGGGAGTGGGTTCGTGGTGGCCGAGGGTCTCGTCGCCACGAACGCGCACGTGGTGGCTGGTGAGTCGGAGACGAGCATCGAACGGAGCGACGGCTCGACGGTGCGCGGCCAGGTCGTGATGTTCGATCCGCGTCGCGACCTCGCCATCGTTCGAGTCCCCGACCTGAACCGGCCTGCGCTCCCGCGTGGCGACACGGACGAAGGCGGTGTCGGCGCTGTGTTCGGACATCCCGGGGGAGGCGCCTTGCGAGCGGCTCCGTTTTCTGTGGGCGATGTCGTGACGGCCACTGGCACCGACATCTACGACCGCGAGCGAACCGAACGCTCGGTGCTGGTGCTGTCCGCCGCGCTCCGCCCGGGTGACTCTGGAGCGGCCCTCATCGATCCCAGCGGTGCAGTGGTGGGTGTGGCCTTCGCCGTCGCCCCCGACAAGCCCGGTGTTGCCTATGCGCTCGACCGATCGGAGCTCGAGGCCGTGCTGGCCCGTGACCTGACGGCAGCGGTCGTCACCGGTCCCTGCCTCGGCTGACAGGCGTGGCCGCTAGGTGAGGCCGAGCAGGGCGATGGCGACGATGAGGCTCAGCGCACCCACGAGGTCCACTGAGGAGCTCACGATCGGAATGCCGTAGGTGTCAGGGTCGATCCCGAGGCGAACTGTCGCGATGGTGCCGTAGTAGGCGATCGCGATCACGACCACCATCGCGGCGAGGCCTCCAACGAGCGACGCGAGGATGAGATGCCCCAATCCAGGTGAGGCCTTGCCAAGCAGCTCTGCAACCAGGTGGGCGCCGATGCCGTTCACCATGAACACAGGCACGCTCAGCGAAGCCACGAACCACAGGTCAGCGCGTGCTGCTCGGGACGGGACCGCCGTGGGAGGGGCGAGACCAAGGAGCAGCTGGCTCGAAAGCCGCCCCGAGAGGATCCCGCCGAGCGCACCTGCGCTGGAGAGGTGAGCGGGCACGAGGATCAGGAGCGCCGGCAGCGCGGTGAAGGTGCTCAGGCGGCCCTCGAGCGCTACCCCCGCGAAGCTGGAGACGAGACCCGCCACGAGGAGCACGGGGATCGACGACCGGACGATGCGTCGCAGCTGGGGGAGTGGAGACATCGCTCCCCATACGAGGGCGCCCACCGCCACGAGGGCCAGGGTCCAGCCCAGCCCCGTGGTCCACAGTCCGAGCCCGAGGAGCCCAGTCGCGAGGTAGAGCGCCGGGAGCGTCAGCACGTCGCCAAGCGTGGACACGAGCGGCGCGTTGACGTTGTCGAGGTCCCATCCGAACTTCACCGCGCCTGCCGCCAGGCCGAGGGTGGCGGCGAGGACCGGGAGCGAGGCGATGAACCCGCCGCCCACGGACAGAAGGGTGAGGTCGGCCAGCCCGATCGTGTGGCCGAGACCGAGTCCGACGGTGACCAGCGCCGCCACGGCTACGAGCAGAAACGACATCCCGAGGGTGAGGGATGCGGCGGCGAGCACGTTCTGGCCCAACACGCTCGACCTGCGCAGACGAAGCTGGAGCTCGCCCGCATGGATTGAGGTCGACACCCGGTTGCCGAGCGACCCGAAGACGTTGCCGCGCAGACCGATGGCCGCGGGCACGAGGACCAGCAGGCCAGGGCGCCGCTCGAATGTTGCGATGAGCGAGCCCAACACGGCGCCCGCCAGAAGCGAGGTGGACGAGTTCAGCGCGAGCGCGACTAGACCCTGCCGGGCGTCGCTGCCTGGCAGGAGGCGGCGGGCCATGGGGGCCGTCCGCTGGTGGCGATGGTCGAGCTCGGCACGGCGGGGACCCTACCCTGGCGCGACGAAGGGGCCCATACGGGCCCCTTCGGTCAATGCGATGGAAGCGAGCGGCTGCTCAGTCGACCTCGATGAAGATGCACTCGCCGGGGCACTCCTCGGCGGATTCGATGGTGGCCTCTTCCTGGCCTGCGGGCACCGGTGCGATGCCCTCGGCGCCACCGGGATCCGACAGGACCTTGTCGCCGTCCTTGACGTAGGCGAGGCCATCGTCGAGGAGGGAGAAGACGGTGGGCGCGATCTCCTCGCAGAGTCCGTCGCCGGTGCAGAGATCCTGGTCGATCCAGACCTTCATGGTGGGGCTACCTCAGCGTGCTCGTGGGGGTGCGCTCACCCTAGCGCGTCGACGAATAAACACGGCAACCTCTGAACAAACCCGCGTACCAGCGAGTCCGCTGCGGGCGCGAGCCGCCGGTGTAGGTTCCCTCGCAGCGACGGTTCTCCGGGAGGTGGTCAGCGTGGACGAGTCCGAGAAGCTGGCGAGCGGTCAGGCGGAGCTAGCCGAGCTCCACGAGCACGCCCGGACGCTCGAGGAAGAGGTGCTGTCGCTTCGGAGGCGTCTGCAGGACGCACCGAAGCGGGTCCGCACGCTCGAGGAGCGCCTGCTGGAGACGAAGGGCCAGCTCTCCCAGGCCGTATCGCAGAACGAGAAGCTCACCTACACCCTGCGAGAGGCCCGCGATCACATCGCGGCCCTGCGGGAAGAGGTGGACAAGCTCACCCAGCCGCCGTCCGCCTACGGCACGGTGGTCGGCCACAACGACGACGGAACCGTCGACGTCTTCACCGGGGGTCGCAAGGTCCGGGTCGCAATCCATCCCGAGCTGGGCGACGAACCACTCCCA
>JANOQG010000167.1:0-17950 GCA_031422255.1 Actinomycetes bacterium | reverse complement strand
GGACGCGAGCCGTAACGCACTTGTAGCGGCGCGGCGTGGTGCACCGCGTGGCCGTTGCAAATGGTGGCGAGGAGCACGAGGAGCACCCCCGTGACCTGCGACGAGCCCTCGCCGAGGCTCGGCAGGCTGATCAGCACGATGCCGCCAAACCCCACCACCAACCCGCCGAGCTGTGGGCCGGTGGTGCGACTGCCGAAGATCGCAACCGCGAACAGCGCTGCGAACATCGGTGTGGCTCCGTTCAGCAGCCCGGTGATGGCGCTGTTGATGTGCTGCTCCGCCAACGGGAACAGCGTGAAGGGGATACCGACCCAGATGATCGACAGCGCGACCATGCGGGGACGGTCCTCGGACATGAGCCGCATCCGGCTTCCCGGGAGCAACCGCAAGGTGAGGGCACCGAGGCTCACGCGGACCAGCGTGATGACGCCAGGCTCGAGGGCGTCCAAGCCGATGGCGATGAGCAGGAACGACGCACCCCAGATGGCGCCGATTCCACCAAAGACAGCCCAGTCGGTCGTGGAGAAGGCCGCCGACGTGCCGCGCGAAGCGAGTGCCGGAGCCGGAACGGCTTCTGTCACGACGGGCGGAGCAGCGCAACGATCGTGGCGCTGACCACCGACCCCGCTCGGGCGACCGATAGCCCCTGGGCCGTGCGCAGCCGATCCCACGCCTCGAAGGACAGGGCCAGCTCCAACGCGTCGAACACGTGCTTGTCGCCGACGGCCGCTGCCTCCGCTGCGAACACCCGCTCCACTTCGGAGCGAAGCCACATGCGTGCGCGTGAGAGCTGCTCCTGGAGCGCTTCGGACTCCGGCGCACGTCGAAGCGCCGCACGGCGGATGGGTGCGACCTGTTCGTAGAGCCGGCCGTTGATGCCGACCACTTGGCCGACCCTCCCCTCGAGGGTGCCCGTCGGCACGACGTCGACGAACAGGTGCCGGATCCGGGTGAACTGCCGAGCGGAGGCGGAGGCTGTCAGCGTCTCGACGTCGTCGAAGATGCGGAAGATCGACCGGAGCGACACACCGGATCGTTCGGCCACCTGCTGGGCAGTCGGGCTCAACACACCTTCTCCCAACAGGTCGAGCAAGGCGTCGACGGCGAGGTCGCGACTGCGGTGGCGGCGAGCATGGCGACCGTCCTCGGGCAGATCTCCGGACGCGAAGGGCACCGTCATCACGACGGACACTACCGGCGGCCGCCCGGCATCGGGCACGTCGCGCCTACTCTGCGCCCATGTCTGATGCACCCATTGCCCATACCCGCGATGGACAGGTTCGCGGCATTCACCATCATGGCGTCGACGTGTACCGCGGGATTCCCTACGCCTCCGCCGAGCGGTTCGCAACGCCGGTGCCCGCGGCACCTTGGGATGGGGTTCTCGACGCGGCAACGTTCGGACCGATCGCGCCCCAGGTAGGCGGCGCGCAGTTCCAATCGGCGGATCTCGTGCAGGACGAGCAGTGCCTCTCGGCCAACGTGTGGACGACAGGGAGTGCTGGCGCTCGCCCGGTGATGGTCTGGATCCACGGTGGCGCCTTCCGCACCGGCTCCGGTGCCAGTCCGCTCTACGACGGCAGCACCCTGGCAACCCGTGGTGACGTCGTGGTGATCACGCTCAACTACCGCCTCGGAGCGCTGGGCTTCCTCGCGCACCCGTCGCTGGCCACCGGCGACGCACTCGTGGGCAACTGGGGGATGCTCGATCTCGTCGAGGCCCTGCGGTGGGTCCAAGCCAACGCGTCGGCGTTCGGTGGCGATCCCGACGACGTGACGATCTTCGGCGAATCCGCGGGCGGCACCGCGGTGGCACTCCTGTGCTCGATGCCCTCGGCCACCGCGCTCTTCCACAAGGCCGCGGTGCAGAGCGGCGCCACGCTCACGTCGGAGCTCTCGGTGGCAGTGACCCTGGCCGACCGGATGGTCGAGATGACGGGGGTCAGCGATGCGAGCGCGCTGCGCGACCTACCCGTTGAGCGAATCCTTGCTGCTCAGCAGGAGATCGAGGGCGAAGGCCGCGAGCGCATGTTCGTTCCGGCGGTCGACGGCACCGTCGTTCCCTCGTTTCCCGGCCCGGCGCTCGCGGGGGGATCCTCTGCGGGAATCCCGATGCTGATCGGGTCGAACGTCGACGAGTGGAAGCTGTGGGCGGCGGCCGATCCGCACAGCCGCGATCTCGACGACGACCGACTTCGTGACCGCCTCGAGCACACCTTTCCCGCCGACGAGGTTGCCGGGCTCGTCGATGTGGTGCGCTCGGCCCGATCCAGTCGGGGTGAGCTGAGTACCTCCGCTGACGTCTTCTACGCGATCGAGTCCGAGCGTGCGTTCCGCGTGCCGGGGCTCCGCCTGGCCGATGCCCAGTCGGAGCACGCGCCAACCTTCGTCTACCTGTTCGGTTGGGGCTCCCCCGCCATGGGCGGATGGCTCGGCGCCTGCCACGGGCTCGAGATCGCCTTCGTGTTCGGGAACCAGGGCCGCGGCGAGATCGCCGCCTTCACCGGTGCAGGGGCTGCCGCCGACGGGCTCGCCGAGCAGATGATGGACGCGTGGCTCGCCTTCGTGCACACGGCAAACCCATCCACGGCCGCCCTGTCATGGCCGCTGCACGATTCGGCCACCCGGCCGACGATGGTGTTCGACGCATCGACGCGCGTCGAGCTCGACCCTCGGGATGCCGAACGCGCCGCGGTCGAGGCCCTCGTCCCTCGCCCACGGGAGGCGGCAGTTCAGCGCTAGCCGTGGCGGTGGTGACGTCGCCCGCACGGAGTTGGGTGTTGGCCGCTACGTACAGTCGGTGGTTGCCTCATCGCCAGCGAAGCGAGCGTCGATCCACTCGAGCATCCCGGCCATCGACGGGCCGATCACCCCGGCATGACTCTCGCCCGGGAAGGTGCGGCGCTCGACCACCTGGCCGATGCCGCACATCCTCGTGAGCAGCATCTCCGAGCTGACCAGCGGGATCTGCTCGTCGTTCTCCCCATGGATGATGAGGATCGGCGATTCGCCCACCACGAAGCCCGGGTCGTTCTCCACGAGGAGGTCGGACCACGGGGGCGTGGTGGCCGGGTCGGCGATGACGAGGTCGTCGTAGGGAGCCGCGTTGAAGGCCTCGGCGATCTCCCCGGTGCAGCCTTCATCGACCTTGTCGAGGGCGGCAACGCCCAAGGGCGACAGCACGAGCGACGTGTCGGCCTCGGGGAATGCCGCCTCCCAACCAGCCGCGACCATGCCGAGGTAGTACCGATACGGACTGTTACGAAGCGCAACCGCGATCAGCGGAAGCTGCGACGGCGGCGCTCCGGCCACGGTGCCCACCACGTCGAGCTCGGGAGCCCACTCCGCCGCAATCTGGTTGGCAAAGAGGGCAGCGTGGCCACCCTGGGAATGCCCCCAGATGACCGTTCGCTCCGAGGCGCCGGTGCGGTCCTTGAGCACCCGAGCAGCGCGCACGATGTCGAGCGTGCCGCGGCCCTCGCTCTCGCCAGCGATGTACGGATGACGACCAGGCGTCCCGAGGCCTTCGTAGTCGGTCGCCACGAACACCATGCCCCGCTCGAGGAAGGGGCCCACGAGACCGATGCCGCTGGCTCCTGGGTCCTTGCTCGGCGCGCACTCATCGGCGATTCCGGTGGTGCCGTGAGCCCAGGTGAGGACGGGCCGACCGCCGTCCGGCACCGCGCCCGAGGGCACGATGATGATCCCGGACACCGCGATGTCGTCTCCCTCGAGCGACTCCGAGTGGTAGAGCACGCGCAGCACGGTGCCGTCCACGTCGAGGCCAGGCACCTCTTGAATCGCGATCACATCACCCGGCTCACCCGGCTGGAGCGGACCCTCCGCCAACGCGTAGAGGTCGACATCGCTGGCGACCTCCGTCACTGCAGGAACCGTGCTGACGGTCGTGTCGGACGAGGGAGTCGTAGACGCCGACCGGCCGCTGTCGTCGCCGGAGCAAGCGGCGAGGATCAGGGGGACAGCGAGGATGAGGGACCGGGTTCGAATCATCATTGCGAGGCAGCCTGCCACCAATCCTTGGTGGTACCCCCCATCCGAAACGCCTCGGGCTTGTCGTCGTCGGTGAGAACGCTGGTCTCCAACCACAGTCGCTTCAGGTGCCGCACGGAGCCCGCCTTGGGGTCATCGGTGTACGCGGCCCGGGCGTGAAGCACGTGATAGTTGTTCACGAACTGCATGTCGCCCGGTTCCATCCGCATCGAGAGGTGGAAGGTGGAGTCGGCACACATCGCATCGACGCGGTCCATGGCGGCTGCAGCCATCTCGCTCGGTACGGGGGCGTCAGCGTGGCGGCGCGCCGAGAGTATGTAGGGCCGGATGTAGCGCACGAACAGCCGACCCGCTCGCTCGGTGAACAGAGGCATGAGGTACCACGGGCGAGCACCAGACCGCTCCTCGCCGCGGAAGTCGTAGGCGAACTCGTCGTACAGCGCCGCGATCATCTCCGGCTCAGTGCGCACGAGCTCGTTGTGGATCGTGACGGCGTTGGCCACAAGGCTGGCCCCGCCGCTTGACCCGGCGTTGAGGCAGAACAGCCCCACGAGATCGGAGCCGTCGGAGTGGAACGGGAAGGCCACTCCACCGATCTCGTTGCCGCGGCTGGTGGGATCGGCTCCGGTCTTGCCCTGATCGGTGACGTCGCCGAGCAGGTGACCCTTGTGGTTCTGCGGCCACGGTCGACCAAGGTGGCGGCCGATGCCCCAGTACACGGCCGACGCTCGTTCGGCCCCGAGTGAGTGGATGGGCACACCTTTGATGAGCGCGACGCCGCGCCCCTCGATGAGCTCGCAGGCCACCGCCTCGAACTTCACGCTGAGGTGAGGGAGCGGGAAGTCACTCTTGGTGATCTCGAGGGTGGTCGACGTGTGGGCCTCGGCGTGCTCCAGAGCGGCGACGAGCTCGGACTGCTCTTCGTTCGTCAACGACCAGACATAGGACTCGCCCACCTCGGCGCCACGCCACTCGCACTGCTCTTCGAGGACGGTGGGTGTCACCATCAGCTCGGCGCCCGGGTGCCGCCACGAAGCAGCCGCCCAGGGAGTGCCTCGGTGGGCTCGCCATTGCGATAGGTCATCTCACCCTTGACGATGGTGGCGACGTAGCCATCAGCCCGCTGCAGCAGCCGCTTGCCACCCGCCGGGAGGTCGTGGCGCATCTCGGGGCGCCGGGGGCGCAAGGTGGTGAAGTCGATGAGGTTCACATCGGCTCGGTAGCCCGGCGCGAGCACGCCTCGATCGAGCAACCCCACTGTCTCGGCCGTGTCCTTCGTGTGCTGGCGGACGAGGTAGGGGAGGTCCATGCGGCCTTCCTTGCGATCGCGACCCCAATAGGAGAGGAACGTGGTGGGGAAGCTCGCATCGCAGATGGTGCCCACGTGAGCGCCGCCGTCGGAGAGACCCGGGACCGTGTGCTCGTGGGCGAGCATCTCGCCCACTGCGTCGAGCTTGCCGTCGAACCAGTTGATGATCGGCACGTAGAGGAACGTGCGGCCTTCGTCCCGGATGAGGAGGTCATAGGCGTAGTCGAGGGGGTCGCGGCCGTCCCGGGCAGCGCGTGCGTGCACGCTCGTCGAGGCGGCAGGCTCATAGTCGGGAGGATCGTCCAGCTCGTACATGCGGTCGTAGCCGCTCATCGCACTGTTTCGACCCGCGCGTGCGGCGGCGAGCACCCGCTCCTTGAAGGCAGGATCGGCCATGACGCTGGCCTGCTCGCGCACGGGGAGCGAGGAGATCTCCTTCCACACCGGATTGTTCAGCAGCGGATGCAACGTGCACTGCAGGCCGAGCAAGATGCCGATGGCCCGTGCGGCGGCTTGGCCTCTCATCGTGACGCCCTCGGCGTTGGCCTGCTCCAACAGCTCGAGCTGGCGACGCCAGTTGGCTTCCACAACTCCGGCCAACGAGAACGACAGTGGGCGACCTGAGGTCTCGGCCATTGCCCGGAAGAGAGCGAACTCCGCGTCGACGTCGTCGAAGTCGGACACGACCTGCAGCACTCCCCTGCCCGTGGCACCGACAGCCCGGGCGATGCCGAGCAGCTCGTCGGCATCAGCGGTGAGGGTAGGCGTGAGCTCGCCGTTGCTGCTGCGGTGGTTGCGCGTGCGCGACGTGCTGAAGCCGATCGCACCGGCCTCCACGGCCTCCCGGGCCAACGTGGCCATTGCCTCGATGTCGGCGGGGGTGGCCATCTCGCGCTGAGCGCCGCGCTCACCCATCACGTTGAGACGCAGCGCACCGTGGGGCACGTGGGTGGCGATGTCGACGTCGTACGGGCGGCCGTCGAGCGCATCGAGGAACTCAGGGAAGGACTGCCAGGTCCACGGCAGGCCTTCGTGCAGGGCTGCACCCGGGATGTCCTCCACGCCCTCCATCAGCTGGATGAGGCGGTCGTGGTCAGCAGGGCGCACCGGAGCGAAGCCCACGCCGCAGTTCCCCGCCACCACCGTGGTGACCCCGTGCCAGGCCGAAGGGATCAGCCTGGTGTCCCACGTTGCCTGCCCGTCGTAGTGCACGTGGATGTCGACGAGGCCAGGCGTGACGAGCAGGCCGTCCGCATCCAGCTCCTGGTTCGCGGTGCCGCCCACCCGACCGACCTCAGTGACGATGCCGCCGGTGATCGCCACGTCGGCGGTCCGAGCCGGCGAGCCGGTGCCGTCGATGACGGTGCCCCCTCGGATGATGAGATCGTGTGCGGCCATCAGTCCCCCCGGAAGCTGGTGTCAGATCAGGATGCGCTCGTGCGGTGCCTCGACACCGACCACGGCCATCGCCCGGCCGAGGCCGAGGAACATGCCGCAACAGATGATCAGGTCGGCCACTTCGTCGTCTGCGTATGCGGAGCGCAGGCGTGACCAGAAGGCGTCGTCCATCGCTTGGTGGTCGAGCGCGAACCGCTGGGCAAACTCCGCCGCGAGCTTCTCTCGTTCGGAGAGGGCGTCGGTGGTGGCCCAGGCCGCGACCTCCGCGTAAAAGGGATCGTCGACCTGATGGAGCGCGGCATCCTTGGCCCGAGTGTCCTGGCAGACGGCGCAATCGTTGATGAGGGCGATGGTCCAGCGAGCGGCTTCGCGCTCCCGGAGAGCCAGCTTCGTGTTGCCATAGACGGCCTCGGAGAGCTTCCCCATGCCGACAGCCATCTCGGTGCGGTGGAGCGACCAGTCAACGTGCTCGCCCAAACCGGAGGCGGCAGGAAGGGTGATGCGTGCCATGCCAGCACTTTAGGTCGGCAGGACGTTGAGCTCCTCCGGAGGCCGGACGTTGCGAAAGAGCGCGAGCAAGGTCAGGTCGTAGGTGATCTTCAGCATGCCGGCGATGAGCAAGGGCCAGCCGAAGCTCGAGTGTTGCAACATCCAACCCGCCGCGAGCGGCGGCAGAGCCGACGCCAGGCTGCGAGGCACGTTGGTGACAGTGGCGGCCGCCGTCCGCTCGGCCGGGTCGACCACGGCCATGACGTAGCTGGTGCGCGCAGGGACGTCCATCTGCGACAGCAGCGAACGGAGGAGGAGGCAAGCGATCGCCGGGCCGGCCGAAGGCGCGAGCGCGGCCGCCATCAGCAGGAGGCTCGCAGGGATGTGCGTGAACACCATCGTGCGCACGAGACCGATCCGCGCCGCCAACCTCGGCGCGAGGAGTGCGGAGCTGGCGGAGCCGAGGCCCGCCCAGAAGAAGATCGCCCCCGCCGACCCGGTCGACAAGCCGAACCGCAGCGAGAGCCACAGCACGAGGATGGATTGCACCACGAATCCACCCCCGAAGGCGTCCACGCTGAAGAGCAGTGCGAGTCGCACCACGATCGCCCGCGAGCGACCGAGCCCGCTCCGGCCGAGGCCCGCCACCGCGACCGGCGGGCGAGGAGTCAATCGGCGGTACTGAGCGAGCAGGAGGATCCCAACAAGTGCATATGCGAAGAAGACACCGCGCTCAGCGTCGAGCTTGGACACCTCAGTGTGGCGGGCCACCCATTCCGGGCCGGCGGCCGCCAACGAACCCACGGCTCCGGCGAGCGACGCCACGAGGCTGTAGCGAGCAAACACATGGGTGCGCTTCATCGGCGCGACGGTGTCGGGGAGCAGGGCTTGCTCGATCGGAAGGAACGCACTCACGTCCCCGGACGACGGGTTCACGGTGCCCACAGCAGCCACCACGAGCAACACCCCGAACGTGGCGACCATGCCGAAGGCCATTCCGGTCACCACCATGAGCACGGCCATCAGCTGCAACAGGTGCACCCGGTCGAACCGACCGCCGCGCAACCCAACCGTGAGCGTGACCGCGGCCGATCCGAGCAGCGCGGCTGTGATGACCGCACCGACTTGAGACGGGCTGAACCCCCGCGCCAGGAGGAACGACGGCAGCACAACCGCCACGAGGCCGTCTGCCAGCGCCCGCAGGCCACGGGTCCTCAACAGCCGACCGGCGTCTGCACTCATGTCGCCAGCAGCCATCGAGGACCAGCCTCGCACTACTCACGAGGTTCAGACTGACACGAGCTCCGGGTCGGACTCCGGCTCATCGTCGAACGAGATGGAGTCGGGGGTGCCCTCCACGTTGATGTTCGGAAGGATCCGATCGAGCCACCTCGGCAACCACCAGTTCTTGTCGCCGAGCAGCTCCATCGTGGCGGGCACGAGCAGCAGCCGGACGATGGTGGCATCGAGGAAGATCGCCGAGGCGAGTCCCACCCCGAACAGCTTGAAGGTGCGGTCGTTCTCGAGCATGAAGCTGCCGAAGACGAAGACCATGATGGCGGCGGCCGCCGTGATCACCCGTGCCGTGGCGGCAAGGCCGTTGGCCACCGAGGTGTGGCTGTCGCCGGTGCGGTTGTACTCCTCCTTGATCCGCGAAAGGAGGAACACCTCGTAGTCCATCGAGAGTCCGAACACGATGGCGAAGAACATCATCGGCGCAAAGGTCTCGATGGGCCCAGGGGCGAGCCCCGTGATGTCGCTGAACCACCCCCATTGCACGAGCGCCACGGTGATGCCGTAGGAGGCGCCGATCGAGAGCAGGTTCATGATCACTGCTTTGAGCGGCACCAGGATCGACCGGAACACGGCCATCATCAGCAGGAACGACACCACCAGGACGGCGATGAAGAAGTACGGCATGCGCTGCGCGAGCAGGCCGGAGAAGTCAACCGTGCCTGGCACGGAGCCCGTGACGGCGATCTCTGCGCCGAGGGCTTCCTCGCCGTCGACCAGCACCTCGTCGCGGAGGCGATGGACCAACTCGGTGGTGGCTTCGTCCTGCGGGGTCGTGCTCGGGGTGATGAACCACCGGTAGGCAGTCGGCGCAGCGGGATCGTTGGCCTGTGGAGGCGACACGAACACCACACCAGGGTCGGCCTGCACTGCGGCAGTGATGCCAGCGAGAACGGCGGGGTCGACAGGCCCGTCTACCCGGGCGGCGAGGAAGAACGGACCGTTGAACCCCGGGCCGAAGCCGTCGACGAGGAGGTCGTAGGCCTTCCTGGTGGTGGTGTCCTTCTGGAAGTTGCTCTCATCGGAAAATCCGAGACGGAGGCCGAGCACCGGCAGCGACAGCATGACGAGGACCGCTGCGCCAACGATCGCCGAGGACCATGGGCGGTGCTGGATGAAGCGGCTCCACCGGTAGGCGAAGGTTGCCTTGATCGGCTTGGGAGCTCGACGAGGCACCTCCTTCTTGAGGGGCGCAACGACGAAGCCGGCCAGGATGCTGAGCGCCCCAAGGATGAATCCGCCCAGAGCGAGCGGCTCGATCTTGAGGCCGACCCCGATGAGGCCGAGCGCAACGAACGCGGTGGCAGCAACGCCCCGCCAGCGGGTGACCTCGATGCGGTGACCGGCGAAGCCGAGCAACGCCGGCAAGAGCGTGATCGATGCGATCACGGTCATGGCGACAACCGTGGCGGCGCTGACAGCCAGTCCCTGGATGAAGCTGATGCCCATCAGCACCATGCCCATGAACGACACCACGACGGTGACGCCCGCGAACACCACGGCACGACCGGCGGTGTCGATCGCGATCGCCACCGCCTCCTCAGACGTGTGCCCGTGGTGGAGGTTCTCTCGATAGCGGGTGACGATGAAGAGCGCGTAGTCGATGCCCACACCGAGGCCGATCATGCCGCCGAGGAACGGCGCGAAGTCCGGCATGATCAACAGGTTCGAGAGCAGCGTCACGATCACGGAGCCGGCGAAGATGCCAGCCAGAGCCACGCCAACCGGCAGGCCCATGGCCAACACGGAGCCGAAGGCGAGCACCAGGATCACGACGGCGAACGCGAGGCCGAGCGCTTCAGTCGAGGGTTCTTCGAACTCGCCGAGCGACTGGCCGCCGAGCTCAACCTGCAGTCCGTCGGTGGTCGGCAGGATCTGCACCAGCGTGCGAGCAATGGCGCCGGCGGTCTCGAAGTCGTCCCCCGGGATCTCGAGATCGGCGAAGGCGACCTTGCCAGCCTCGTCACCCGCGGCTGAGACCTGACGAGCGCCCTCCGGCGAGTACGGGCTCACCAGCGTGATGCCCTGCCAGAGGCTCAGGTCGGCCGCCTCGAGCGCTGCGCGCCCCTGAGCCGTGAGACCTGCGAACGCCTCGCCGTCGAGGTCGACGGTCGGGTCGCTGGAAATCGTCGTGACCACGCCGAAGAGCTGTTCCATCCCTGCCTTTACTTCGGCGTCGTCGACCCCCTGCTCGGCACGAAACACGATCGTGCCCGCTGTACCGGAACCCCGTTGGTCGTCGAAGTCGCCGAGCAGGATCTCCTGCCCACGGGTGCTCTCAAAGCCGGGCGGCTCGAAGTCCTGGCCAAAGCGACCACCGACGGCGCTCGAGATCCCACCGACAACGAAGATGCCGGCCACCCAGAGCAGCGCGACGGTGCGCCGCTTGCGGAAGCACCAGGAACCAAGTCGAGCGAACAAGTGAGGCCCTCCAGGGCACGAGGTCCGAGGCGCGCGCTCGCGCCCCGCCGATGACGGGTTGCAGCGTACGGGTGGCCGGGGCCAACGCAATCAGGGATGACCCGGGTGTGACGATGTTCACCCTGGGGACGCATCTGGGTCGCTCGGCGAGCATGGCTAGGGTCCCGAGCCATGATCCAGGACCGCTTCCGACTCGACGACAAGGTCGCCATCGTCACCGGCGCCGGTCGCGGCATCGGTGCCGCCTCCGCCATCGCCCTCGCCGAGGCCGGTGCCCATGTGCTCTTGTCCTCCCGCACAGAGGCGCAGCTCAACGAGGTGGCCGAGCGCATCGAAGCCCTCGGGCGGCGCGCCGTCGTGGTGCCCGCCGATCTGAGCGACCTGGACGCCGTGGCCGGCCTCGCCGATACCGCCAAGGCGGCCCTCGGCCGGGTGGACATCGTGGTGAACAACGTCGGCGGGTCGCTGCCCCGAGCATTCATGGACACGTCGGCCAATCGGCTCGTTCGTGAGTTCTCCTGGAACGTCGCCACCGCCCATGCCCTGACACGCGCAGCCGTGCCGCACATGCTCAGCGGCGACGGCGGAGCCGTCGTGGGCATCTCCTCGATGATGGGGCGAACATCAGGGCGCGGCTTCGTGGCCTATGGCACGGCCAAGGCCGGACTGTCCCACTGGACGCGCCTGGCCGCTCAGGACCTGTCGCCGCGCATCCGGGTGAACGCGATCGCGGTTGGTTCCATCGCCACGTCCGCGCTCGAGATCGTCCTGGAGGACGACGGCCTCCGGACCGCCATGGAGCAGAGCACGCCGCTGAAGCGCATCGGCGACCCTGAGGAGATCGCCGCAACCGTTCTCTTCCTCGCCTCCCCTGCCGGTGGCTACATGACCGGCAAGATCGTGGAGGTAGACGGAGGGATCGAGCAGCCCAACCTCGACATGGGCCTACCCGACCTCTAGCAACAACCGTTCAGTGGGCTCAGACCGCCGCGCTGTACACGGGCAGGTCGAGCATCGTCAGCACGCCAGGGTCGGCCCGGACCACATGCGGGATTGCGTTGACGACGTGCATCGCGGTGGCCAAGCACCCTGCGTGGTTGTGGTCGCCGAGATCAGATGACATCTCGAGATCGATCTTCAGGTGTGGTTCGCCTTCGATGACGATCCGATAGCCGCCGCCCTGTGGCCAGTCGGGGGCGTCACCATCGCGCAGGCGGGTTACGTGCTCAACGACGATCCGTTCCTCACCGCCAGCCATGCCGATGATCTCGAACCGCATGCCCGAGATCGTTCCCTTCTCGACGATGCCCGACGCGATCTCGATGTCCTCGTCCGCACGCAGGATCTCGTGGGTCTCCTCCACGGAATCGAGCTGCAGACCGATCGCCGAAGCCACGAGGTGCAGCACTGGACCCCACGCAAGGCCGATGGAGCCAGGCGAGAGCAGGAGTGACTGCGACGGCTGCTGCTTTCCGAATCCCATGATCTCGAACATCGTGAAGGGGTTGTCCCACGTGGCGTAGTTGACGATCTCCAGCATTCGTACCTTCCGCACCTCCTTGCAGAGGGCGAGCGCATGGATGGCGATCCCGGCGTTGCCGAAGCCCGGATCGATGCCAGACGTGTAGAAGCTGGTGCCGCCCTCGATGCACGCGGCCTGGAGGCGGTCGTACACACCCTCACCTGCCGCCTTCGGAAAGAGCAGCGGAACGTAGGACGTGTTCACCACGTTCTTGCCGCTGGCCAACATCCCAACGATGTCGTCGATCACGCCGTCAGGCCGTAGATCGGAGTTTGCGGTGTAGCAGACGCAGTCGGCATCGGAGTCGAGCAGCGCGGCGGCGTCCTGCGTGGCGATCACCCCAAGGGGCGAACCGCCACACAGCTCACCTGCGTCCTTGCCAGCCTTCGCGTCCGAGTGCACCCAAAGGCCCGCGAGCTCCAGCTCGGGGTGGGCCGCGATGGCGGGGGCCGCGTGGATGCCGACGGTGCCCGTCGCCCACTGAATCACTCGATACGTCATGGCGCCGAAACGTACTCGGTTACGTTTCGCGCCGGGGAGCGCCCACCACCTACGGCCGGGCGGGAGTCGGGGTGGGCAGACCGGTGATCGACTGGGCGGGGTCCTGAACCGGCTCGCCAGCGACGAGGCTCAGCGGCACGACGCCGGCCCACACCGCCAGATCCATGTCCTCGGCATCATCGACGGGGCCACCGCTGCGGACCTTGGCCGACGCCTCATCGATGAGCAGCCGCAGCACGAGCGTGGCGCGCAGCTCGGAGTCGTTCGACCGTCGAGCCACGTCGCTCCTACCCGGAAGCACGTGGTCGACGATGACGTCGAAGGCCCGACGCTTCTCCTCCTCCTCAACCACCTTGGTGGCCAGACCGAGCAGCACCACCGAGCGATAGTTCATCGAATGGTGGAACGCCGAGCGAGCGAGCACGAGCCCATCGAGCAGCGTGATGGTGACGCACACCTCGGCATCTCCGGAGGCCCGCAACATCGCGTTCCCCACCGCTCCGTGGAGATAGAGCGAGCCGGCCTCGCGCCCGTAGGTCATGGGCAAGACGCGGGGCTGTCCGTCGATCACAAAGCCCACGTGCGCGAGGTAAGCCTCGTCGATGATGGCGTTGACTTCTTCACGCTCGTACCGGCCACGATCAGCGAGACGGCGCACGGTGGCGCGGTCGGTGCGGGTCAGCTCGTCCGTCATGGCGGCCATGGTTTCATACGGCCATCAGCGGCCCCGGCGTGTTTCGGCTAGGAAGGCGCCATGACCATTCTCGTGACCGGCACCATCGACTTCGACCCTGCGCATCGCGCTGCGGCCATCGCAGCGGTGACGACCTGCATGGAGGCCACCCGAGCTGAGGAGGGCAACGAGGGCTACACCTTCAGCAGCGACCTCCATGACGAAGGCCGATTCCACGTCGCCGAGCATTGGGCATCCCAGGAGGCCATGGACATCCACATGGCAACCCCGCACCTCGTCGCGCTCCTGGGCCAGATGGGCGACTTCGGCGTGACGGCAGCCAGCCTCACCAAGTGGGACGGCGCGACGCCTTCCAAGCTGATGTAGCAGCGGGGTTCCCCCGCCGGGCGAGCGGACGCGCTGGCTCTAGTACGAGCGGGGGAGGCCGAGGACGTGCTCGGCGACGTAGTTGAGCACCATCTCCTGTGGGATGGGGGCGAGACGCATCAGCCGGGCCTCCTTCCAGTACCGCTCGATGTCGTACTCGGTCGCGTAGCCGAAGCCGCCGTGGGTCTGCATTGCCCGGTCGGCCGCGGTGAAGGCCGCGTCTGACGCCAAGAGCTTGGCGAGATTGGCGTGCTCGCCACACGGCAGCCCGTTGTCGTACCGCCAGCCCGCCTCGCGCACCACCAGTCCCGCAGCATGCAGGTGGGCGTAGGCATCAGCGAGCGGGAAGGCGATGCCCTGGTTCTGTCCGATCGGGCGGCCATACACGACGCGCTCGTTGGCGTAGGTCACCGCCCGTTCGATCGCGACGCGGCCGATGCCCAGCGCCTCTGCGGCGATGAGGATGCGCTCCGGATTGAGACCGTCGAGCAGGTACGTGAAGCCCTTCCCCTCCTCACCCACGCGGTGGTCGACGGGAACCTCGAGGTCGTCGAAGCTCACCTCGCACGACACGACTGCGTTGCGGCCGACCTTGGGAATCGGCGTGATGGTCACTCGTGGGTCCTGGAGGTCAGCGAGCAGCAGCGTGAGACCGTGGGTCTTGCGCTCCACCTCCTCGAGCGGCGTCGTGCGCACCAGCAGCAAGACCTTCTGGCAGTACGGCGCCTTGGTCATCCACACCTTGCGACCGCGCACGAGGTACCGGTCGCCGTCGAGACGAGCACGAGTGGTGATGGCGGTGGTGTCGGTGCCCGCGTCGGGCTCCGTGACGCCGAAGGCCACGTGGAGTCGCCCGGCCACGACCTCCGGGAGATAGCGAGTCCGCAGGTCGTCGCTGCCGTGCTTCACCACCGGGTTCATGCCGAAGATCGACGTGTGGAGCGCGCTGCATCCGTTCATGGCGGCGCCGCTGGCGGCAACTTCTTCGAGCACGATCGACGCCTCGGTGATTCCGAGGCCGCCTCCGCCGTAGATCTCGGGGAGCGCCACCCCGATCCAGCCGCCCTCCGCCATCGCCTCGTAGAACGCCCACGGGAACTCGTGGCGATCGTCGAGGTCGCGCCAGTACGCGTCAGGGAAGGCGGAACAGACGCGGCGGACGCCCTCGCGGAGGTCGCGGTGTGTGTCGTCCTCGTCGAATTGCAAGCTCAGCCCACCTTGTCGTGGTGGGCGCCAATGAGAAAGACCGCCAGCACCGCGGGCACGGTGCCAGGGTTCGACCAGCGATGACGAGTGCCGTTCTGCACCACGGTGTCGCCCGCTTGGAGCGTGACGATTTCACCGTCATCGAGCTCCAGGGTGGCGGTGCCGGAGAGCACGACCTCGAAGTCCACCGTGGCGGTTGTGTGCATCCCGAGGTCATCGGGTTCCATGTGGGCCAGCAAGCCCGGGAGCTTCTCCTCCATCTCTGCGAAGGCCACCGTGATGTCGAGGTCGTCCGGCCCGACCGTGCCCGCCGGCGGGATCGTGAAGTGACCGAAGCGAAATCCTCCGACGGTTGGGAAGTAGGAGTGGTGCGCTGGGAGTCCGCCGCCGTCCGGAAAGCGCGGCGCTTCGTCCGCGCCCCACAGACGGTGGAACTCGCTTCCCGGTGTGAGCGCGGTCACGACGGGCGCCACCTGCTCATCGCTGACGAACACCGCGTTGCCGTTGGCGTCGTGACCCGTGACCACTCTGCGCACCTTCATGCTGCTTCCCCCCAAATCGACGGACTTCCGGCGGGAGCGTAGTGACAGGATGCGGCGATGGAGCGAGCAGCCACCTACACCCACGGCCATGCCGAGAGCGTGTTGCGCTCCCACCGCTGGCGCACCGTCGAGAACTCCGCGGCGTACCTCCTGCCGTACCTCGTGCCGGGGGCATCAGTGGTCGACGTCGGGTGTGGACCCGGCACGATCACGATCGACATCGCCCGACACGTCGGGCCTGGCTTTGTGCAGGGCATCGATGCCTCCGCGGATGTCATCACCGCTGCCGGGGCCACCGCGGTGGATGATCAGGTGGCCAACGTCGCCTTCACCACTGGCGACCTCTATGCGCTGGATCTTCCCGACGATTCGGTTGACGTCGTCCACGCTCACCAGGTGCTCCAGCACGTGGACGACCCAGTGGCGGCGTTGCGTGAGATGCGACGCGTGTGCAAGCCCACGGGAGTGCTGGCCGCGAGGGACGCGGTCTACCGCGCCATGAGCTGGTATCCCCTCAGCGCGGGTCTCGACCGCTGGCTCGAGGTCTACTGCCATGTCGCGGAGGCCAACCGCGGTGAGCCCGATGCCGGTAGTCGCCTCCGCTCGTGGGCGATCGAAGCCGGGTGCTCCGAGGTGACGGCGTCTGCGAGCGCCTGGTGCTACGCCACTCCCGGTGAGCGCGCCTGGTGGGGCGGCCTGTGGGCTGACCGCATCGCTGGCACGGCGCTCGGCGCCCGCGCGGTGGAGCTGGGCATCGCAGAGCCGAGCGAGCTCCCCCAGCTGGCCCAGGCGTGGCGGAGCTGGGCCGACGCTGACGGCGCTTGGTTCGCAGTGCTGCACGGAGAGATCCTCGCCACCCCCTGATCCCCCGGCGGTACGGTCGGCGCCGTGAGCATCTGGTCGCACCTCCTCATTGACGAGTCGCCCCCGGTCACTCGGATCACACTCAACCGCCCCGAACGGCGCAACGCACTGTCGCTCGCGGTCATGCGGGAGCTAACCGAGGCGCTGGTGGCCGCCGAAGGCCAGGTGGTGGTGATCGCCGGTGCCGGGCCTGCGTTCTCGGCGGGCCACGACCTCGCGGAGATGGTCGAGACCGACACCCAGGCCGCGGCGGAGCTCTTCGCCACCTGCGCCGAGTTGATGACCACCGTGCAGTCGATTCCCCAGCCGGTGATTGCGCGCGTCCACGGGGTGGCCACCGCCGCTGGCTGTCAGCTCGTGGCTTCGTGCGACCTCGCCATCGCAGAGGACGGTGCCCGGTTCGCAACTCCGGGTGTGCGCATCGGGTTGTTCTGCTCCACGCCGATGGTTCCCCTGAGCCGCTCGATCGGACCCAAGCGCGCCATGCAGATGCTGCTCACGGGCGACTTCATCGACGCGCCCACCGCCGTCGCGTGGGGCCTCGTGAACGATGCGGTACCGCTTGCCGACCTCGATGCCACCGTCGAAGCGCTAGCCGTCCGCATCGCCGAGGCCAGCCCGCTGGTGCTCGCCCTCGGCAAGCGAGCGTTCTACGCCCAGGCGGGGCTTCGGCAAGCCGACGCCTACGAGCTCGCGAGCGCCACGATGACCGTCAACGCGGGCACCGACGATGCTCGCGAGGGGATGAGCGCATTCCTCGAGAAGCGCTCCCCCACCTGGACCGGCCGCTAGCAGTCTCCCGGTGCTGGCCATCCGATCGTACGAACCGCGCGATCTCAGCGCCCTCTACGCCATCTGCCTGCGCACCGGCGCGGCCGGCGAGGACGCCACGCCGATGGTCGATGATCCAGCGCTCTTCGGAGAGCTCTTCGCTGCGCCCTACGGCGTGCTCGAACCAGAGCATGCCCTGGTCCTCGCCAACGACGGAGACGCCGCCGTGGGCTATGTCCTCGGTGCCTTGAACACCCGGGAGTTCGAGGCTCGCTGCGCGACCGAGTGGTGGCCCAGTGCGCGCGCTCGCCATCCGCTCAGCACTGGCGGTCGCCGGCTCGACGACCTGCTCGTCGCCATGATCCACGAACCACCTACAGCCGACGACGCCACCGTGGCGCGCTACCCGTCACACCTCCACATCGATCTGCTCCCGGAAGCGCAGGGTGTCGGGTGGGGCCGCCGCATGATGGAGGCGCTGTTCGCCCGCCTGACCGACGACGGCTCCACGGGCGTGCACTGGGGCGTCAGCCGGAACAACGAGTCGGCCCTCGGCTTCTACC